>DATW01000012.1:5716-5836 GCA_002504845.1 Euryarchaeota archaeon UBA250 | reverse complement strand
GAGAGAGGAGATCGGAAAATATGAGGATCTCAATCTTGGAGACCTCGTTGGTGAGGGCAAGGTATTCGATACCTGGATGGACTCTTCAAATTCGAATTTGTTCGTTTCAGGATACGGGGG
>DATW01000012.1:3912-5360 GCA_002504845.1 Euryarchaeota archaeon UBA250 | reverse complement strand
CCCACTGCGTTAAGGCCACAGGGAAAGGAAATCGTCAGAACTTGGCTCTATTATACGATGCTGAAGAGCGCCCATCTACTCGACTCCCCCGCCTTTCAGACTGTTTGGATCGATGGACTTGGGATGGACCCATGGGGCAGAAAGATGTCAAAATCTTGGGGAAATGGGATTGATGCAGATTCAGTCCTAGATTGCGGTCTCGGAGGAAGAACAGGATCATGGCAGATAAGGGGGCCTGACGGAAAATCAGTCAAGCTCAAGGCCAACAAGATAGGTTCAGAGTGCTTCAGACTCTGGAAAGCAGCAGAGGCACAGGTTGGAGATGATTTTCACATCAACCCCGAGGAAATCGAATCAAAATATTTTGGAGTGCTAACTAAGATATTCAATGTTGCAAGATTCGCCAGTCAGTTCAAATCTCCTGAATCCATGCCCTCTAACCTCTCTAGTGCTGACATGTGGATACTTTCGGAGTATGATAGAATGAGGGAAAGCAGTGAGAAGCATTGGTCGGAAATTGACATATATTCTGCAACACAAGCGGTGAAGACATTCCTAACAGGAGTATTCCCCAGTCATTGGATGGAAATGGCGAAGAGCAGACTCTACGATGACGATCCCAGTGCAGCATGGACGCTACACACTGTTCTTTCAGGATCCCTTGCCATACTCTCCCCGGTATGCCCCTTGTTCTGCCACCACTTATCCAGCGTGTTATATGGCAATAGTACGATGTACGAAAGTGAATACCCACGATCGCCCGGAGTCTCCATCAATTCCAGTGATTTAGTCACAAAATCGATGATGCAGTTTAATGCCGAGATATGGAGAACTAAGAAGGAAAGGAATCTATCCCTCAAATCCCCTCTTGAAGACGTCTCAATACCTGCTGAATTAGACGATTATGCTGTCGACCTTCGGAAGATGCATTCACTTGTCTAAGGCCCAAACTCGGACAATATCAAATCAACGATTTCCATCCCTATCCGCTTCTGAGCTTCTGAAGTGGCGGCTCCGATGTGAGGAGTTGAAGTCACATTAGGATGCGAAGATAGGGTGGGATTCCCCTCCGGCTCCTTTTCGAAAACATCTATGCCAAGACTTCTGATATGGCCTGAATCTAGCAGTTTATATGCATCCGACTCATTCAATATACCCCCTCTCGCACAATTCACAATGTGCCTCCCGCAGACTATTCCATCAGGAGAGACATCTGGCATAAGTTGAATCAAATCGTAATTCACCATTCCGCGTGTTGATTCGGTCAATGCACAATGTATGCTTATGTGCGTACAAGACGAGAAGAGGGATTCCACAGAGTCGTGGATGACCACATCGGAGTCCTTCGCAGAATCTTCTTCAAGAAATGGGTCGAAGACATGCACACTCATCCCCATCGATCTGGCTACTAGTGCAACCCCTCTTGATATTCTTCCGTACCCTACTAG
>DATW01000012.1:0-3538 GCA_002504845.1 Euryarchaeota archaeon UBA250 | reverse complement strand
ACTGTAGACCGTATGGCTCTATCTGCCCGGGATATGTTCCTGACTCCTGCGAGTAGATGGCCGATGGTGAATTCTACGACTGCCTTGGTGGAGGCAGTAGGTGTATTCTTCACCAACACCCCAAATTCTGAGGCCTTTTCAAGATCAATATTGTCCAGTCCGACACCAGCTCTGACTATGAGTCGAATACGTGACTTAGGAGACATATTAGCTGCAAGCACCTCGGAATCAACTTTCGTCGCGGATCTGATG
The DNA here is from genome assembly GCA_002504845.1 of Euryarchaeota archaeon UBA250. GTDB lineage: Archaea > Thermoplasmatota > Poseidoniia > Poseidoniales > Thalassarchaeaceae > MGIIb-N1. Next base: position 3,286 of record DATW01000012.1, on the reverse strand, counting down.
ATTATGGCATCATATCCAGATATCGCTCCTTTCAACAACTCGTTTCTTTCGAAGTGTATCATGTCCACATGGTGCCCCTTCTCAAGAAGTATTTCGACGCATTCAGAATCAAGACCGTCCGTGGCGAGTACCCTTGCCATGGACATCTTCCTGTCCAAGAGTCAGTTATTGTTGCCCTCGACATATTGATTTATCAGTCGCTATAGGGACCACCATGACCTTTCAACTGCCTGACCTTGATTACGCATACGACGCTTTGGAACCACACCTTGATGCCCTGACTATGGAGATACACCATTCGAAGCATCATGCAGGTTATACTGCTAAGTTGAACGCTGCAATTAGTGGGACAGCGTTAGAAGGCTCTAGCATAGAGGATATCCTATCTGCGTGTGCTGATTCCCCAGGAATCAGAAACAACGGCGGCGGATACTGGAATCATTGCTTTTTCTGGGAGTCCATGAGTCCGAGCAGTTCTTCGACAGGGCCATCAGGCTCTCTTTCCGAGGCAATTAAGTCAGCATTCGGATCATTTGAAGAGTTTAAGTCGGAATTCAAGAAAGCAGCACTAACCAGATTCGGGTCCGGATGGGCATGGCTCTGCATGGGCGATAACGGCCTCAGCATCTGTAGTACGCCTAACCAGGACAACCCTCTGATGAACATAGGTGGATGTGGAGACACCCCTATCCTGGGAATAGATGTCTGGGAGCACGCATACTACAAGAAATTCGGACCCGGTCGTGGCGATTACATCGATGCTTGGTGGAACGTCGTGAATTGGGGCGTCATCGAGGATAGGTTCAACTCAGCATCCCAGTGACGCAGCACGTGGCCTCGGACTCCGGTGACATCTTATCGGCGATACTAATACTCATCATCCCCGTGCTTCTCACAGTTCCCCTCAGGGTTCTCTGGTCATGGTGGATTGGTAATGAGCCAGAGCACCTACACTACCGTGAACGCTTTACTTCGGTTATCGATTCAGGCTTCCCGATCAAGAATTTCCGTCAAGAGTTGGATAGAACGGCTCGACAGTATGATATCGATTTAGAACGTCAAACCAGAATCGAAACAGATATGCTACACCCTCTCGATATGAGGCATTTCTTGCTTGTCCCCTCCTTGGTTGTATGGCCAATCCTGAGTATACCCGCCGGATTCGTCTTCCTCCCGCTTCTACCATTAACGAGATTTTTCGAATATGTCTTGATCGACAAAAAGGTCCTCCTACTGGTTCTGAGGGCGGTAAAGAAAGCAACCGGCTGGGACGTAGTCTGGATAGATAGGCCAGGAGACCCCACTCGCCCTCCAGAACCGGTTATCGCTGCAATACACCGTCTCCCTATAACTGTCCTGTTAGGTGTATTCGCCTATCTCATTGTCTCATATCTATCAGTCTCATTCAATCTAATTGCTGCCATAACCGTCGGAGTTTATGTCATCTTAGTGGCTGCGATTTCCATCATAAGAGCAGCAACTAGTGGATCGCTCGTATTCATGGATGCAAGAAATCGTCGAATGATTCCAGCGGATAGTTTTGTCGAGCAACTTATCGGACCATGGGTGGGGGTCGGGCTATTCTTCCTCCTATCAAGACAGATTGCTCTTTCATCTACAATCAGAACCGGGGCTCTTTCCGATCCATCTTATTTTGCGATGACCGTGGTCCTAGTCTTGTATATAGCCACATTAATCGGAATCTCTCTGGAGCTGTCCTTCTTCAGAACGCGAGGAAGAGTTGTTGAATCTGCTTTTGAGAAGCAGGTTGAGAACCATATGGAACCGGATGAATATAGGTTCATACGTCATTTGGGGACATATCAATTAGTTGACTCAGAAACTCAGAATGCTGAATGAATGGTCGTTATCTCCACATCTATGCCCTTGTGATTAATCACGCCGTCCACAACACCCTCATCGGCAATTGCGTGTGCAAAAAAATCTACAAAAGGCGTGAAAATCTTCAATTTCCCATCTTCAGTAATCAAACGCTTCTTCTCCAGCTCCTCCTCGCATCTTATTCTGACAAGCCTCTTTGTTACTGGGTTCCTGGAATCCAGCCTAGCATGTATTTCCTGCCCGGGGTAGCATCCATTTTGCAACTTGACGAACTCCGATAGACCAATCTCCTGAGGCAGGTACCTCCCCCCTAGATGATGTTCAGTCAACCCCCCTTGTGCCAGTGCGAAATACTGGAACGATAGGTCTGACGGCGCTTCATCCCCCCTATCCGATGAAATTCTGATTCTGAAACTACCTTCAATTCCGATGTCTTGTATGATGATTCCAACACTTTGATCAAGGCATTCCTCATCTTGGAAAGACCTTGAGATTACGAGGGAAGCGTCCCTTACTGAACCGCCCTTCTTGCTCAAGTTTCTTGCGATTGATGAAAGATACTCTGGTTTTTCTTGGCATAGATGGAGCAATATCAGTCCCGCCTCATCATGAATAACGTATGGGGCATCGATAGTTTTGCCAACGGGATTACAGATTACGGCTCTAGATATCGTCCCTGGCGGATGCGGCTCTATTTTCACTGTAGATATGGAAGAAAGAACCTCCTCAACACCATCCCCTTCGAGAAGGGTTGTAGGGCGTGAGTCTTCTAGATTCATACCATCAACCAAACGACTGCCCACAGCCGCAAGATCTGTCTGCATTAGGATTTGTAATTTGGAAACCGCCACCCATCAGCGTATCTTTGTAGTCTAGGACGATCCCGTTAAGGAGATCGGAATCCCTGTCATGTATCATGATGGTTCTTTTTCCGACAGAAATGGATTGGTATCCTTCTTCATCGGGCCTATCTACAATCTTCATGTCATACAGGTAGCCAGAGCATCCCCCGGACTCTGCAGATATCACGAGTACGGACCCGTCTCCATCATCGGACATGGATTTCTCGATAGCCAACTTTGCAGACTCAGTGACCTCTATTCTCACTTCGACGATCTCGACTTCTACAGCCATTGGCAGCCCAAGTCCGCTTGCGCCTATCAGCCCCATGTATCCCAGTCGGTCTGTTGATATTTGAACCCGTTCAGGGATATATGCCATGAATGCTCATGATCGGCCCGATAATGGGAAATGGATTGACGTCGAATCCAGATATCTGAGCTCGGACGGCGGTACTGAATTCGATTACAAGGCCCCTCTAGAAGAACCGTTGAGGATATCGATAACACATCTCGGAAAGACCAATGATCTTGGTATTTTTATGAGATCCCCAGGCAATGACTTGAATTTAGTTAGAGGCCTCATCTACAATGAAGGAATAATT
>DATW01000066.1 GCA_002504845.1 Euryarchaeota archaeon UBA250 | reverse complement strand
AAATTGAGTGATGCTTCTATGCATCTCCATGCAGGTGTTCCCCTCATAGCCAGCCACCCTGATCTGGTGTGCCCTTCGCCCGTAGGTGGCCTCCCTGATGTTGGGGCGTATCTTTCGTTATTCGAAACGACTACTGGGGTGCGTCCTGTGAAGATATGCGGTAAGCCGAATCCAAGCATGATCCTCGGCATGATTGAAGAGTTGGGGTTGGCTGCGGAATGTTGCGCGATGGTGGGGGATAGAATATACACAGATATGGCAATGGCCGAGGCTTCCGGAGTGCACGGCATTCTGGTACTATCTGGAGAGGCTACGGCAGAAGACGCGTCGACGTCGACGGTGAGCATGAGTCTGGTCTCCCCCTCTGTCGATAGCCTGTGCAGATGATGCGCGTGACGCGCGGTTAGGGGTTTCATTCAAGTGCCTTGATTCGTCATTGCTTGGCCATGGAAGATGATTGGAGCGCGTTAGGTGGGGCTCGGTTGGGCGATTTGCCCAAGGTGAGCCGATGGCCCACCCTGTCAGATCACAATAGGATGGTTCAGGCCTTTTTCGAGATGGGCGTTCTTGATTCTGGGGCTGTTCATGACGCCTTGCTACGATCTTCTAGGGGGTATCATTCACTGCCCCTTCCAACTGGAGTCGAGGATTTGAATATCGAAACGAGTGCTTTGAGAGTCCCTTGGTGGGAAGATGTTTCTCTCCATCAATCTCTTCTTCCAGGGATGTATGAGACAATACAGATTCTTCAAGCATTAGATATCCATCATGGGGACGATGTTCTAATCGTGGGGCCAAGGGGAAATTGGTGGACGGAGTTAACGATGCAACTTGGGGCCAGGCGAATAAGGGTCGTCGAGACGGTGGAAGAGCGCTTGGACAGCCTTCAGACCAGATGGAAGGGCCTGAGGCTTGACCATGTCGCCGATGCACTTGGTTGCGAAGTAGAATGGTGCATGATCGGCTCTCATGTAGATGATTCTCCTCTAGCGGGATGGGACAGGATCCTAATCACAGGGGGTGTGAATGAACCCCCAATGGCGATCCTACAAACCATGGCGAAAGGGGGGTGTGCGATTGTCCCTGTGATGGAAGACGCGGGGACGATGGTGCAATCTGTACAACGTAATGAAGGCGGTTTTATGGCGCAGAAGATGGCTGTGTGGAATGTTGATGCCTTTCCTGAATATGTGATTGAGTGTCTTTGCGCCTCTGAAAGCATATCAATCTCTGAAAAGGGAGTATTGAGAGGTGAATGGAGTGTGGATGACGCTTGGAAAGCAGCAAATCAAGATCCCATCAGGGATAGGCTTGGTCCGTTGATACTCTTACAGTTGATTGAGACGACATGGGACTCTTTGGGAACCGGTTTTGAATCCAAAGAAATCCGGGAAGATGCTCGTTTCTCAATCGCTGAAGACTTGTTTAGAATGGGGCATGTTCTCCAAAGGCTGGGCATCAGCAGGTTGGCTGCAGAGCATCATGGTTCGTCATTCAGAATTGCCCCTTCTTCGGAGGCGGCCAGTTTCCTAGGCATGACTTTCAGGGAAGATGATTTGGATTCCCTCGCATGGCAACGCAAAGCTATCGAAACTGACCCTAGATTCGGAGGGTCGTGGAATGAGGTTGGAGAAGCGATGCTGAACAGGGGCGATGCTAAATTCTCGATCGAGTGGTTCAGAGGGGCTATTAACTCGGAGAAATATGGTGAGCGCGGAGTAGCATGGACTAATCTTGCAAGGGCGCATCTTGAGCTTGAACAGATGAATTCGGCCCTCTTCGCAGCACAGGAAGCCGCGACGTTGATTCCAGATGATGAAGACCTCCAAGAATTGTTGGAACGCCTCAGTGAAGACTTGAGTTAGGTAAAACGTGATTTTGTATCGTTCGTACGGTTGGGTATGAGCGTGGATCGGACTGTCGCTGTTACTGGTGCCAATGGATACATTGGGAGTCATGTCGTTAAGATACTGCTAGATCGTGGGTATCGTGTTCGTGCCGGTGCTAGAGAACCGCACAACACGGAAAGAATCGGGCATCTAGAGAAAATGGGTTCCGAATACCCTGGACAGCTGGAAATCGTGTCAACAGACGTTCTTGATGTTGATGATGTTCGGAAATTGATGAGTGGTTGTAGTGATTTGATACATGCTGCTGCCACTGTGATGATTAGAGCTTCAGACCCACAATCAAAAATTGTCAACCCTAGTCTAATCGGCACTCAAAATGTAATTATCGCACTCAAAGAAACTCCCTCGGTGATGACTGTCGTGCATACATCTTCAACAGCTGCCATACGACCAATGCGGTGGAAAAATGGTGTAACACTCACTACAGACACGTGGGCGGATGATGCGACGATCGAAAACAACCCATATGGCCTAGCAAAGGTCCTTGCAGAGAAGGAAATAAGGAAATGGCACGAAGAATATGGCATTCAAGAAGGGCGTATCTTGAGGACGATTCACCCCTGCATGGTATTCGGACCGCCATTATCGAAATACCATCTAAGGGGGTCCCTTACCATCCTGATGATGCTCGCGAGGCGAAGCATTCCGGCGATAATCCCAATGAACATCAACATCGTAGATGTGAGGGATGTCGGGGAGGCGCATGTTCGCGCCTTGGAAATGGGTGAAGACGGGGGCAGATATCTTGTGACGTCTGGGTCCATGTGGATGAAAGACGTGGTAAGGGAGTTGCGAGCATCATACCCGGATCACAAATGGCCCCGGTTGCCCATTCCATACCCATTGGCTCTGATCGCCGCAGCATTCCACCCATCTGCCAGCATCAACTGGGCCAGAACGCATCTTGGAACTGTATTGAACTGGGATTCCAGCCCCGCTGAGTCGGATCTCGGGATGAAGTGGGAAGAGCCTCGGAAATCCGTAGTGGACACATTCGGCCCCATCTTCGACTCTGATTGGCTTTGAATCCGCACATCTGATGAATATGGAGGTTGCGCGATAGCCATGCGCGTCAAG
>DATW01000024.1 GCA_002504845.1 Euryarchaeota archaeon UBA250 | reverse complement strand
CACAGGGCTCGTGGTCTAGGGGTTATGACGTCGCCTTCACATGGCGAAGATCGCAGGTTCAATTCCTGCCGAGCCCACCATCGTTCTCAATTATGATTCGTGATCTTGCGCGCCATGTACTCTGTTTCCACGAGGAGTTCTCCAGAAAGTCAAAAGATCTCTTCTGTGGCATTTCTGTGCGTGTATATGTTGATTAAAACCTCGGCTATATCTTGAGTGTAGGCTAATATTCGCCTCAGAGATTCTGAAAGTTTATCCATAAAAAGTGCGTCTACCGACTCCAATTCGGATTCCCAGAGGCTTGCCTCATACTCTTTCAGTTCCGCTATTGCGGCCCTTACGTTCGACTTTGCTTCATGGATTTCATTCACATCTCTGTCACGTAGATTTGAAATCAATAATTTGATTGCTGAGTGCCATACTGGGATGATGTTAATTGGTAGTTTTTGTAAAGATAGATTTGAAGGAACTTCTTGATCGACGCACAATCTGCTGAGTAGGAAGCAATGATCTCCGATACGCTCTAAATTTTTGACAATATTAGAGAGTTCAGACGCTTCCCATCTAGTTGTTCCAAAGCTCGATTCTATCGACGCGGATTCAAGGATTTGACCAACTTGCCTCTCCAATAACAATCTCAGTGCATCGACTTCCTTCTCTCTTTCCTCGCTATCTTCGAAGGATGAAGAATCGTTCCGAAGAAGAACCTCAGTGACATCTCTAATCTGACTTGAAACTAGTAGATACATTCTATTCAAGCTAGAGTACAATGGCATTTCCGAGGTGTTGATCAATGTAACTAATTGAACAGAATATTCAGATTCTTCGGATATCTCAATCCCCCTAGTGGTCTGTGTGAATTTCCGTATCTGCCTCCTATCGTTTCTCCGAATACCGCTACTCCTAGAAACTAAGATATTGTGCGCACCAGAAATATACGCTCCAACGAGATGATCAAAAAGAAACTCGACTTTGATTTCATCGATGTTTATCTCGATCTTTCTTCTCTTCCTAACATTGGTTGTTTCTGCATTTAATCTCAAACTCCCAGAGGGGCGCCACTCTATCTTGATCCTATCTTTTGCACTGAGTCCGTGTTCTGTGACCCATTTTCTAGGCAGGCTGACGATGTAGGTCGAACCGCCAGTTACCTGTAATTTTCTGATTTCTGACCTATCAGAGGATTCAATACTCATCAAATACAGCCAAACTAATCCTTAATATATACTTTTCATCATCATTCAGTCTATTGTTTTCTTAAATTAATATATATTCTATATATTTCTAAAGTTATAACCCCTCAATAGTTGCGAGGCATCATATGGAAATCACAGGAATAATGTGGATAGTATTGCTTCTATCTCTGTTAGTATGTGCCTACATGGCATGGAATATCGGAGCAAACGACGTTGCAAATGCAATGGGTACGTCCGTCGGATCAAGAGCTCTGACGCTGAAGCAAGCCGTGATCGTGGCAGCGATTTTCGAATTCGCTGGTGCCTTCTTCGCGGGCGACGCCGTCACAGACACGGTCAGGAAGGGGATTCTTGTTGTCGATTTCGAAACCGTCACCGAGGTCTTTGCCAACGACCTGATGTACGGATTCATCTCAGCTATGATGGCGGCAGCGGTATGGCTCACCGTCGCCACGAGGCTGGGCTTGCCTGTCTCGACGACGCACAGCATCATCGGGGGCATCATCGGGGTCGGCCTGGTCCTCGAGGTGCAGCACCAGACGGACCTCATCGATTGGGAGGTCGTGAGGACGGTGGTGATGTCCTGGGTCGCAAGCCCCTTGCTGGGCGGCATCATAGCGTTCCTATCCTTCTGGATAGTCCGCGAGACCATCCTCGAATCCAAGAATCCCGAGGAACGCTCGATGTGGCTGGCCCCTATCCTCGCATTCCCGACGTTCTTCGTACTCGGGCTGGCTCTTCAGTTCAAGGCGTTGAAGGGGCTCTTCAGCAGGCTGGACGATGCAGGGACGCTCGACAAGGCGTCATGGCTGGGAGTCAAGGAAGGCGGATCGTTCAACCCATTCACGCACTACTGCCCCGATGGGGTCAATCTCGTTGATCACCCCGAGTGCGTGGATGCGCTCTACCAGGGCGCCTGGTTCCCCATCAATTCCCTGCTTCTCGCAGGCGCCATCGGAGCCATAGCCTCCCTCACCCTGTTCATGGTCCTGAAGAGGATCGACATCAAGGAAGAGCGGAATGGGTTCATGGGCGTGGAGAGGATCTTCGTTTGGCTTCAGATAATCACCGCGGCCTATGTCGCCTTCGCTCATGGGGCCAATGATCGGTCGAATGCAATCGGGCCAATGGCTGCTGTCTACCAGATCCTGGAGTCCGGTGGCGAGTTGACTGCGGAAGCAGCGGTTCCAGTGTGGCTGGTACTGCTCGGAAGCGCTGGTATTGCGATAGGCGTAATGACATGGGGCTGGAGGGTCATGGACACGATCGGTAAGAAAATCACCGACATCACCCCGACAAGGGGCTTTGCAGCGGAGTTCGGAGCCGCGACCACGATCCTGATATTCTCGATGCCGTTCCTCGCAGTCCCCGTTTCCACCACCCACACATTGGTAGGCGCTGTTGTTGGCGTCGGCTTGGCAGGCGGCGCGAAAGCCGTTGACTTCAGGGTGTTCGGGAAGATCTTCGCGTCGTGGGTGGCGAGCATACCTGCTGCTGGTTTCGGCTCAGTGGTGATATTCGTGGCCGTCGCATCCGACCCGGTCCACCTGATAGTTGTGCTACCGATCGCCTTCGCAGCAGTGGTCTACGTGATGTGGGCCACGAGGGATGGTGAGATCTACGTCGAGGACGCTCTCTCTGATGCTAGTGGCTCAGACGGCAGTGCCCCGACTCACTTCGAGCTTTTGCACACCCATGCATTGGCGGTTGAGGAGACTGTGGCGCACATGCTGGACGCTGTGAACAAAGCAGCGGACGGGAAGGACCCCAAGAAGGAAATTGAGGCCACTGTGGAGGCAGAGCTCCGGGCGGACGTGATCAAGAATGATCTCAGAAAGAGGATAGGATCGGGCCAGATGTCTGTGCTCCAGGGCCGAGACGCCATGCTCGAGATGGTTTCCAAGCAGGATAGGATCGCGGACTATGCTCAAAACGTCGCCGAGCAGCTGTCATTCAGGGAGCTTTTCGGAGACAAGAAGGCGCGGAAGATGCTGAAGGAGATGGCTGAGGCCGTTTCCAATACTGCCTCGTTGTATGAGGACACTATTTCCCAACTGAAGACTGTGGCCCTATCCGGATACACCAAGGCAGGCAGGCAGCGCCTCAGTGACCTGATCGATGCAGTGAACCTTGCAGAGCACCAGGCAGACGTGGTTGAGAGCAAGGCTGCTGCATACGTGTTCAGCAACGGGGAGGAAGAGTCCCTGGCGGCGATGCACATGTACAGGGTGCTTCAGCGCTTGGATGACGTGGCAAATGCGTGCGAGAAGGCAGCGAATACCCTGCTCTCCATAGTATACGATTAATCGGTCCAGCCGTATTCTCTGGCGAATTGGTTCGGGCCTAGGTCATTGATCTCAGAGAGTGTTTTCTGCAGGGCCAACCATGCCAGGTGCGCGACGATTATCCCAGCCAGCAAATCGAACAGATAATGCTGTTTTGTGGTCAATATGCTGACCGACAGGAGCGTCCATTCGGTCCAAACAGTCACCAAGACCGCATTCCATAGAATCGGGGAATCGCCCCTTTTCCTCATGATCCACACGGTCATCGCCCTGGCAAGTAGGTAGGAATGCACGATGTGCAGGCTGGGCCACGCGTTCCAGGGGTTGTCGGACATGTGGATGAATTCGAAGAGGATGGTCTCCCATGCATTCATCGAGTCCCAGTCTATCTGGTCCCTGAGGTCGATCTCAGCGGGCAGGACGAGGAATATGACGCAGCAGAACGCCGTCACCATGATGAGCATCTGCATGAAGACGACAAGCTCGGAATAACCGCGGTCGTCTTTTGGGCAGAGCAGGAGCGTTGCTGGGTAGAACATGTACAGGAGGGCGTATGGGAGGATGGTCCAGTTCCAGACGGGGATCTGCCTGTCGAGTGCTATCTCGGGGTCGAATACCGTGTCCAGATATGCGTTCGCGATGTTGTTGGTTGCGAAGTAGGGCACTGCAACGATGATTATGCCGATCAGAAAAATCTCCAGGGGCAGGCGATACCCGCCCATGCCTCTTCTCCTGACCCAAATGGGCGCCCATAATCCGGTCCATGGTCTGAACGACCGCATGTGCCTACTCATCGGGCAGGACGTATGAACCCAGCACAGTCACAGCGGTGGATCCGATGACAGCTGACAGGAAGACCCAGAGATTCGCCAGACCGAACTCGTTCGTGGGGGAGAAGATGTACTCAACACCCGTCCACAGGTCTGCTGTCCATAATCCGTAGGCGACCACAGATAGAAGGCCGGAGATCGCACCTAGAAGCGCGCCTCTAGAGGAGACCTGTCCCCACAATGTGAGGAGGACCGGCATGACCGTGGCCGCGGCCAGCAGGTCGGCGAACAGGAATATCCCGAACACGCCGACTGCATCGAAGGTGAAGGTGAAAACCCCAATGAGAGGTAGGCTGAGTGGGACTGTGGGCCCAGTGGCCAGGTAGATCGCTATCGGAATCAGGCCGACTGTCAGGTAACGTGCACTCTGCAGACTCATCCTACTGTCACTGAGATCCCTCGATATCGAAGCTACGACGGCGTTCTGTAGGGTATCGACGCTGGAGCATACCAGGGCGATTGCGAGGACGATGAATGCGGCTACGAACATAACACCGGCATCCTCGATCAGGTAGAAGAAGGCAGCAGAGGGGTCCTCCGCGTTACCCTGTCCCGCTACTACGGTGCCCAGCACACCCATGACGAACACCAGTGGCAGGACGAGTGCCGCGGCAAGCCAGGCCCCCTTGGCGAGGGCCTCGTCCGACTCGGAGGCCCATGCTCTCTGCCAATTCCCCTGAGAGAACATCTCTGCAGCGGTGATAGCCACCACCAAGGCCAATCCGGATTTGAAAGAGTCCATGTACGACATTGAGCCGATGCTCCAATCTATGTCTCCTTCAGGGTTGTACGCCTTGGCGTCTGAAATGAGTCCGCTGAGGTCTCCCCCGAAGAGAGTCAGCAAGAGTGCCACGACAAGGAACAGAATGGTCCAAGCCTGAATACGGTCGGTTGCAAGGGACGCAGGGAGACCCCCTCGAGACGTGTAGGCTGCAGTGACTGCCCCTACCAGGAGCATCGGAACGAGTGGCTCAGCATCGGACAGCGTTTCAGTAGCCTTTCCGATTGCAGTGAATTCAGCGAATAGGAACGTGAACATGTACAGGACTGAAATCAGGCCCACGTAGATCTGCATCGGCCTGCCCAATCGGATTCGCACGTAGTCTGCCAGAGTCACTCCTTGCGGTAGTCTCTCGCGTATCTTCGGGCCGACATAGGCCAGAAGGAGGAATGGCGTGGCTGCCGAGACTGCATAGCCGACTACATCCCAGAATCCACCCCAGTAGCCGACCTCCGAGGGACCGAATAGAATCCATATCCCCATACCCGAGGCGAAGAGGCTCAGCCCTATCCGGAGCCAGTCCTGCGACCCTCGGGCAGAGAGGTACTCGTCGGCCCCCATTTCCTTGTCAGTCGATGCCTGGTATCCGATGTAGCCGAAGATACCGAGCGTTGCAATCATCAATCCATATGCGATATTCGTTTCCATTTCTCTCCCTCCGCTGGCATTACCCAGATCAGGTCAAAGGGTCGTCGCCCGAAGGCGACCTCTCAGCGCTAAGCTCCCCTATATGCAGTGTCGAGTGATGGGATATTGAATATTGGTATTGACTTCTCGATGTTTGAAGCGGTATCCAGGGATTTCCATGATTGGGCCGAATCAGGACCACTCATCAGGATCGTCCTTCTTGGCCTTCTTCCATTCCCTGTAACATTGCTTGCACACGGACAGCCTTCTCCCGTCCGATGCGAGTCCATCCTCGCCCCAGACGTCTGCTGCCCTATCGAATGCCAGTCTTCGACCGCCCATCGACTTGTCAGCCCAATTCTTGCAGCTCCTTACGTCGCAGGGGGTCACGCCCTCATCGTCATCCTCCGAGTCTTCTTTGGGTGGTCTCGCAGCATCGGCTGCATGTTTCAGTTTCTTAGCCCGCGACTTGAATCCCATGTCATCGCCTCATGGTTACACGGTTAGAAATTTCCCAAATTAAGCGGGTGATCGAACATACCACCCGGCCTTGAGAGCGTGGATCTTCTATCTGGGCCGATCCCCACGCACTGAACCTCGATACCGGATAGCTCTTCTATCCTCGTGACGATCGATGCTGCAGCATCGGGGAGAGCTTCTAACCAGGATTTCTCCTCATGCGATTTCTGGGCCATTGCAAGCCACTCATCTTCGCTTATTGCCTCGAATCCTGGATGTGTCTCGTAAACAGGCATGCAGCGTGCGACATCCTCGGCACGGACGGGCAGCATAGTAATCGGACGCCCATCCAATTCGTATCCTATGCAGATCTTGATCTCATCTAGCCCGGCCAACACATCGAGCTTGGTGAGGACAAGCCCCGAGAACCCATTCACCCTATTTGCCTCCATTAGCGCGGGCATGTCTAGCCACCCTGTCCTTCTTGGCCTGCCAGTAGTGGTGCCAAACTCATGGCCAACTTTTGCGAGATGCTGGCCAGATGGGTCTTCAGAGGGTATCTCTGTCGGAAATGGCCCGTTTCCAACACGAGTTGTGTATGCCTTGGTTACCCCAAGGCACGGACCTATGTGTCCGGGGTGTATTCCCGCCCCATGAGACGCGTTTGCCCTTGATGTGACGGAGGACGTTACGAAAGGGTACGTGCCCTGGTCGATGTCAAGCATTGCCCCCTGTGCCCCCTCGAGAAGTACTTGCTCGCCATTTCTGAGTGCTATGTCCAACATGTGCCCTGTTGGCGCTATGGCGCCCCCGTATCTGTCGAGGATCCACCTCAAATCATCCTCAAGGTCTTGGGCAGAGATCTCCTGATCGATGCCAATAGCAGCAAGTTGCGAGGACATTCTGGAAGCTGATGCGCTCAGTGATTGGGTGTTCTCGAGCATGCCTTCTATGTCTGCGAAGCGTATGCCTACCCGCTCTATCCGGTCCCTGTAAGCAGGCCCTATTCCTCTTCCAGTCGTTCCCACGACTTTGTCTGCAGAGTCATACAACCTGTGGAACGGGAGGATGATCGAGGCGCGCTCGGATATGAATAGCCTGGACCCCTCTGGTTCCTCGCCGGTGAGGGCCTTCCACGCATCGAGTTCCTTCTCCAGAACCCATGGGTCGATTACCATCCCGTCCCCCAGAACAAGATTGCAATGAGGAGTCGGAAGGCCGGATGGTATCTGATGTAACTTCAGAGTCGTGTCCCCTATGACAATGGTGTGTCCTGCGTTATTGCCTCCCTGGAAACGAACCGTCCACCCGTATCTGGAGGCTAATTGGTCAATTGCCTTGCCCTTTCCTTCATCGCCCCACTGGGCTCCAAGAATAACTGTCGCTGGCACCGTATCACTCACCTTTGACGAGGGTGTATGAACTCATTGGTTGCGGCATTAACGCCATTCAAACCCCAACGGCTCTTTTGGGAATGGATTATGAAGGGGGGTTGGGTGGCTCGCCTCCATGGCACAGCGATTCCCCGAGGCAGAGAAGCGGCTTCTAAGGAAGTTGATCTGTATGCGTTGCTCGGCCACGCACCGAGGATATCGCGTCAAGGTATGCAGGAAGTGCGGGTATACCGGACTGCGGCAGAAGGCTGTAGAGAGAAGGGCGAGCTGAGTTGCTCCTCGCCCATGCACTGACTGGATTCGCACTATCCCTCTCACTTATTCTGGCCATAGGTGCGCAGAATGCATTCGTGCTTAGGCAGGGGCTCTCCGGCAGACACGTCCTACTCGTATGTTCAATTTGTTCGATTTCCGATGCGGTACTGATCATACTCGGCGTCTTCGTTGTAGGTGAATTGGTTTCACAGAGCGGCAATACGGATATCCTCGAGATTGCAGCGGTGGCATTCTTGGTGGTGTATGCATTAACTCGATTTCGAGCTGCTTATACTGGTTCCAGTGGCCTTGATATCAATTCCCCAGAGTATTCGGAATCCGCATTCAAGGTTTCTGTGCTTACAATGGGCTTCACTTGGCTTAATCCTCACGTGTACCTGGATACTCTGCTGCTAATCGGTGGAGGTGCGGCTGGATTGGAAGGCGAGCAACGTGTGGCATTTGCAGCCGGGGCTGCGCTTGCGTCATTCGTGTTTTTCTTCTCACTAGGGTTCGGGGCTCGCTCGATTTCTCACAGGATATCGGAACCCCGGACTTGGCAGTGGATCGATGCCGGAGTCGGGATTACCATGCTACTGGTAGCAATGGGAATATGGCTGGGGTGACTACCCTTGGCGGACTTCGTTCAGCAGTATCTCGAGAGTTGTCTGGATTTGGAGGCAAAGCGGCCCGTAGTGTATGGGTAAATTAGCATCGTTGAATATCTCGTCCAGCATCGAAGCAGTCATGCCAAGACGGACGTCCATGTCCTTCGATTCGTTGAGCAGCCACTTATCCACGGCGTCCTTCACTGAGTTTCGTATGTTCCTCGGAACTTGTGTGTCTTCAAGCTGCTCGAGTACTGTGGCTATTTGCTGAATCTTGGTCTCGATGTCTGTCATCAGGCTCACCACGCAGCCGTCCCACCAAGGGACTTGGCTTAATCTCATCCCCTGATGCCGTCTGAGTTCCAACTAGCCCATGGCATGTTTGTATTTGCCCGCGCGACGCATGAACCATCGCTAGTCATTCCAATCAGGCCAACGTCTGTCGATTCGTCAAAACGTGTTTTGATCGCCTTCTCGAAAGCATGCCCCATGAGCATGCCATCTCGAGTGATCCATCCGTGAACTCTGTGAGACAGCATCTCCCGAGTTATCGCTTCACCTATCCCCGTTGCAGCGACCGCGACACCAGACTCCACCCAGAAACCACATCCCGGGAGAGGGACGTCTCCGATACGTCCCGCGGGCTGATCGCTACAGCCTCCTGTGCTAGTTGCTGTGACCATGACTCCTTCAGAATCCATGGCTATCACACCCACGGTGTCGCCCGAAGTGGTCTTTCCAGGGGGTCTCGGGGTTACGGCTGATCTCAGTATGCCTCTCTGATCGGCCCACTCCCTGGCGCCGGTCCCTCCTAGGCCATTTATCTCCTCATCAAGCAGAGCTTCTGCTACTCTTATTGGATTCGGAGTCTCTGGCATGGAGGCCACGAAGCCCAATCGGCCATCGTTGACATGAATGGAGGCATCGACCAATACCGAACCGTCCAGCCTGGTTACGCTCCCTGTTCCTGCGTTAAATGCAGGATCATTTTCCAAGATGACGCAGGCTTCGACTGCAGCGTCGACAGCGCAGGCATCTGATTCGAGAAGTGATGAGCCCTTCTGAATTGCCTTCTCTATGTTCGATTTCTTCAGAGGGTCTGCACCAGCGCCCCCGTGGGCGATTATAGCCAATTTAGCCATCACTCATCGCCTCCGAATCTGTATTGGGCTTCTTGATTCCAAGTTGGATCAATACTGACAATATGGCAATCAGGCCTGCAACTCTGAAAACTGTATGGTATGTCCAGAGACCTGTCCCATCGACTGTCTCAGCCCAGATGAATGCTGCAAAAACAGGGCCAATGATTCGAGACAGTGCGCCGAATCCTTCCTGGGCCCCCATGGCCCTTCCAAGTTCAATCCCATCCACTTCGGCCGCCGAGGCGAGCAGCGTTGACTGAGTCGGTCCGAATAGCCCGTGCCCGGCGGAAATCAATACTATGACAAAGACGCCGACAACTTGTGTTTCCGTTGTGATGTATGGAATCCAGCCCAAACCAATTGCAGCCAATATAATCCCTACCACCATCAGAGCACGAGAGTCATATCTCTTTGAAAGTGGCCTTATCAGCCAACCTTGTACGACGACACCGATCAGACCCACGACTGCGAAAATGTAGCCGTTCCTCATCTCATCGAATCCGAGGCCTCCGTTATCTACTGGCATCGCCGTGAATAGAATCAGAGTGGCGTGCATCATCGTTATTGCCAATAGGAAAGAGGCGTTCACTAGAATCAGAATTCTTACAGCAGGTGAAAGGTCCCTGACGCCAATCAGGTTTGAAAGGACTCTGCGTAACCCTCCTGACTTAGCCTGGGCTTTTCTTTCAGATACAGGGAGGCTCTCGGGGAGCATTCGACTAGCCAGCATCAATGATGCGAAAGAGAGGGCTCCTGCGAATAGACAAGGCAGGAAATATGGGTGGGCGACCCACCATTCAGTTGCAAACGGTCCGCCGAATACCTTTGCTGGGTCTGTTAGCACCCCGCCAAGAAATGGGCCGATCATAAATCCAAGTCCGAAAGCGGCTCCGATCATGCCCATTCGACCTGGCAGCTGTTCTCTGTCGCTGATATCCCCGATATATGCCTTAGTCACGGCTATATTCCCGTTGCCGGCTCCAGCAAGAAAGCGGGCAATCAATGCCATCCACAGTGTCGAAGCAAGACCAAAGACAATCAGAAAAACCGTATTGGAGGCTAATCCAAACATCAGTATCGGACGTCGTCCGAACCTATCAGAGAGGGATCCGAGCAGCGGAGTGAACAGGAATTGTCCAAGAGTGTAGGAAGCCAGCACTATGCCGACCCACCTATCACGGGCACCTATGTCGGAGAATCCGTCACCTGTCGCCAGGTCCTGTACAAAGTAAGTCAGAAAGGGAATCACGAGAGTGAATCCGATCATATCGATCAAGACCACCAAGAAGAGCACTGTCAGGGGTGCTGCGCCATTTGGCCTTGCCATCATCGACAAGAAGGGTGGAAGGGTCTTCAAGTTGAGTGTGCTTGACTCTCAAGCTGGTGTTGAATCGGATACCGAAGAGAATGTGTCGATAACCTTGGCCAGTCTCTCGACGAGGCTGACCTTCTCTTGCTCGCCGACGAGGGCGTGTTCTAGAACTTCATCCAGACTGTCAACGGAGATGATTTCTACCATCGACTCGTATTTCTCGTCGATTAGAACGTCCTGAAGATTCGTCCTTGGTATTATGACCCTCTCGATTCCAGATTTCACAGCCGCCTCTATTTTCGCGGACACGCCGCCTATTGGCAGGACCTCGCCGCGTACTGATAGCGATCCGGTCATTGCAAGATTCTGATCGATGGGAACGCCTTCGAAAGCCGATATTATGGCAGTGGCCATAGTGATCGATGCTGAATCGCCATCGACATTGTGAGTGCCTGGGAATTGCACGTGGAGGTCATAATCCTTGATGTCCTTACCTGTCAGTTTCTTGACCACTGCACTGATATTCGTAACCGACTCCTTGGCAAGGTCGGAGAGGCCGCCCGTGGCGATAACTTGCCCACTTCTCCCTTGCGAGGGCGTGACCATCGCTTCGACAGGGAGAACGACACCGGAGAAGTCCGATAGCCCAGAGTCCGCGCCCAGAACCGCAAGGCCGTTCACCCTACCGATCCTATTGCCTCGATTGACGAGCATCGCGTACTCGGACTGGCGCTCTAGGTACCTGTCCGCGATTTGCTGCTCGAGCGGTTTCGCAATTGCACGCGCCCTGGTGACGTGTACCGTGGTCGTGAGTGGGCTGCCGTCCTCAGATGCAAGGTCCCCTGCTATCCTGATCAGCCCCCCAAGTTCACGCAGCCTGAGAGAAAGCTTGCCTCTCCTACCGCTTCTACGCTGGGCTTCTTTGAGAATCATCCCGATCGCTGCGCGGTCGAAATGGGGAATTGATCTGCCCGAATCTCTCTTTGCCTCATTACGAACTTCTTGGGCCACGAAACGCACCAATTTACGCCGGTTCCTCTCTGTGTCCTTCATGTCGGTGTTTACGTATACCTCGTATCCGTAACCCCTGATTCGGCTTCTTAGTGCGGGGTGCATTTGTTGAATGCTGTCCAAGTTACCCGCTGCGACGAGTATGAAGTCACTGGGCACGGGCTCTGATTTTGTCAGTGCTCCTGAAGATCTCTCTGAACGACCACTAATCGAGAGCGCCTTCTCCTGCATGGCCACGAGGAGTGCTTGTTGCTCTTCCATCCGGAGCATGCGTATCTCATCGATGTACAGAACTCCCTTGTTGGCTCTGTGTACGGCCCCTGGCTCGACGCGTTCATGGGCAGGCGTGGCCAAATCAGCACCAGACTGGAAGGGGTCGTGCCTTACATCGCCGAGAAGTGCGCCAGATAATGTTCCTGTTGCATCTATGAAGGGCGCTTCTTCACTGCGTTCATGCTTAATCAGCAGCTTTGGGATATTGGACTCGTCGCCAGCAGTCAACCTCGTCCTAAGGAAAAAGTATCCGAAAATCAAGAGGAAGGAACCGAATATGAATGTCAGCATGTCCCCCGTTTGAATTGTTGCAAGGAGTAATGCTGCACCTACCACAAGTGCGATCAAGAGCAGCATCTGATTCGTTTTCTTCCTCTGAGCACGAATTGCCGCCTTACGTTCTGAGATTATTTTGTGTCCCCTTCCTGCCGGTACGGTCCTTACCTTCGGCTCATTCTCATCTTCCACGTTACGGTAAACGAGGACGTCCTCCAGTTGTTCGAGAGGAAGGAACTCGGTCATTGAGCGGGCTAACATCGACTTGCCCGTCCCTGGCTCCCCGACCATAATCACATGACGTCTCTGCTCTGAGGCTTTTCTAACTACAATAGAGGCGGCGTCTTGACCGATTACCTGGTCCACCAATCTTTCAGGAATGGGCACATCTACAGTGGATTCTATCGGAAGGTCGAGGACCCATTCTTCCACCGGAGCGGTGCAGACGGGATCTTTATCCTCAGAAACGCCGAATGCTGAGCCTTCTTCCCAGTCTTCTAGCGGATCTGGAACAGGGTCTTTGCCGGTCATGCTATGCCGCCTCCTCCATTCTCCCTCTGACCGGTCCTTCTTGAAGGTGCGTTACCACCCGATTCAACGTTCTCCGCGCAAGTATTCTGGCCCATAGTACTGCCACTGCTCCATTGTCCACCCCTCTGGGAGCCCCTCGGGCGGCAATGGAAGGGGCGCATCTGCCAACACGGATGTGGAAGCTTGAGGGTCGCTTCGGCGGGTGGCGACCATG
The DNA here is from genome assembly GCA_002504845.1 of Euryarchaeota archaeon UBA250. GTDB lineage: Archaea > Thermoplasmatota > Poseidoniia > Poseidoniales > Thalassarchaeaceae > MGIIb-N1. Next base: position 19,246 of record DATW01000024.1, on the reverse strand, counting down.
AAGGCTGAGGCGCCGATCAGAACTAGAGCGCCGGCCACACCCGCCACCAGAGGCAACGAAGAGGACGGGGATTCGCTACTCGGCTTTTCTTCGCCAGTTGGCTCTTGAGTGGTGTCAGAAGGTTCTACTGCGTATGTCTTGAGCATCTCGGATTTCCTATCAAAACCTGAGGAGTCTACGGCGTTTACAGTGAGGCCGATGTAGTCGCCGACTCTCAGTCCGATGCCTTCATTGGCTTGGACGGTGAACGGGCTAAACCCAAAGGCGGCTCCCATGTCGGTGCACACTCCTGTCAGACTATTGCATACTTGCCATCTAATCTCAACATTAGTGAGGCCATGATTCGTCAACTCGGTGACTGTGGCTACAGGGTTCGTAGAGTAGTCCATCGTGTCAAAAGACGCGCTGATATCCCCCTGGGCGCCTATCGATTCCCATGTCAAGGGCAGTGAGTCTACGACTTCTATCTCAATAATATGGGTTACAGACTCGCCTATGGGATCAATGGCGGTGATGGTGACTAGTTCAGTCCCGGCTTCATCCCATTTCATCGTAATCAGGCCAGTATCAAAGTCATATGTTGCAGAGCCGGCATCGTATGTATCGACATCGATCCATAACTCGCTGAATTCATGATCTGCATCCGAAACATGCGTCGGCAATGAGACTGTCATTGTACTACCGACCTTGGCAACCATACTCTCGATTCCGTTAGTATCTATTCTTGGGGCGTCATTGATGTTGTTTATGACAAAAGTGACTGCGGTCTCGGTTGTTTGATCTCCATCAGACGCACTGACCGTTACTGTGGCTATTCCTACGAAATCCTCGTCCACAGCACTCACAGAGAGGGTATGCCCTACAATGATCGCATCGAAGAACTCCTGTGGTTCGACGCTCACCAGGTTGAGATTCAGTAAAGATGGGTTTGAGGGTGCACCTTCGTCATTGGTATCCGAAAGAAAAGGAGTGAGGATTAGGCTTGCAGATTCGCCTTCATCGAACGATTGTGGCGATATTGATGACCATCTTGGCGCCCCATTCTCGATTACATTGAACAGTAGTGTGCCGGTATTGGAGTCCTCTCCATCGCTTATTGTGATGAACAGGCCCTGCGGAATTGGCGAGCCGGTGGAGTCGTATATTATCCGGTCAAATTCTACAGTTACCGACCCAGCATCAGGGTTCCAACTTCTGAACTGTGGTGCGTTACTATCGATTTGCAAGTTCGAGATGGACGTCTCGGCGTCCCATACTAGCCCTTCCAACGAGATGGTCTCCTGCGTCTCCACCTTCACGGTGGGCATGCCAGCATGAAGGGGGTCCATGGGAGATATCACCTGGGGAATAGCGTTCCTCAGTACAAATGCAGAATCGGTTGACAGCCACTCGCTTGATTGGCCTCGTGCATCAGTCCATTTGACCCTCGTATCATAGTCCCCTGTTGGAGCGTCGAGTGGCGTAAGAAGGGAATGGATCAGTTTGAGATTGCCTCCGGCGCCCATCTGGCCAACCCAATCTGTCCAATCAGATGACCAATCATTTTGTCCGGAACGACTGTACTCAAATTCAGCAGTCATGGTGGTGATGTCGTCCACTGCATCATTTGCAATTGCTGATAGTTCAAAATCAAGGGAAGCACCGCGGTATATTTCGGAGCCATCGACTGTCGTTGGCCTGGTTGCTATGGGCGGCATATCATATGGAACGAAAATCTCATTCTTGTCATTGAAATCGACCCTGTCTGAATCGCTGCCTTCGAGAGCTGCCCGGAGAGAGGCTGCTCCTGATGCCACTGAGGATAGTACTGATGAGTCGAATGTAGACTGGAATGTGATGGTTTGACCAGGGTACATGGATGGCAAATCATGGCGTTCTATCTCTACATGATCTAGTCCGTCCATATACGATATTACCAGTTCAGCCCCATCCGGGTGGTCTTCAGCACCATTGTTCTCAACTGTTGCAGACAGAGATACTGAATCCCCCGGTATGAGTCCTGGGTAGCCCCCATCGATATCTGCTTGGAAGTTTGATACGCCTAAATCGACGAGTGGCCCCATATCTGGGTCGATTGCAGCATATACCTGGTTGTATGTCGTGTGGGGGCCGTCCATCAAAGCGAATACTGGCCAGAAATTTTCCCATTGGGAATATCCTGATGATGCTCTGACTAGGTTGACAGATTTGACCCATGTGTGCTCGACTGCAACATTCTTGTCAAGAGTGAGTTGCTGGAAACCTGAACTTGTACTATCGAGAAGCCAGGACCTCCAGTTGTGATGTGGTTTGACGCCATTGTCGTATGAGTCAGCCCCAATCTTCTCTGTTACCGCGCCATAAACGTAGACGTTTACGGATGACTGTGCCCCCACATACTTCGATTCAAGCGTCATAGTGACGTCGTTGGTCGTGGAATCCAGAGACATTGTCAATTTTAATTGGAAATCATTTGAAGACAGGTCCATGCACCCTCCAGCCGAATATTCTGGATCGTAGAAGTTTGTTCCGCCTGCTCCAACCTTGTAGCAAGCACCAGACTGTTGATCGGCGAACGAGAATGTAGGATATCCGGATGAAGAAGCTGTAACATGGCTCATTCGGTTGATTGGGCCATCACTCGGCCAACCTCCAGATGCTGATTCGAAGAAAGAAATGTAGGTGAAGTCTTCTGGATTGGAGGTCTTCAGATTATCGAGCGATGGCGACGCACTGCTCATGCAAGGGCCGCACCAATGCGCGCCGACATATTCTCCGAAAACAGTGTGTCCCGGACTTGTTGCCTCCATCATCGGTACCGGCTCATTGAGCTCATCAGAAGTCTCTTCACCTGCCCAATGACTCGGGCTGAACAGTGAAATTAGCATGATAATTATCAATGCGCCCGACGTAGTGAGTGGCCTATTTCTCGAGTGCATTCCAACTCCGGGATGCGTGCTGAGTTATCAATGAAACCTGCCGAGGTGTATTCCGGAGTTCTAACTTGAGACCGGAAGTGCTTGAACACATAACAGTGCCCGGCAGGCAATGAGCGGCGAGTGGCTAGCCCTAGTGGAATCCGATGGCAGGGCCTATTTGCTTCAAAGGGGATCGGGGGAAGTTCGCGTGAGGGGGTTAGGTCGATTCAATGTGGACGATACACTTGGAGACGTTGTACCAGGCGACTCTCTCGTGATTGGGCAGAAGACTCTCAGAGTTGTCAATCCGGGCCTTCCCGAAGCCAGAAGGGCCATGAAGCGCAGGGCGCAAGTTATCCTTGCGAAGGATGCAGGTTATCTGATATCTAGAATGGGCATTAGCGTGGGTTCAACAGTTCTTGAAGGAGGTCATGGGTCTGCTGGACTCGCAATGCATTTAGCATCGGTGATCGGGGGTTCTGGGAAGTTAATATCTGTCGAAAATAGGCCAGAGCATGCCACAGTTGGGCGTGAAAACATGGAAACACTGAGAGAGATTCTTCCGGAGTTCCCTGAATGGCATCTTCTCGAGTCAGACCTCACATCCTGTAAAGAAGAGGTTTCAGCCCTAACAGACCATCTTGATGCTGTCATATTGGATCTTGCAGAACCGTGGACTGTGGTGAGTGACATTTCGAAATTACTACGCCCGGGTGGGCGGCTAGGGTGCTACTGTCCGACCAGCATACAATTGGAGAAATCATGGGAGGCTTGCGAATCAGCGGGCTTGTACATTGAATGGGCTGGAGAAGTGATCGAGCGCCGCTGGTCTAAGGCGAGTCGCGGGGGAGTTCGTCCCGGCAACCAGCCGATAGGCCATACGGCGTTTCTCCTTATCGCTGCTGAGCAGCTTGTTGCTGAAGAATGATTGATCTGAATAGTCTCGCTTGTACAGCCATTTGGTATCGCGGTCCGATATCATTCAAAACCCAGCGCCGACACGAGAGGGGTATGAGAGACAGCAGCGAGTGGTTGCCCACAGCATATCGTTCCCACACTATCGGACAGGTTGTAACAAATGGCGGCGACATGGTTGGTTCCCAGGTTACACTCGCAGGATATGCCGAAACTGTACGAGGTCGCGGGGGTGTCTGCTTCGTAATGTTGCGAGATGGGACCGGGAGGATCCAAGCTTTCTTGAAGAGGGATGCCATGGACGAGTCGGTGTTTGAATCAATTCAATCTTCAAGTCGAGAATCCACAATATCAGTTACGGGAGTTGTGGCTCAAAAGAGACCTCCGAAGACTCCTGAAGGAAGTTCGCCACCTCCGCCTGAATACGAGGTAAGCGTATCCTCTGCAGAAATTTTGGCTGTTGCAGATGCACCTCTTCCAGTGGGGGTTGTTGATGATGTCAACGTGGGCCTAGACGTTAGACTAGACAATCGCCACCTCGATGTAAGAAGAGCCCATGTCAATGCGATGTTTCAGCTTCGCTCGAAGGTACTTCAATATGGAAGAGAACATCTAATCGAAGAGGGTTTCAGTGAAATGAATAGCCCGAAAATAATCGCTAGCGCGAGTGAGGGGGGGACGAATCTATTTCCCATGATGTACTTCGATACTCCTGCATACCTTTCCCAGTCTCCCCAGCTGTACAAGCAACTAGCAGTTCTGGGAGGGCTTGAGCGGGTCTTCGAGATAGGGCCGGCTTTCCGTGCTGAAAAGCATGATACGTATCGCCATCTAAATGAGTTCGTCTCCTTTGACATAGAGGCAGCATGGTGTGATGATGAAGATGTCATGGGCGTACTGGAGCGCATGATTCATTCAATATGGAGCAGGGTCGCAGCTGATGATCAGGATCTTGTGGACGTCATCAACACCTACAGAGACACCCAGGGGCTGGAACCAGTTATCGTAGAGATCCCTGAACTGCCATTCCCCAGAATACCGTACGACGATGCCATAGAAATCGTGAAAGACGGGGGAGGGGATATCGAATGGGGCGACGATATAGAGAGCCATCATTGCGACCTTATTGCTTCCAAATACCCTGGTTTCCACTTTATCCCCCGATGGCCTATGTCGATGAAACCGTTTTACATCCACCACAAAGAAGGTGAAGTGGGGTCCACGGGCAGTCAACTGAGTCGTGGTTTTGATCTGAACTACGGCCGGGATGAGATGACTAGCGGCGGACAGCGAGAGCATCGCGTGGAAATTCTTGAGCAGAATCTTAGAGACATGGATCTTGATCCCAGTGACTTCACATTCTACACAGATGGTTTCCGATATGGCGCGCCGCCGCATGCTGGGTGGGGTCTTGGCGTGGCTCGACTACTGATGGTTCTGACTGGTGCCGGCAATGTCAGGGAAGTGGTTCTTTTCCCGAGGGACAGATCAAGAGTAACGCCTTGATCAAAGAGCATGCATCTCCAAAACGAATAGCTCGACTATATCGAGGGTCTTGCGATGCGTCGCCTCCAAATCCACAGGAGGCGCGCAGCCTTCACTGAGTGCCTGTTTCCACCTTTTTGCACAAAGGCACCATCTATCTCCTGGTTTTAGGCCCGGGAATCGCATATCTGGTCTTGGAGTCGTCAAATCATTCCCTGCGCTTGCACTGAACGTCAGGAATGCCTCATCAACCACAACACACACTGTGTGGATCCCTCGGTCTCCTGAATCGGTATTGCAACAACCATCTCTGAACCACCCAGTAAGAGGATCTGCGCTACAGGTCTTCAGAGTGGTTCCAAGGACATTGATTGAAGGGTCCATATCATTCTGATATTAACATGGAATATCAAGCCTTGCCACCACTAATGTGGGTCTCGATTATGGTGTGCTGGGTTGAGTTTTCTTATCCTTGATGCCAAAGAGGAATCTTGAGTAACGTGAGATCCTTACAATCTCAAAGAATATCCAACAGGTGAATACTGTGAATACAGTGGCTACCAAGACTGCGGGCACATCTCGGAGCCCCAGTACAGACGATATCCGGAGGCCTGCAAATACAAGGGGCATGTGCACAATGTAGAATGGGTAGACCCCCTGATTAAGATACGACAATCGCATACTAGGTCGATTTAGAAGATGGGCGCCCCAAGCGAACACGGCAAGACACCAAAACCATGCATGGAAACTGTGAATCGCGCAGGCAGCCAATGTCATGGAATCGTGGAAAACGTGTGGCTCCTCAAGCAACCAGCCGCCATCAACATACGCGATTCCAGTGGAATGTTGTTCAAGGCGAATCCATATGAAAGCAAGAGTCCAGAGCAATGCTAGAACAGTTATGAGGGTCCTTCGAGTCTCGAGAAATTCGTACCATTCCTTCTTGGCAACGATGCATGTGAATCCTATTGCGAAGAATATGAAGAACCAGAACCACTCGTATGCAACTCCTATGAAACCTGGGAAGAAGGGCTTGAACAGAATCTCTGATAGCGTCAAAATAAGAGGCATCAGCAAGATTGGTCCGATACTGTATTTTATGGAAAATATGGCCTTTATTGCCCTTGACGGTAATCCTCCGGGGTTATTCCGAACTGAGTTGAAAACCGGGGTCATGATCAGAGAGTACAGGAATAGATTCCACAGGAACCACAGATGACCGAGTGCGATTAACTTTCCAAAGACGGGGATCCAAAAGGAAAGCGAACGCCAGACTATGCCGAAGAGAAAGGCTGAGGTCATTTCTGACAAGTTAAGATCGATTTCACCGGTGATTAGTTGTCCTGCAAAGCCCATAGTCCAAGCTCCAAAGAACATTGGGATGAGCAGACGTTTGACTCTCTCCTTCAGAAAGGTCTTCCATACCCTCCTCTGGAATGCGAAAGCGGTCCCCATCCCCGAAATCATGAACAGTGCTGCAAGCCTCCATTGGTGCATCCAATGGAGTATCATGCTCTCTATGGTAACAGACTCTGCACTGTAGTCATTATTCGCTTCTGCAAACTCCAAACGATCTTGCTCTTCGATTTCTCCGACATTCGGGTTTATTTCAGTTCCATATGTAGACCAATACACGCCTATGGCCACATGGAAGGGTATCAAAAGACCAAACAAAATGACTCTGAGCCAATCGATGTCATATCTTCTCTGACCAGTCACGATTGTCGAATGCTGGAAATTTACATTAGTAGTTTGTTACAATCGCTCGTATATGCGATGGCCGATGCTTGCGGTACCGGCGATTCTCTTTATCGGATTCATACCATTTAGCATTGTAATGGAAGAGATATTCGACACAGGTTTGTTTTTCTTCTGCACGATGGTACTCTACGTGGTTTTATTCCCGCTCTCGCCGGTGATAGTGGGGGCCATTCTGTATGGAAGGGGGGAGCATCTAGCGATTGATGAGGCGAGCGAACCCGAGGTAGCTGAATGGTGGAAACCTGATATGACCGAAAATGATGGGTACCAATGACTCCTCAGGAGAGTGTAACATGCCACCTAGTTCGACGCCGGGATTCGCCTTTCTCCTGCTCAAGGAGCACCCCTATGGGAGAGAGATGTTGAGTCAGTTACTGTCAGAGAATTTCATCCCCTCGATAGTAATATCAGAGGACTCGAGTATTGGCGATGAAGAGCGCGAGAAATTTCTCAAGAGGATTGAGGGCAATCCAGTCGCTCCGACCATTGAGAGTCAGATTGCCAAGCTTTCTGAGGATGGTTTCGTTGTACCGCATATCGAAGTGGATAAGCACGACAGCCCTAATGTGATGCCTCACATAGAGGATTTCGATCTAGATCTGATTGTCTTCGGTGGAACTAGGATAATCAGGGGAGATATCTTGGATTTCCCCAAAGACGGCGTTCTTAATTCACATCCTGGGTTACTCCCAGAGTGCAGAGGTTCGGCTTCTCCTGCTTGGTCTGTTTACCACGACATACCGATAGGTTCCTCAACTCATTTCTGCGATAACGGAGTTGACACTGGCGACTTGCTTCTGAGAAGAGAAGTGCCTGTAAAAAGGGGCATGACTTACGAGGATCTGTGCTATGAAACGCTTGTTCTATCTGGAGTTCTCATGAAAGAAGCCATGATTGCATATGTGGAAGGGCGATGGGGTGAAATGCGTCGGCCACAGGGGGAGGGTAGCCACCCTACCTTCCGAAACGCCCCAGAAGAGATTCTAGAAGTCGTATATCAGAAGCTAAGTGAGCAAACATATGCGCATTACGTGGATTAGGTGAAATGTCGATGGATGATATACTAGGTGAAGATTTTCCTTTCTCAGAAAACGTGCTTAATGGAAAGACTGCGTTGGTCTGCGGCGCCTCACGTGGAATCGGTCGGTCCACCGCATTACTCCTTGCCAGGGCAGGGGCGAGAGTGGTTGCCTGTGCCCGCAACCAAGAGATGCTCGAGGATCTGGTTTCGGAGATGCATGGTTCTGGGCATGAAGCCTTAGTCCTCGATCTTGAGGATACGGATGCTGTTCGCATGATTGCGGAATCATTGGTCGATAGAGAAATTACGATTTTGATCAATAACGCAGGCGGACCGCCCCGCAGCCCGCTTCTTCAAAACGATCTGGAAGACTTCGATGGACCTTTCAAACGCCATCTACATGCATCGCACATATTGGTCAGGAGTCTTGCACCGGGAATGGAGGAATTTGGTAGTGGAAGGATTGTCAATATTATTTCCACGTCAGTCCGTGAACCTGTGGAAGGAATCGGCCTATCGAATACTTTGAGGGGGGCGATGGCGTCGTGGAGCAAGTCTCTTTCCAAAGAATTGGCTCCTTGCATAACGATAAACAACATACTTCCGGGATATACCGACACTGATCGTCTTGTATCCTTGTCCAAGTCAAAGAGTGAGCGAACGGGTATGAGCGTGGAAGAAATTTACGATGATTGGCGAAATCAAGCACCCATAGGCAGACTTGTTGACCCACTGGAAACTGCTTCAGCAGTGGTTTGGATGTGTCTTCCTTCGAGCGGGGCTATACGTGGAGTTAGTCTGGCTGTAGATGGCGGGCGAATGCGCTCTATCTGATGGGTAATGGCATGGAATTCGATATTTTCTTCTCGATCTCGCAGACGCCGGATTCAACCGGTTACAAGCCCAGCGAGAGGGAGATGTTCTCCAATTTCTTAGACCAGGCTGAGAAGGCGGATGATCTTGGATTTGGCGTTGGATGGGTTGCTCAAGCCCATCTCTCGACGGAAGTTCAGAAAAGTAATGCGAACCCAGTGGTCCCCCACTATCCCGGTGAAGTTGGCTTGTGCACCGACTTCTTTCAAATCGCTGCAGCCGTCATGGCTCGGACAAAACGTATGGAGGTAGGGAGCGCGGTGATGTCGATACTCGCATCTGGGGGGCCAATCGCTCAAGCTGAACGAGTTGGCGCGTTCCTCGCAATCCATGGCGTGAATCCAGATGAGTCACGCCGACTTCATATCGGATTCTCTGCAGGTCGTTTTGAATTCATGGCACGTCCGTATGGGATTGTTCCGAGGGACCCTGTTGAAGAGGCTGCATGGCCGGTATTACGTGGCCAGATATTCGCCGAGGCGAGTGAGATTTTCCTTAGACTCCTGTCGGGTGAAGTGATTGATTCGTCCATGATAAGGGAAACCAAGCTCACACGCGACAATTTCAGAAGTGATGAAGACTGGCGGGATGTCCAAGAGTCAGCAGTCTTAGAATGGGGGCTCTCGACTTCTCCAGATGAAGTGGTCATTCCCCGGCGCTACGAGTTTGAGTCCATCGCTACGATACCCAAGGAATGGCGGAGGGATCTCTTGAATCTCGTTCTTGGCAGCCATGATACGCGTCTTCAAGTTGAAGTAAATAAATGGCGTCCAGTACAAGTATTCAACCTAAGCATAACCCCGCCGGACATCATTGAAGCCACACATGAGCGTATGCGAAACTGCTACCATAGAGACGGAGGTGTTTGGAGCCGTTCAATGATGCCTCGAACCGTGATGGTGTTTCTCAATGATGAAGATGGGCTCTCGAATTTGGAGCGATCCGAGCATGCTTTAGAGGAATCTAAGTCGTCGATTTCGACTTATTGGAATGCCTTGGAGGGGACCATCGACCCGGGTAAAGTGGAAAAGGCGGTTGACAATGCAGTCATTGGGAATGTGGACGAAGTGGCCCAGCAACTAATCGAAAGATTTCATCCCGATGATCGGATAATGTGCTGGTTCGACTTTTTCAATCACGACAACGAACGTGTGAAGCGTAACATGGAGGCATTCATGACAAAGGTCGTCCCCCTCGTGAATAGAGGTGTTGAAAGGTGAAGGAAATTAATCCGAATGACCGACCCTCCTCCGTCTCAGCTGGAAGGCCTGGTTCGGCGGTGTATCCGACGACTCCTCTTGGAGAAAAATTCGAGAATATACCCACTGGACGAGATGTGGAATGGGAGCCTCTCGTTGATTTCAGGCGGATGGATGTTTCAGAGAATACAATTCATGGCGCGGTAGCATGGGCGCACGGAGATGAAATAATCCACTCTTTTGGCGGGAATGTCTTGGTCTATGGCCGCTCTATGATGAAGCCCCTGATGATGAAGCCTTTTGTTGAGGTCTTGAAAGACTTAGATTGGAAGCAGAAGGCCATCTCTTGCTCCTCGCATAATGGGGATACTGAACACGTTGCAGCCGCTCAGTCTTTGCTCACTGAATCTGAGTGGGGATTGATGCAGTGCCCCTTAGACGTACCATTGATTCAGTTCGGACGTCAGGTAAGGAGGCCAAGAAGATGGTTCCACACGTGCTCCGGAGAGCACGCTGCTATCCTCAAAGGCATGAGGCTCATGGGCATGAGTAGAGCTGGTTACACTTTACCTAGCTCAGATTGGTTTCCGTTGTACTTGGATGTTCTCCGGGAATACATGAATAAGCCAAATTGGGAGCCACTCAGAGTGGCGAAAGATGGATGCGGGTTTCCCACAGTTTCCAATACAGTGAACGAATTGGCCTTGATGTTCGCAAATCTAGTTGCCAGGCGCAATGATGACTGGATATGGGAGGCGATGAATCGTAATCCGGATCTAGTCGGTGGTTTCAACAGATTGGACTCGACTTGCCTGAAGGCTGGTGACGGGCGTATCGTAGCAAAAGAAGGAGCAGATGGGCTACTCGGATTATCTGTGATTCATGACGACTGGCCAAATGGACTTGGAATAGTAATCAAAATTGCACATGGATGGAACAGCCAAGCGACTTGGTACGTGGCGAGGGCCGTACTGGGCGTATTGGGGGTCAATCTCAGGAACCCGTACCCCCTTCATCGTCAGAAGGCATTCATTGTGCCGGGCATAGTTCCCGAGAAATACTCCTCAGCGTTGGAGTCAATCGTCACATGGGATGAATGGGACCCGGACAGAGACAGATTCTCCATGGATTGGAAAGATTACACCTCTGCGATGACCAGGTCTGATCCATTCTCTAACGAGGGAATCGGTGATTCCTGATGGATCTGATGAATTATATCGATGGTAATTTTCAGACACATACAGGGGAACAGTGGCTCGATGTTGTTGAGCCTGCTACCGGAAGGCAATTTGCCAGAGTCCCCCTTTCGTCGCCTTCAGATGTAGACTCGGCGATCCTTGCGGCCAGGAAGGCTCAGCCAGAGTGGGGGGGCCTCAGCCATTCGGAAAGAGCAGGGTGGCTGGACATCATAGCAGATGAGTTGGAATCCAGATACGAAGACATAGCGTCCCTGGAGAGCAGAGATACAGGAAAACCAATATCGCTAGCAAGAGCGGTTGATGCGAATAGATCGGTAGCCAATTTCAGATTCTTTGCTGAAATGATTAGAGCCCATAGGGGGGAAGTTTTCGAGATGGCTGATGCGGACAATTTCGTAACCTACAGGCCTGTTGGCGTGGGGGCATTGATCACCCCTTGGAATCTGCCGCTGTACTTGCTATCATGGAAAGTTGCTCCAGCCATAGGCATGGGGAACACAGTGGTATGCAAACCCAGCGAGATAACCCCCATGACGGCGAATCTCCTCATGGAGGTTATCGATAAAGTCGGGCTTCCTCCAGGAGTGGTTAACTTGGTTCACGGAGACGGTGGGGGGGCTGGCAGTTGTTTGGTATCTCACCGTGACGTGGATCTTGTCTCCTTTACAGGAGGCACGTCAACAGGTGCCAAAGTTGCTGCATCCGCAGCCCCTCATTTCAAGAAGGTGAGTCTGGAGCTCGGAGGCAAGAATTCAAGCATCATATTTGCAGACTGTGATCTTAAAAAAACGATTGAGGGAGTCGGCAGGGCAGCATTCCTGAATCAAGGGCAAATATGTCTTTGTGGCTCAAGAATTCTTGTTCAAGAGTCAATTTATGACGAGTTCGTAGAGGGTTTCATTGATTCTGTTGAGTCTTTGAAAATAGGGGATCCTTCTGAAGAGTCTACGCAGCTTGGAGCCCTCATCTCTTCGGGCCATCTGAAGAAAGTCAAGGAGTACGTCTCTATCGCAAAAGATGAGGGAGGGCATTTCCTAACCGGTGGGGGCGATTTGAAAGTTGAATCACCCCCATCTAGAGATCTTGAGGGCGGTTATTGGATGGCTCCGACGGTCATTGGCGGCCTATCTCCTGATTCGCGATGCTCCACGGAGGAAATCTTCGGTCCCGTCGTCACAGTACATCGATTCAAGACCGAGGAAGAGGCCATCGAGATTGCCAATGGGACACGCTACGGTTTAGCAGGAAGCGTTTGGACTGAAGACCTGGAAAAGGGGAGGAGGGTCGCTGAAGGTATTCGGACAGGAATGGTCTGGGTCAATACTTGGCTCCACAGGGATCTTCGAACCCCCTTCGGAGGAGTCGGGGACAGCGGAGTTGGGCGAGAGGGCGGAAAATGGAGCCTAGGATTCTTCTCTGAGACGCTGAACGTCTGTGTCAAGCGCTAATCCGGCATTTGTCGCCTCAATATCTATACCTCTAATATCGAATAATACTGTCATGAAAGAGGCCGGACCACGAAACGCAACGATATCTAGCGGAGGATTTGATGAGGCAAAAGCGGGGTTCTACGCATCGATAGGATTGGGCGCGGCTGTCCTTGCATATGCCATTTACTACGTGACATTCGAACTGACGGCTGAAAGTGACCATTCTTACCTGATTTTGGGAGGCATGCTCGGAACCGTTGCAGTGAGTTGCATAGGTTTCCACGAGTGGAGGCGCAGCCAAGAGGGTGAGGGCCGAGATCAAAGTATGGTGGAGGACTATGTTGGTGCCACCGCAGTACTGTCGGGTGCGCTTGCATCGATCTGGCTTTCACGATACTCCGCTTTCGCCCTGAAGGAGGCTGGAACGTACGATGGCCAGTTCATTGAAGGGCAATGGGCGCCCACTGTCGAGCTCGCGATAGCACAGACGATTTTCCTGTTGTTAGTCATGGAAATATCCACCAGAATGATCCATCGGCATAATCTAGGAACTCTCCCCAGAACTATCGTCATACTCGCACCGATTTCCCTCTCTCTGTCGGCGGTTTCGATATGGGTGGACTATGCGGGGGGAGTTTTCGAGCAGTTGAATACAATCTCACACGTTCTGCTGCTGAGTGCTGCGATGATTCATGCACTTAGACTCGATCGATCGATTCTGTATCTGATATCTGCAGGGGCTAGCATGGCAATTCCAGCGCTTGTGGTACTGAGCCTTGGTGTAGAATCAGGGGGTTGGATGACCATAATGGTAGTAATCGTGGGAATGACTGCCACTGATCGCGGTCTATCCAGAGAAATGATTGAGCAGAGCTCTTGGTTTGTTATTTTCGGGATTCTTCTATTGCAGATTGTAGCATCCATTGACCAAGCCAACTTCGTGTTGGGTTCTTTCTCGATTACTGAGCAACCTTTCGGACTTTCATTCTGGTTGTGGGCTGCTCTACTCGTGGGTTGGTTCGCACCGACAACGATGCAGAGGACTCCTGCTATGCCCATTGGTCTTGCATTGGCACTTTCGCTGTTGGAAGCGGAAGCTGCATTGATTGCATGGGTAGTGGGGATTGGTGCATTCGTTTATCTCGAAACTCGCGATCATGCGAGGGACTGGGTTGTTCGATCGACATATTGGGCGATGGTCGTTGCATGGTTCATCTCTGCAGCGATTGCGAGCAGCCAGGGAGGGGTATTCCTAGACATCGGAAGCATCGAGATTAGTAATGCCCACGCGCTCGGGCTGGGATTACTTCCCGTTTTGATCGTCCTAGGCATATGGAGTGAATCGAGAGGCCGGTTCAATTCGTCTAGCGGGTCCTCAGTTGCGATTCTGGCAGGGGCCCTAGTGCCACTTTCTGACAAAGCTGGAGAGTTTCTGCCAGTAGTTCTGATCATCGTGGCATTGGTGCAGCTTCGGAGGACGGATATCGGCAGAGATGAAAACAAAATATGGGATGAAGATTCCACTCTTGTCGGATCATGGTGGAATTTGGCATGCATACCTATTCTCGCTCTTGCGGTATCCATTGTTGCCATCAGAGACAGGGGCGACGTTCCACTCGAGTTCGCTCATGCCAATCTGCTCCCCCTCGTGGTTGGGCTGGCTATCTACGCGGAGGCCCGCTCGCGGAAGAGAGGTGAGGCCTCTATACTGCTGACGCCATTCGGGTTCACCTCGTTGTTCTTAGTGCTCGCTTCGATGCTTGCCGTGCCCGGGGACATAACCCATTCGGACAGTTTCAGTGGGAGCGGGACCATGGCGGATGTCCACATACTCGAGTGGAGGTTAGCGATATTCCACATCGCAGTGGCAGGTGGCCTCCTGGTTGCTGAATGCGGGGCCATGGGGCGTGTCAGCCCCCTGCATCGACTTGCAGGAGCCGCCTGCATGGCAGTCTTTGCAATCATTTCAGCAGCACAGTTCAATACCAGTCCAGAAATTGATGGGGAGTCAGTAAGATTCCTCGAAAGGGTGCTGAGAGACATCGTGGTGGTAGCCCCGCTGGTTGTTGTGGACAGGATGCTCAAGACGATAGAGGACCTGTCCGACGAGGCGCGGACCATAGGATCCTTCACGCTACTATCCCTGATAGCGATAGGCGCGACAGACGTCTCAGGAGGGCTACTCGCAATACCTGTGTTTGCGATAGTCGCCTATCGCGCAACTACCCATGTCAATACGTGGATACTGCTAGCACTCCCAATAGCTGCCGCAATCTACGCGGAGATATTGACCGGGGGCGTTGGTCCGGAAATGACTCTCGCCTCCGTACTTGACAGAATTCCATTCCTCGGAGAAGAATCTGGAGTGATGGATATCCCGAGATGGGGGAGTCTTCTGCTCATGTTACAGATTGGCCTTTCAGCCTATGCTATTCGAATTGAGGATCGACCTGATGGGGACACGCGATGGGGTGCTGAGGAAAGGTTCAGCATCGGAATTGCAGGCATCCTTGCCTTCGCCTTGCTGATACCCGACTTCAGATTGGTATGGATCCTCATAGCTGCGGCGATGTGGGCATGGGCATGGGCGAATGGGATCATTTGGTGGTTCAATGTCGCTCCTCTGACGTTTGTTTTCGGCATATGGGCCATGCTCGAGTGGATGCTCGATAATTCCTGGATCGGGATCGATGGCAACGAAATATTTGCGATAGGTTGTCTGATGGGCGCGGTTATCTCTGCTATTCAGATAGTAATCCAAAGAAACGGCCTTCTGGCCAAGAACTACGATGCTGAAGATGTCCAACTCGAAGAGTATCTACCCGATGGATGGGGCATCGAGAAGTCGTATGATCCTGTGGCCCTCGTGGGACTGACGAGTCGCGCCTCGATGTATATCCTACTTTGGTTCGCATGGGACATCGGTTTCGTCACATGGGTCATATCGTCCGTAGTAATGACTGTCGACGGGATAGTATCGGGTCGCGAGAAACTGCTCTATCTCGGCATATTACTGCAGACGATAGCATGGTCAACAATGGGGGGTCGGGATCTCGATCTTAATGAAGAGACGCTATTGTTGGTCCCGATCCTGCAGTGTCTGGCTTTGATCTACATTGCATGGAAAGGGCCTTGGACGATCGGAAAAATATCAATCTCCGAGAAGGGGGAAGAAATCAGCAAGTTTTCGAGTGTCTGGGTCCTTTTAGCCGGATATGCTTACTCACAGATGGGTGGCTATGGCCTGATTTTTCCTGCACTGGTGCTTACAGTATCGGCACATCACTCCATGCTGGGATTCTCCAAAGACGAATCTTGGAGGAGGGGTTTCGGGCTCGTTGGGATGCCTCTGGGCTTCATGGTCGTTCCGAGTCAAAATGACCTTGTATTCGTCGTGATGCTATTCGCTGCGGCGATGTCGCTGGTTGGACAGGGCGTCCTCTATGCCTCAAGAGGGGGATTGGGCATCGGTACAGCAAAGGAGGACTCTGAGACCATACTGGAAGACATCGGACTCAAGAAAACGGATGACTCGAGGGGTGCCCAAGCTGAAGAGGTGCAGGAAGATGTGGTTGATAACGATCCTGAGACGACTGAGGCTGAAGACGAAGACGAAGACGTCGAACCCGAGGAGAGCGAGGCTGGGAGCGACGATGACGAGGGAAGTCCACCACTGGCACCACCTCCTGTCCCGATTGAAAGAGTGAATATCGGAGATGGCAGGTATGAGTCGAGTTCGTCGGCTCTGTCGGTTGATCTTCACCCGGAAATATTGCGCGGCATACGATCCTCGATACCCGAGGGAACAGATGGTGCAAAATGGCGTCCTGTGCTACGTGTCGCCCCGAACGGTTCGATGAGCGTGCAGTGGGAACCTATCCAGTAGGGTGCTCGAGTATCTCCCTGGCATAATCTGGGAGATGGGCCTCTGCTTCGCTGAATAGGTGCTCTGTACTACGAATGGGCCTATTCTTGGACAATGATTTTGCCCGTGTGGAGACCAATGCCCACGCAGTCTTATTTCCAATTCCGGGTATGGAGTTGAATTGCGCCTCTGTTGCCTTCATCGTGTCCAGGCCCAATTCAACTCCGGAAACACTTCTAGATCCATGGCCTGTGACTAGGACATCGGACATCGTCTCTAGAGGGATCTGGTAGGGAACACCCACGAGAATTGGATAAGCGCCGATCTGCCTTCCGAATGTTATCCCTGGTCTCCCGTGTCTTGATGCATCCCTGTAGGAGGGGTTCTCCACCTGCTCAGGCAGCCTTATTCTGTCTCCACTGGATTCCCACCAAACGTCCCTCAGAATTGTTCCAACTGGAAGGAGTCGTTCAAGCATGGGGGTGTCGATTGTGGCTCTTACTTCTTTCTTGAATGCGGAGAATGCCTTCTTGGGGACTTCCTGAAAGCCGGCCCCCTCTACCTGTCTTATGTTGATTCTCCGGAGCATTAGACCCTCCTGGAGAATGGATCTAAGTAATTTGAGATTCATCTGATAGGTGGCTTCCGTCTCACCATTCAGACCGGCGATTAAATTCAATCCAGGGAGCACCTTCGGTAGACCTCTTGGACCACGTTCTCGGCCATGTTCATTCACATGTCTGATTGCAGTCATGAGTTGTTCAGTATTGCAATTCAGCCAGTTTGCATCATGCACCGCTGGGTCGGCAGACTCCAATCCAAAGGAAAGAACAGCACCGTCTGTAAGCGTATCAACCAGTGTCTTCGTTATGTGCTCGGATGGTTCCAGATTCTCGGCTATAATCGAAGGATTTGCGTTATCGACATGAAGCACCTCGATTCGCTCGTCATCACGTATCTCATGCAGGACCTTCGCAATAGGCTCAGGATTCGGAATGGGGTACTCGAGATCCACCACTCCTTCGGCCTTGTAAGTATACACATCTGTAGCCCCTCCAATCCTAACATTCCGTATGCCTGCATCAGCCGCAGATTCTACCTCGGCTATGACGTCCTCCTCATCTCTCCAGAGAGGTACCCCTTTCTTGGGCTCTATGCAGAACTTGCAGCCCCTCTTGTATCTCACACAGCCCTGGTACAATTCAACCTCGTAGGTGAGTGGTCCGGGGCCCCCATTGGGGGATATGATATCTGGATGATCAGTCACCGCTCTGGAAGATGCCCCCCTAAATGCCCATCTTGACCATTGCTCTGACGTCCTTCTGCGATGAGACCACTTCCCAGTTGCAAGGAAACTCTCTAGAGTAGCATCGGTATCCTGCAGGGAAAGGAAGAGGTTCTTCCTCAAGGGCGTCCACCCATCCTGACGCCATATCCGCACAGCCCACCCTCCAATCAGAATCGGGCATCCAGATGGGATTGAAGGCAGTATGGAGTCTACCTCTTTACGGCTGATTGGAGTTCCCCTGATATATTTCCCAGGCACTACAGCGCCTGCTAGAATGACTACTCCCTCTATGTCTTCGGCATCCGGCATCAATGAGTCGTCACCCGTACGATGCGATGCTCGCCTTCTAAGTCTCAGATCATCAATCGTGGAATATCTGTAGTCTATCCCCCTCTCCTCGAAGACGCCGCAAATGTATCTGGCGTGGAAGCCGATATAATTCGGAACCCCGAACGCAGCAGGTTCGTCCTCGTAACCATCCAAGACCAGCCAAGCACCGGCCATATGCTCTCGAAGAGGGGTTCATGCTTGATGCTTCGCAGTCATCGCCGCTTTCGACGGCGGTCCCCGCCCTCTCTCTGGCTGGCCTCTACGACGATCTTTCTTCCTGCCAACTCTGCGCCGTTTAGGGCTTTGATGGCAGCTTCTCCAGCGGATTTCGGAGACAATGTGACAAATGCGAATCCTCGGGGGTTACCGGTATCCCTGTCGACCGGCATGTGGAAGTCGACCACTTCGCCGTGCTCTCCGAATGCTTTCTTGATATCTGCCTCCGTGGCATCCCGGGATAGCCTCCCTACGAATAGCCTCAGGGGAGCGTTTGCTTCAGCCTCTTTTCTGAGAGATATCAGCAGCTTTCTCTCTGCGGCGAGTTTCTCCTCGTCTGCATCCCCCTGCTTGACGGCTTCAAGACAATCGCTACAACGAATCGGCTTGCCCATAGTTGGTTTGAATGGCACCTTGGTGTCTTTGCCGCAGAGAGTGCATTTCGCATCGTGCATCTCCCTCCTCGGGCGGTCTCGACCCTGTCTCGACCTTGATCTAGCAGCCTCTCTCGGCATCTCGTGCGACCATCCCCTTCGATGGTCTGCAACTGGGGAGAGATAGGGGCGGGCACCGTCGTGACCGAGCATCCCCTCAGCCTCAGACGACCACCTGGTACCCTCTCGATTCAACTCTGAAGAGTCCATGCCGTTGAGCCTGTTGAAGTCGGATGATAGCACCCTGTAACCTGTGTAGTCACATCGATTACAGGCCACATTGAAATCGGGTTTTGAATCACTGGCATGTAGCGGTTCCCCACAAGCCGTGCA
>DATW01000079.1:5404-6776 GCA_002504845.1 Euryarchaeota archaeon UBA250 | reverse complement strand
GAACTTCCAACAAAATCACTTGCAGCCAGCACATCGGCATCACATTCTGGATGGGCCAGCACTCGCAACTCAATCCCTCTCTTCCGCGCCTCTCTCCTCTGACGTTGGATGCTAGTCGTGTTGAATGCTGCATGAACCTCGCAATCCGCCTCATGCAGATACACTGTCTTCTTCCCTTCAAGATGCGTCCTCAGATGTTGACCCATGAGCCTGTCTGGAACGAAAATCAACTCATCTCCGGGAAGATTTTCTGCGATTGAAAGATAATTGCTACTGGTCACGCAAACATCACACTCAGCTTTAACCGCCGCAGTTGTGTTGATGTAACAAGCCACGGGCGCGCCTGGATGCAGTGCTCTAAGTTTGCGAACATCATCTGCATCGATTCCTTCTGAAAGCGAACAACCAGCTTCTGGAGACGGGTGAAGAACCGTCTTATCCGGGCTGAGGATTTTAGCCGTCTCTGCCATGAATCGTACGCTCGAGAATAGTATGGTTGATTGAGGAGCATCTCTGGCAATCTTCGAGAGTGTGTAGCTATCTCCAACAGCGTCCGCAACACCATAGACGATGTCAGGTGTTTGATAGGTATGCGCAATCAGAATCACGTCTTTCTCTTTCTTCAGACGATTAATCTTCAATGTCAAAGGTGCAATTGTTCGACAGGCATCAAGACTCCATCTCATTTTTTGACCTATACGTTCCATTAGTCTATTTGCCTCGAGCTCTAACTCATCATCATCCATCGATAGAGGGTGAACCAGATCTTTCCTCTGGGGCAAAGGCGGCAATTTCAGGACCATCTCGACAAAACCTCTTCTGACTGCAATACCTTTCAAGCCATCTAATGTGGAACCCATATGGCCGGAGATGAGTGGCTGCCATGGATTGCCCTAGAAACTATACATCTGGGCGCTGAAGCTGAAGTCATTTCAGGCACATGGATTGGAAGAAATGCTGTACTTAAGCGAAGAATACCAAGGGGGTACCGACACCCCGCTCTCGAACGAAATCTTTCACGCCAGAGGATATTCGCCGAAGCTAGAATTCTTGTCCGCCTCTGTGAAAATGGAGTCAAATCTCCGATTTTGTTTGGAATCGATCCAGGGGAGGGATGGATAATGATGAGTAGGATAGAGGGACGAAGTCTTGCTCAAGTTCTCCAAGAGGACCCTGATCACCAAGTGGAGTATAAACTCGGGCAGGCCATCCGGAAAATCCATTCAACTGGCATATCACATGGCGACGTAACCACATTGAATGCCATATGGTCTGACGATGACGTGATTCTGATCGACTATGGTCTTGGTCGTTTAGTGGCTGAGATGGAACATTTCGGCCTCGATCTGCATTCCCTTCATGAATGTCTTTC
>DATW01000079.1:3989-5020 GCA_002504845.1 Euryarchaeota archaeon UBA250 | reverse complement strand
GATAATTCAAAATCAGATAATTTCGATGCACGTGCAGTAGTAGACCGATTTGAGGCTATACGGGGGAGGGTGAGATACCATGCCTAGGAAAAAACCAGAAATCATATTCTTTCACACAGGCAATCAACACAAGTTGGACGAGGCCTCTCAAGCCATGTCTAAACTACAAATCAAAATAAGATCCCTAGGAGATATTTCTCCCAGTATCTCCGTGGTAGAGCCACAAGGAGAAAATTGCGCCCATGTCGCACATTCAAAAATCATGCAAGTATTAGATCTGGTAGAAGATAAACTGAATGACAACTGGCTTATGGTGGAGGACTCCGGACTATTCGTCGATGCACTAGGGGGATTCCCAGGAGTCTATTCCTCGTATGTCCATTCTACAGTCGGCATCGAGGGAATAGTAAAGTTACTCGAAGAAAGTAAACATAAATCAGCACAATACATCTCATCAATTTCATTCTGGGACGGAGAAAAGATCCATTCAGTAGAAGGACACTGTAAGGGAAGAATATCACTAGAATTGAGGGGAGATGCTGGTTTTGGATATGATCCAATATTTATTCCCGAAGCGGGTGATGGCCGGACATTCTCCGAAATGACCTTGTTAGAAAAGACCGCTCTGTCACATAGGACAATGGCCCTGAAGATGATGGTTGAGAAACTCAACTTTCCGTCAATGTGAAGTCAGGCAACACCAACCGCCCCCCATATGGCGTCAGTCTCGAGGCTCATCGTCTGGTCGATGTTTCTATTGGGAACGCCCGCATTTTTGATTCTACAAGGGTCGGTGACTCCAATTGCCCGTTTAGCAGGAGCCACTACCTTGCTAGCATTACTCTCAATACTCATGTTCACGGGAAGACCCGCTCCGGACATTATTGCGCCAATTGCCGCAATCAAATCTGCACCTGTAGCGAGATCCGTTGAAATCAAGAGCGATTTACCGGAGCCACAGGCTCCTGAGCCACCTGCTATCGCAACCCCTCGAGAGGATACGCCTGCCGTCAACAGTACAAATCCAGAAT
>DATW01000079.1:3217-3593 GCA_002504845.1 Euryarchaeota archaeon UBA250 | reverse complement strand
TTTGAAGATGAAGTTGAGCAATTCGTCGAGAATCGGCGTGAACGCCGCACGGAAATCAGAGAGAGAATAGCACGCGAACGTCGTATGTCATTGGCATCCATGCGCAATAAGCGATTACGCGAATGGGCTAGTACCGAAGATGGCGAAGGATTGCATGAATTGATTGAGGGCACCCAGCATGGGTTGCAGATTCTCGAGTACAGGGACGACAAACGAGAAGATGGAGCAAGTGCTTCAAGCCTTGTTCGAATCGATGATAGAAGGGTTCTAAGGATAACTAGGAGAATTGCCTTCAACTCATTGAGGTCAACCACGGATGAAGAAGCAATCGAAGAAGATTCTGAACATAAAGATCCAAGCTCAGATTCCAATATGC
>DATW01000079.1:1790-2877 GCA_002504845.1 Euryarchaeota archaeon UBA250 | reverse complement strand
ACCGGACATGCCCCCTCCGCCACCCCCCTCCATGTGAGCCAACTAGAGTGGTGAGGTTGAACAGCAAGTAACCTCACGTAGAGCCATGACCGGACACCTCGTGACTGTAGACAGGATTGAAACTCCATCCTTTCCGGAGGGAGGATACATCGAGATATGGTCGCTCAATCGCCCCAATCGGCTAAATGCGCTCAATCGTGATATGCATGAGGAGCTCATAGGTCTCTGCGAGCGCGCTGAATCTGACGATTCAACCAGGGTGGTAGTAATTACTGGTACTGAACCTGAAAAGAATGCAGATCGTCCAAAACCCGTTGCCTTTGCAGCAGGAGCCGATATAACTGAGTTCTCCGGCCAAAGTTCCGAAGACGTCCGTCCTTTTTTTGAGAGAAATGCTTGGGAGGGCGTCTGGAATCTATCTAAACCAACCATCGCGATGGTCGATGGTTTTGCACTCGGTGGTGGAACCGAACTAGCTCTCTCATGCGATATGAGAGTCGCCTCGAATCGAGCAAAATTTGGTCAGCCAGAGATTAATCTCGGACTCATCCCAGGAGGTGGTGGAACACAGCGATTGACCAGTCTAGTAGGATACGGGGCCGCCATTGAGATGGTACTCACCGGAGATATGGTTTCAGCACAAAGAGCATTGGAGATTGGCTTGGTCAACAAGGTCGTCTCGCCAGAAGAGCTACGGGACTCAACACTAGAAATCGCACGCAACATCGCTTCAAAGTCACCATACACGATCAAAGTAGCAAAACGAGCAATAAGGGCTGCATTGGACCTTCCATTAACTCAAGGAATCTTGGCTGAACGCTCTGAGTTTGTAGCACTCTTCGACACTGAAGATGCTTCAATAGGAGTCGAAGCATTTCTTTCTAAAAAGGAACCAGAATGGGTAGGCCGTTAATCAGCGCGATGCTCAATAACGACTTATTCAATCACATTACATGTCGGAGAACAAGGTAATCGTATTGTCCGGTCCGCCTGGGTCTGGAAAGGCTGCTGTCGGCCATATGCTGGAAGAAAGAGGATGGAAGCTATTTTCACTGGGCGACGTAGTCCGCTCCGAAGTCGCTTCTAG
>DATW01000079.1:0-1406 GCA_002504845.1 Euryarchaeota archaeon UBA250 | reverse complement strand
TCGGTCCGGCGATAGTGATGGAACGACTGCTGCCTGATATTGAGGCGGCTGTGGAACACAATCACGTAGTAATAGACGGCCTCAGGCAAATCGAGGAATTAGAACGTTTACAGTCATCCCAGCCAAGAATGATTGTGATTGCAGTCGATGCATCCGAATCACAAAGAAGAGAGAGGATCAATTCCAGGTTGAGGCCTGATGATGGCAATTTCGACGAAAGAGAAGCTAGAGAGTGGGGCTGGGGGCTTGAGATGGTGATGCAACTCGCCGATCTAACGATTAAAAATGATGGAACAGAAGATGATTTCAAAGCGTCCATCGTTCACTCATTACATTCTATCGGAGTGGAATAGTCAAGCTCTCCCTTCCGATCTCACAGCTTCCCAATCCTTCAGGAATTTCTCAAGACCTGCCTTTGTCAACTCATGCTCCATCAATTTGGTGAATATGCCATAGGGAATGGTCGCCGCGTGAGCACCGAGTTTTGCACACATTTCGACATGATGCACAGAACGTATCGAAGCTGCGAGGATTTTACACCCGGTTATGCCTTGATTTTTCCAAGTCTCTGAGATATCTTCTATCAGACTCAACCCATTACCCCCATTGTCATCAAGCCTCCCCAAGAAAGGGGACACATAGGAAGCACCTGCCTTAGAGGCGAGCAGGGCTTGAGCAACTGAAAAAACAAGTGTGACGTTTACACCTATCCCTTGATCTGTAAGAGCTCTGGTAGCCGACAGCCCTGCAGGCGTGCAAGGTATCTTTATGATCACATTTTCAGGCAATTTCGATTTGAGGTCGAGACCCTCACTCACCATCTCTGACGTTGATGTTCCAGTCACCTCTGCACTTATTGGGCCCGAACATATCATTGCTATGGAGCGAATCGTCTCCTCGAAATTACCCCCTGATCTTCTGATCAATGTCGGATTCGTTGTAACGCCATCAAGAACGCCCCAAGACGAAATTTCTTCGACTTCTTCAATCACTGCAGAATCTAAAATCAGCTCCATGAATATCCCAAATCGGAATAATACCTCATTCTTTCGGAAACTAACATTATGGTTGCTTTACCTCCAGAAATAAGAATTAAAAGATATCTTTATGATATAAAATTAGTATCTCAATGATATCATTATATGCCCAACAAATCGACCAACTACCATGGCGGAGAAGCCCGAATCAATCAAGCTGAGTAAGAATGAACCAACTTATCGTGACATCGATGGATACGCGATAAACGGATTCCTAGGATTGCTAATGCATCTCGCACTCGGTCTGGCCAATCTCGTTCTTCCGCTTCTCTTGGGGCCATTATCAGTAATTATCCAAATAATCACCGTCCCTCTGTGGTTCGTTATGTTCAACAGCTACGTGATAGTCAATCCGAACGAGGCAGTCGT
>DATW01000060.1 GCA_002504845.1 Euryarchaeota archaeon UBA250 | reverse complement strand
CCCTTCCGTCGAATGAATACTTGCCCGATTTGTAGAATTCAGAGGCTGCTACATCCAAGGCAATACCCATCTGAGTCTCTGAAGAGTAACCAGCTCGTTCAATGGCTTCTACCAAGAGCCTCAATCCATCTTCATTTTTCTGAAGGGATGGTGCGAAACCCCCCTCATCGCCAATCCCTCCAAGAAGGCCTCTTTCGCTGAGAGTCTTCTTTAGAGCATGGTACGTCTCTGTCCCAGCGCGAAGCGCCGAACCAAAATCAGAGAATCCATAGGGGACGACCATGAATTCCTGCACATCAACATTAGTTGAGGCATGAGCACCGCCATTCAAGATGTTCATCAGAGGCACGGGTAAACTAGGGTCTGGCCAGGTACCCGGTAGATTTCGCCACAGAGGCACGCCCTTAACCAACGAAGATGCTCTGAATGCTGCCATGGAACAGCCAAGAATTGCATTAGCACCCATGATTGATTTATTCTCTGATCCATCCGCCTCAATCAATAATCCATCAATCGCCTCTTGATCTGAAACATCGCTTCCGACAAGTATCTCTCTGAGCACTGTATTTACGTTTTTCACGGCCTTTTCGACACCTGAGCCATTCCACAAATCACCGCCATCTCGCAACTCAACAGCTTCGTGCGAACCGGTACTGGCACCTGATGGCACAGCCGCCCTCGACATGAAAGACCCATCTACGAAACATTCGACTTCGACTGTCGGGCGTCCACGAGAGTCGAGTATAGATCGAGCGTGTATGTCCGTAATCAGTCCCTTCACGGCATCCGGTCGGGGTGCAATGCTGTGAAGATTCCTGAACCGGAGACACCAGTAAGACTGACCTTCGAATCACCGGATCTTCATTCGTGCGCTTCCTGTACCGCTGTTTGAGCCAAGATTGACATCTATTTTCTTCATCATGTGTCTGTGATACGTCATCGAACCATTCACGAATCCCTCGTAGACCGGAGTCCCCTTGACTCCCGCGAAAGTTTCCACGCTCTTTCTTATGGACTTGGGAACCTGTTTCGTTATTTGTTCGATTTTCGCCTCATTAATCTCATCGAGTGCCCTTAGGACCTCATCGACTACGTTCGCTGACTTAACAATCTCAAATCCCCGTGATTTGAACATCTCAGGGAGAAGAGACATGGTCTCAGCATCACGAAGATCCGTCCAGCAGAATGTACCTCCCTTTCGAAGTACCCTGTGAACTTGCTCGATGAAAGCACCCATGTCTCCGTAGCAGTGCGAAGACTCGACATTGTAAACCAAGTCGAATGTCTCATCATCGAAAGGAAGATCCTCTGCATTTCCTTCCACGAAACTCAGATTATCCTGATCCCCATACCATTGATTGCACAAATTTACCGCTTCGGATGAAAAATCAACACCTACAACGCTTCTCGGCGCCAGTGATCTAGCGACCCAACTGGCCCCGCCCCCTCGTCCAGATCCGACTTCAAGGACATCTCGTCCCTCAATTTCAGCACCTCTAAGATTCATGGAATAGAGCTGGATGAACAGCCGATTAACCTCGTCAGATGGAAGAAGATCCGGGCCGTTACCATCTTCAAAACCATAATTCATGAATCGGAATCGCGAATCATCGTTCGTCTTAGCCATTTTTTGATACCACCATTTCCACATCCTATTCTGGATGCGAGCAGGAGACAGTCGCAACAGAGTGACGAATATTTTCGCCGGCAAGCCCATCTTCAAGTCTTACCTACTCCTTCCATTTCACTGAGCATCCGATACTCTCAGTCCGCTTATTTGTAATTGCCTTACCCTCAAGATATTCTTCGATAGCATCCATCAAATCGGTAGTCGTCGAAGATGAAGGATCTCTTGGAGAATCATCCAGACGCCCCCTATACACTATCTCCCTCGTGTTCGATATCAAGTAGAATTCCGGAGTTCTTTCTGCCCCGTAGGCCACTGCAACCTCTTGTGTTGAGTCGTGAAGATACGGATATGACATGCCCTTCGAGGCACGCTCAACCATATGTTCCCAATTGTCCGAAACATATCTCTCCGGATCATTTGAATTGATTCCAACGAATCCGAGACCAGATTTGGCAGCAAAGGACGCCACAATCTCAATCCTTGCTTCCGAGGCGACGACATACGGGCAATGATTGCATGTGAACATCACAATCCCTCCTGCGCCCTTTAGGACGCTCTCAAGATCAATCTCGGATTCGCCTACAGAGGCATTGGCATTCGGCAATCTGAATATGGGTGCAAGAGTTCCAGGTTCGGTCCCGTGGGTAGTCGACATGGCATACGCTATGAATCACCTAAGATGAATCCTTTCCGCCTCTTCCGGACTTCTGGCCCTCACAACCTCCAATCTAGATCTTGCATGCTGGTCCGTGGGGTCTAGATCGAGTACCTGCCTCCATCTTATCGAAGCGGCTCGGAAATCACCACTTCGCTCTTCTAGTTCAGCGAGCATCATCAGCACATCAGAACGGCGAGGATCGCATTCCCATGCTTTCTCAAGGTCCGATGTCGCTTCTACTATACGATTGAACTCTAGATACAGCGATCCCCTGCAACTCCAAGGTCCGCTTTGACTGGGATCAATCCTAATTGCCTGGTTCAGCATTTCTTCTGCCTGCTCTCCTCTGCCCGTCCTGAGCAGACAAGAAGAAAGCCTAGTCATTGATGGCACGTGTCCGTGATCGATTGAAAGTGACTTCTCAAGCAACTCGATTGCCTGAGACCACTCTGAGAGACCAATCATGGCCTCGCTGGCGCGACGCATAGCAGAGGGGTTGTTGGGGTGAGACTCTACAACCACCATAGCATGGTTTGCAGCCTCACTGTACTGATTTCGAGACAAGTATACAGATGCGAGATTCAACCGGGCGCTTACATGTGAAGAATCCAAACCTAGAACGAATGCAAACCTCCTTTCCGCATCTTCTATACGCCCTTCTCTTGCATATGATAGCCCATTCAAGAATCCAATCTCGACTTTATCCGCACGAAGTTTGTCGCATTCCATTAACACAGATCGCGCCTCTTCGAATTCCATCCGATCAATTCTCACACGTGCTTCTTCAATGAGAACACGAGGCTCCCTCTCAGCAATTCTGCGTGCACGAACGATGCACGTCTCAGCATCTTCGAGATTACCGTTCATACGCTGGGCTATGGATGCTGTAAGCCATCCGCGATGGTCTTCACGATCCATATCAACCATCTTTCGCCCACATTCCTCTAGGTCGGATACAATATTGTCCGAAACCGACCCATTCTGATTTCGTTCTTTGTCTGCTTTGTGAGTCAGTGCCATGGCGCGAGCATCGAGTACTCCGATGGTCCGCGAATCCTCTTCACACTCATCTAGGACCCGCCATGCTACTTCTAGCAGGCCCATGGCAATCGCCAGCTTTGCCGCTGACTCGCAAAGAGCAGGCGTACACCTGTCGCTGTAGACTCGATTCGTAAGGCGCTTCAGTGCAGATTCCGCCTCTCCCATGGAAACCATAGCGGAAACTTCCAGCAAAATAGCCTCATCTGAATCGATATCCGATCTTCTTACCAGTTTCAAAGCTAATTCATGATCTCCTTTTAGATGAGACGCTTTAGCGCGTAAGAATAGAACTCCGGGAGAGCCTCTATCTTCCATCGAAAGCATGTCAAGAATCTCAAGCCCTTCATCCGGCTTGCCATTCTCTATCCTTGATGCAGCCCTGGCAATCTTCACTGACGGGGAGACCTCCGTCATCGCTGGACCCGTAGCACGGGCTCTTAGACCACCTAGTGAACCAATTAATTCGATTTGAGTCTCTCCATCCCATCCTAGTGATGACAACCTTTTCTTGTTCCGCCTGCTTCTAGCATCGCTTTCTGGCAACAAAGATAGCTGCTCTACCAGGGCAGCAACTTCATCGGGCTCTGCAATGATGTGACTTTCCAAAGCCTCAACAAGATCAGAGCTCGACCCTATTGAGCGGAGTACTCTGAGTAGCCCGGACATACCATCGTATCTGTGACCCTCTCTGAGAGAAGCATCGTACGCATCTCTCGCATTGTCTAGGCCCCCATGCTCCTCGAAAAGATATCCAAGACGTTCGAATTCAGAGGAATTGAGGCCCAAATCATCGGGCCTGATGCCCGAAGAGTCAAGAATACCGGCGAGCCTATTGGTCAAAGTCCCCATCCCAATCAGTGAACCCTCTGAATCAGATTCATGGTGCTCCATCGCACGTGCTAGCAGCCGAGCAGGATGAGTCACAATCTCACACAGACCCTCCACGCTCAAGCTATCCTGTCTTCGAATGATCCTCTCTGCAGATTCTAATGCAGTATGCGCAGCCAAACGGTCGTGTACTGGGCCACCTTCTTCGAGAACCGAGTCTATGCCGTCATTCATGGTCGACAACTCACGATGAATTTCGTTGAACGCAGATGCCATGCTGTCCAATTCATCTCTCATGGATGCAGCTTTTTTCCTAGCGGATTTCTGACGCAGAAATGCAGAGACATATGCAAGAATTAGGAATCCGTAGACCCCAATCACGAACTGCGTCGTCTCAACCACAAACCTCATCGCGTTCGCTGAGGCTTTGATGCCTTCTATCCCGCAATGGAGCAAGACGCTGGTTTAGCGCCTGTTTACCAACAGCGGTCAAAGGTCGGAAGGCGTGTAAGCTGAAACAGTCCCTTTACGAGCAGTGCCTGAGACAGAGCTCGCAAGAACGTTCTCAATACCACCTTTGCTGGCAAGATCGAAGATACGATCGCTCATCTTTCCTGCAAAGACCAATCCCTGAGCATTCTCAATTTCGTCTAGTGCAGCTTCAAGCTTACCAGCACCAACAGGATCTGTAGCGGAGCCATCTTCAAGGATGATCACTGCATTGTTGGTCTTCAAACCGTCTAGATGCTGACCCCATTCAGACATGATTTCGGGAGCCTGGACATCTGCCTTCTCCACGCCAACAACAGCATTGTCGTCTTTCTCCATCTGCTTCTTGACTCTCTGCACCACCTTCGATGCAGCCTCTTTTTGATTCAGACATTTTGTAATGGTCTTCCCCTCGAGATGCTCGACCTCGAGGCTCTTGGGTGCGAACGCTACGTGAGTGAGCGACTTCTCAAGGGATCCAGACAGCTCCATCAGGAGAAGGCTTCCACCTCTGTCCCCATCTAGGAATGCTGTAACGCTCTTCTTCTTAGACGCGAGTTCTACAAGTTCATCTGGCACACCAGCGCCCATCATGGCGATAGAATTCTTGATACCATACTTCAGTAGATTTCGAACGTCATTACGACCTTCAACGATAATTATCCCATCGGATTTCTTTACATTGGGTCCCGCAGTCATTCCACTGATGCTGATTTCTGTATCTACGGTCAATACGGACCTGACTTCTTCGAGAATGTTCTTCGATTCATCAGCCCCTGAGCCAATGAGGTCCATTAGCAGGCTCTTTGCACGGTCGATCACAACATCTCTCTTAGCCGAGACGACGTTCTCGATTCTCTGTACACGAATTGAAGCCTTGCAAGGTCCAATTCGATCTATTGTCTCTAGAGCTGCACCGATAACTGAGGTGGAAACTTGATCCATTGACGTAGTCAGTGTGATTTCTCCGTTAACACTCCCCTTTCGTTGATTTAGGTGCACATCTACGTGCCCGATCCTACCGTTCCTCTGGAGAGCTCTCAGTTGCAGATCCTCGCCCAGAAGTCCTTCCGTCTGACCGAATATCGCTCCGACGACGTCCTTCCTCTGGACAGTACCATCTGTCCGTATAGTTGCATGTATGACATATTTTCCTTCTTTGTTTGACATATTCTTTCCTCCGAACATACACCATCTCCCCAAGCGGGGTTTCGCGGCCTTTCGCCGCCGTATTCGGCAAGGATGGGTGCTAGGCACCCGCGAGTGGGACAGGTGAACTGTTCATCCCGCCGTACTGATGGCTGCATTTGAACACTCCGTAGAGGTATGTAGATGCAAAACCGATTCCAAATAGATGCCCGAAACAGGGTGAACTCCATATCTAACACCTCAAATTTACAACTGTGAGCGATACACCCCTCGATACGAATGCCGTTTTCAAAGGCGCTGTAACCGTAGCGCTTCAGGACGGCCATTTAGACGACCAGGAGATGAGGATACTAGCCCGACTTTCACACGCTCTGAGGTTAGATGAGGGCACGCCCGTACAACTGTATGATGACATAGTAGAATCCAGGGATAGTGTGGACGGACGAGAGATGGTAAGGTCAGAAACCCTCCTTGTTTACGGACAGATACTCGAGGCCTATTGCACAATGCCTGAACCATCCCCCCAGACAGCGCTT
Organism: Euryarchaeota archaeon UBA250; assembly: GCA_002504845.1. GTDB lineage: Archaea > Thermoplasmatota > Poseidoniia > Poseidoniales > Thalassarchaeaceae > MGIIb-N1. Next base: position 14,382 of record DATW01000060.1, on the reverse strand, counting down.
CTACTTGCTTATCTTCGGACCGCTTTCGACATCACTGAACCCGAGCATCGAGAACTCGTCCGCAGCGTTGACAGACACCTAGAGCAAGTAGTACACCGCAATGTCGCAGCACAACTCAGAACAAAGATAGATGACGCGATAGAACTCATCTCCAATCCCCTTCAGAATTTCAGAATTAGGAGATGAGGGCCGAATGGACCTTGACGATTTTTTAGGCAATATACCGACACGAAAGAGTCGTTCTGTTCGCGCTCTCCCCGCGATTCTCAGGGAAGCATACACGTATAACGTGCCCGCGTTGATAATGAAATCAAGCACAGATCGCCTCTCCCGCGATGGCGGATACTCGTTTTTTCTTGGCACGCCGGACGATGCGATGAGACGCATAGCCTCATGGCTGATCACAAGGAATTCAGACGCCCCTGAGAACCTAGCTGCGTTGATCAGGCCGTTGTGGTCGAGACACGGGCGAGAAGACATCGCAATGTGCGCACTGCTTCTCGCCAATATCGATCATGCACGCACAGGAACGAATCCATGGAAACTACTCGCCGACTCATTAATGCCGCATGAACCGGTCGAGGGATTGCTGTTATGCGTCGAAGAGATACTAAGATCGGGTCGACAGCCTCCCTCTGAAAATCAGATGAATGAATGGCTCCATTCGAACGGCGTATTGCCGACTCTAGCCTTGTTGTGTATACACGCATTCATGATCAAAGGCAGAATGCCTACTGAGGAAGAATGCGAGACCCTCCGCGAGATGGACGAATTGGATGCATCCGAACTCACTCGTAGAATAAGGACAAGGGTCTTGGAGATAGATTAACTCTAATCACCAGCCTACGCTACGGGGTTCAGTGTCTGAAAGGCTCCTCCCCTCTGACGACCCGATCGCAGAGGAGGTTCTAGAGTGGACAATAGAGAAGGATGCGAGAGACATAGCGCAGATTATGCATTGGCTCGAGCAGACCAATGGGCGTCGAGATAGGATGGTTTTGATGTCACGTGCCAAGGACCTAATTGATGAGATGCTGCATGCCATAGGGCGCCTCGATGAATTGCGGTGATAGTGTGCAAGCAATGGTACTCGCCGGCGGGCGTTCGACAAGGATGGGCCGGGACAAGTCGATACTCACCATCAATGGTCGGGCATTACTCGCAATCACGATAGAAAGACTCCTCCTAGCAGGCCACTCCAGGATCGTGATACTTGCTGCCGATGAGCAACAGAAGAACTCCCAGAAGGATGCAATGGATGGAATATCCGGTAACATCGAGTGGCTGCTCGACCCAATTCCCCATCAGGGACTAATCGAAGCATTGGTCTCTGGGGTGAGGAGATCGAATTTCGATCAGACACTACCCCTGCAGCTATCCGCAGTCGACTCCCCATGGCTCGATCTCAGTATTTACCCGGCGCTCGAAAAAGCCCTACACGGAGACACTGAAGTCGCCATACCCGCAGACCATCGACTCCACCCGCTCCACTCATTGGTGAGATTCCCCTCCGTACTCGAGGGCGTCAATCCGGATGATGGCCCTCTCAGAGACCAACTCAAAAGACTCAACTCCGTCATTGTCCCCTGGCCCGAATCAGAGTTAACCAACCTCAACGCTCCATCCGATCTCGAAAGATAGGGGGTCGCTGCAGAACCGATCGAGAACATCGGGATACAGGGCGTGCTCTGCCTTCCTGACACGCGCGCCCAAGGAATCCACTGTGTCGCCCTTGAGGACGGGTACGATCTGCTGAGCTAGTATCGGTCCCGTGTCAACACCCTCGTCGACCAGATGTACTGTGCATCCCGAATTATCCTCACCGGCATTCAGAACGTCTCGATGCGCGTGAGCCCCTGGAAACAGAGGCAGCAAGGAGGGGTGTATATTGATCAAACGCCCTTTCCACTGAGATACGAAGTCTGACGTCAAGATTCTCATGTACCCCGACAGAACCACCAGTTCGGCCCCCGATTTCGCTATAGCATCTAGAACCCGCGACTCTTGCTCTATTCGCCTCTCTAACCCAGAAAGCCCCTCAGAGAGGGGTATTGACACGTGGGGAACATCATGGCGTTTCGCATGTGCTAAGCCCCCCGCTTCCGGCTTGTCGCTGATCACCATGACCGTTTTGTGAGTGCAGCCAACGCTCTGCTGATACTCCAGCAAAGCCGCGAGCCCTGAACCTGAACCGGATATCAGCACAGCTACGAGCAGAGGATCCTCAGAAGTAGAAGCCCGAGGCGCTACGAACCCGCGACTCATGGCCGATGGGAAACGTGACCCTCTAAGAATCGTGGGCAAAAACTCGACTTTTATCTCCACGTCACGTTCCGCGATACCATGGAACGCCTCGGGTCTGTCGATGAGGTAGTTGACAGATACGCTGTTGAGAACTCATCTCTCAAAAGCAAGCTGTACGTCGGTCTGGGGAGCATGTTCGTCATCTTCGCCATAGCGGGGATATGGATACCCGGATGGCCGACAGTATCGTGGGCCGTGCCTGCTGCTTTCCTCTTTTCCTTGTCCAGCAGGCGACTCTTTCGCTGGTCCCTTACAAATCGGTTTTTCGGCCCTGCGATATTCGACTACTACGCATCGGGAAAGACGATTCCGAGACATGCAAAATATGGAATCTCAATCATGATTTCACTCATGACCATTCTCTCCACTTACGGGGTCTGGGCCGTTTCGACAAGGGGGGATGGAACGATTCTCGAACCTTCGTCGTGGAATGGCGCTGACCCGGGATATGGGGCCTTATCCATTCTTGCTGCCGGTATCATCGGAGTCTGGTACGTGTTTGCCAGAGTAAAGACAAGAGCCGATTGAGATCAATTCCCCTTTGAGAATTCGACGAGCCTGTCGATAGGCAGATGGTCAACAGTGTCCTTGCAGTAATGAGCCTCAACGATCTTACCGTGCTCGTCGATCAGTATGTCAGCTGGAAGTGTGGACATTTTGGATATGGAGAGAGTCATCGGGACGTAACCCCTCATTGTGGCCCTCAACATGGTCAGTGGAGAACGCATCGCGCCCCACATGAAACGTACGAAGGATTTCTCCACGCCATTCTCATTGAAATGCTGGTAGGTTTCATCAGCAACTATCGTGAAAGGAACACCTCGGTTGCCCATTCTTTTCGTCAACTCGTCGATCCGAGCATCGAATACACCCACCATCACCGTATCCTCGCCGAATTCGCTCCATCGCTTTGCCAACTCGTCGATTCGCATGTTGCAGAATGGGCAAGAAGAGAATCTGAAGAAGGTGAATATCACTCTCTTCCCCTTCATCGACGACATGTCGAAGATGGTCCCATCTATGGCTGGCAGGCTTATTTCAGGGGCTGGAGCCCCAATCTCTAGTTTCGGCATGAACCCTCGTCCTGCCGGGCATCATATCGACTTATGCAGGGAGCCACTTTCCGTTTCCGAGCTCTTTGAGTATTGACTCATGAAGTCCCAGACCAGATGGCTGGACTCCACCAGGCCCTGGGTGCCGATGAATATCTCGCCAAGCGCCGTTCCGTCATCGACGTCTTTCGAGTACGGGTTGTGCTGCGCCGCATATATCGTCATCAGACGAACTGAAGCATTGCTCTCACAGTTATCGAAGCCCTGGATGGAGTATAGGGCATTCAGCTCGAAGGTCTCCACTGGGCCGGAGCATCCATTGTGGGCCCCCCACTCGTACATGTTCTCGACCGCCCCGGTTTCATACGCCTCCGGGTTGGTCCACATCTCCTCGTTGAAGGGGATGCTAATCGCAGTGGTCTCGTAGAGAACGACCTGATCGAGGAACCCATGCACCTCCATGACGGGGATCGGCGCGTAATCGCCCACATGATCCGTGATGAGGTAGAACGCCATGCACCCAACAGCAGCGAAGACGTGACTCGACTCCATGGCCAGCCTCTGCGCCATCGCGCACCCGTTCGACCACCCGGAGGCGTAGATCCGGTCCGCATCGATGTTGTGCATCTCCAAGGAGAGGTTGACCACCTTCTCGATGAAGCCGACGTCGTCTATGTCGTCGAGGGCCGAGTGCGCGCAGCACCATCCGGCGTTCCAGGCCCGATTCTCCTCCATCTCCCATTCCATCCTCTTTCCCGACACCCCGTCCGGATAGACCACGATCGCTCCATCCTCGTCTGCTATGTCGTTGAATGAGGAGAGGTCCCTGTGAACCGTGGAGTCGGAGGCGTACCCGTGCATGTCGATGATCAGCGGGACGGCCACCTCGGGATCGAGGTCCTCAGGGACGTGGGTCTGCCAGCATCTCGTGAGGTTGTCGTGATCGATGCATGTGAAGATGCCATCCTCGGTATACGGGATCGAGGAGCCCTCCGAATCGTCACCGACACCGTCCTCACCGGACGGATCCCCATTCCCGAAGCATCCCGCCAATGCGTTGCACACGAGGATGGTGAAGACGAGGCCTGCCATCGCCCTGCGCATGACCGACCAGCAGCCGCTCAGGCTTCAAACCCTCCTCGAGTATACTCAAGATGAATAACTAGGAGGTTCCGCCCCCCCTCATGGAGCAAGGAACTGTGAAGTGGTTCAATCAGAAGAAAGGGTACGGGTTCATCGAGCGCGAGGGAGCGGAAGACCTCTTCGTGCACATATCCGAGGTGGACGGCCAGATACGCGACGGCGACGCCGTCGAGTTCGAGGTCGCCGAGGGCCCTAAGGGCCCGAACGCCGTCAAGGTCAGCAAGACCGAGTGAATCAGCCCATACCGGGCGAGTTCAGCGCGTAGTTGTGCTCTAGGGCCTCAGCGACGCTCACCCAGTCGGGGGTGCTTCCATCCACCCAGTCGTAGCGATGGCCAGGTATCATCCGCCATTCTCCAGGCAGGCTCTCGAGAATCTCCTTACCCCTCCTGATGCTGTCCCACTGCGCTTGCGGATCGGATCCGGGCAGGTCGACGCGCCCCATCCCGTTCGTGAACAGCAGGTCACCCGCATGGAACACATCGTGCCCATGAAGGGTGACATGTCCGGGGGCATGGCCGGGCGTGTGTGTCACGGAAAGCCGGATACCGCCAGCAGACCACTCCACGCTCTCGCCAGGGGCATGACTCCACTCGTTCGTGAAGGACACCTCGCTGAAGACCATGTGGCTGAGCAGGCTGGGTACACGGGCGTCCACATGGCCCCATACCTCCAACTCGGGATACAGAGCGACCATCCCCGGGTACCCGGCAGCGTGGTCCCGATGCGTGTGCGTGTAGAGCAGATGCGTGGGGCTGAGCCCCTCCTTCGACAGGGCTGAGCCCCATTCGGACGCGTCGAAGGGATCCACTATCGCCACTATTCCAGCCGCTCGATCGATGAATGCCGTGTTCATATTCAGGTACGGCCCCATCATGGTGACCCACACCTCAATCCCGTCTTCGGACACCCTCTTGTCGAACTCGCCTTCCCCGAGCATGAACCCCTCGTACCTACGGCACCTCAAAGAGGTGACCTGCGACCGCGGAGTCGGAGGGCCCCCGATATGAGGTACGACCACGCCGACATCGAGCTTCGGTGGCAGAACGAGTGGGAGCGCACAAATGCCTTCCATGCCGATGTAGATCCGTCCAAGCCCAAGTTCTACTGCCTCGAGATGTTCCCCTATCCCTCGGGCCACATGCACATGGGCCACGTTCGCAACTACTCGATCGGCGATGCGATGGCCAGATTCCATCGCCTCATGGGCAAGAACGTGCTCTATCCGATGGGTTACGACTCGTTCGGTATGCCAGCAGAGAACGCCGCCAAAAAGGAGCGGGGGCATCCAGCAACAGTCACCGATCGCAACATCTCAAGCATACAGGCAGATCAGCGTCGAATGGGGTACTCATACGACTGGAGGCGCCGTTTAGCGACTTCAGACGTCGACTACTACCGGTGGAACCAGGAGATGTTCCTAGATCTGTATGACCGAGGGCTCGTAGAGCGCCGTTTAGCACCTGTGAACTGGTGTGTAGACTGTGATACCGTGCTAGCCAACGAGCAGGTGAAGAACAACCGTTGTTGGCGATGCGGACTCGATGTGGTGCAACGCGATATGGCCCAGTGGTTCCTCAAGATGACCGAGTACTCCGATGAGCTACTGGAATCGTTGGATGAAATTGAATTCCCTGAGAACGTAAAGGCGATGCAGAGGAATTGGATAGGCCGTTCCAGAGGAGCGGAGATCAAATTCAAGGTCGAGAAATCCGATGCCGAAATATCCTGTTTCACAACACGTCCAGACACGATATTCGGAGTCACATTCCTTACGCTTTCACCCGAGCACCCTCTTTGCGAGGATCTGTGCAGAGGCACTGAATGGGAGGCAGGTTGGAGAGACCTAAGAGACGAGTGTGCGAGGCTTTCCGAATTCGAGCGAATCAACCTCTTGAAGGAAAAGAAGGGAGTATTCCTTGGTCAGCACGCCATCAATCCGATGAGTGACGATCGAATACCGGTGTATGCTGGCAATTTCGTAGTCGCAGGATACGGGACAGGAGCCGTGATGGCAGTACCGGGTCACGATCAGCGGGACTTCGATTTCGCTAAGGCATACGACCTTGAAATTAGAAGAGTCTTGGTAGAGAAACCCGATGATGATCCAAATAGGCCTCTTGAGGAGGCATTCACCGGCTATGGCCCAATGGTCAACTCTGCTCGTCCAGAATTCAACGGCCTATCCGGGGATGATGCCAAGTCAGCAGTCATCGCGGCACTCGAGTCCGAGAATTCGGGTTTAGGTACGACCCAGTACCGTCTCAGAGACTGGCTTTTGAGTAGACAGCGTTTCTGGGGCACTCCTATTCCCATGATACACTGTGATTCATGCGGCATCGTACAGGTGCCGCGCAAGGATCTCCCTGTGGCGCTACCATTAGATGTGACTTTCACAGAAGACCAGAGCGGCAACCCGCTCTCAAGCCATGATGGATTCACCAACGTTGCCTGCCCCTCCTGCGGTGGTGCAGCATCGCGTGAAACAGATACGATGGATACGTTCTACGACTCATCGTGGTATTTCATGAGATTCTGCGATGCCAATAACAGCGAATCACCATTCTCAAGAGAGGCTGTTGACTATTGGATGGAGGGGGGAGTAGACCTCTACATCGGTGGTATCGAACATGCGGTGATGCACCTGCTCTATGCCCGATTCTTTACCAAGGCTACTAGGGACATGGGCATGAACTTGGTCGGTGAGCCATTCGGACGTCTCGTGTGCCAGGGCATGCTGAATGCACCCGCGCCATATTGCTCTGATTGCAATACGGAGTTTCATGTCGACCTCGAAGGAAAAGAATGCCCAACTTGCAACGCTATGTTAGGCTCGAGGTCCGCTAAGATGAGCAAGTCGCTTGGAAACACCGTCAGCCCGGGAGACATGGTAGAGAGGTATGGCGCCGATACAGTTCGCCTGTTCATCTTGTTCGGCGCCAATCCTGAGGCGGGAATGGAGTGGTCAGACGCAGCCATAGAGTCCAACCATAGGCACATTCTCTCAATAATAGACGCATTCTCATCAGTATCCGAAATGGATAGCGATCAGAATCAGATTGATGAATGGCTCAAGGCAAGAGGGCGGGCGAATCTAGTCCACTGGATCGATTGTATGCAGGAAGTAAGTTTGAGAGAAGGCGTAATGATTAGCCATTTCGAGATGCTGTCTGACTGGCAGTGGTATGTCAGGAGAGGTGGCCAGAATAGAGATTCAGCGATTGAATATCTGTCAAAGTGGACGCACATGATAGCGCCTGCCACCCCACATATCGCCGAAGAACTCTGGACCAAGATAGGCGGCAAGTCGATGCTCGCCACCACCGTGCTCAGCCAAGACAAAGCTCATGGGAACGATTCGGTGATACTCGCTGAAGAGGCATATCTTCGATCTGTCATCGACACGGCAAGGAACCTGTTACCCCTCGCTCAGAAGCATTCAGAGAAACCGATTGATCGAATCGTCATACAGACTGCGCCCGAGTGGTCTAAAAATCTCGCAAAAGAAGCCATTGAACTCAAAGACTCAAATTTCGACTTCATCAGAGAAGGGATGTCATTCATCAAGAGCCATCAGTCATTTGTTAATTCAAACGACAAGGGAGCAGTCATTCAGACATGGTCAGCAATCACCACGGGTTCAAAGAAGAGACGCGGTAAAGTGCAGACTTGGTCTGCTGAAGAGACGGCACTGATCAGGGATGGAGCCAACGAGAGAGCAATTCTTGAGTCTAGATCGCAGTTCATAGCCGCGACTCTTGGGATAGAGACCATCGAAGTCTACGAGGCAGGCACAGGGGAAGACGCCGGCGGCAAGGCGAAGTTTGCACAACCCCTCGAACCCGGCATCGCCTTTTTGTGAGGTCAGTGAAATGGCAATCGTGCTCTACGATGATTTCTGCGAGTCATGCTCTGCATGGGCCCGATTCATCGAGAAACGTTCCAAGGGCACTCTTTCACTCCTGGGCCAGGAAACCCCTGAGGGGAAGGCTATCATTGACAAGCGCCCAGTTGAATTGAGTGATGTCGACTCGGTCTTTTTCGTCGATGATGAAGGGAAATGGACAGCGAAATCAACCGCAGCACTTCAGATCGTCAGACAACTAAGGTTTCCATGGCCTATGGCCTCAATCGGTCTTCTTGTGCCTAGATTCATCCGAGATACTGTTTATGATGCATATGCGAAACGAAGATTCCGGGCCTCTCAATGATCCGCATCGTACGCTGGGTTCATGTCGGGGTGGCCACACGGATGAACGTTGAGCGATAAGAAAGACGGCGGGCCACGGAGGCGAAGCCGCTCTCAGAGAGGACCAAGTAAGGCCAAGGCCAAAGGTCAACAGAACTCTGAAGCGGTCCGGAGAGCACTTGAGAGATTCGCAATTTCTCCATCTCCAATGGGCATCCCGGAGAGCATCGACCCACCTCCTCAGAAGATAGATATCGATTGGCCCGTCAATGCGGTGGCCAAGGCAGTTCAGAGAAAGACAGGCGATATCGTCAGCCGCCCAGGGGAATTCGGGTTCCTCCCTCAAGAGAGGGTCGATGAGATCTCAAAACAGATTTCCGATTTAGACATCACCTTGGAGCAGGCTCTCTCACTCAGGGCCGCGTTGAATCAAGAGAAAAGCGTCTATTCGCATGGGCGTTTGATGCGGCGTTCCAACGAACTTCGAAGAAGATACGAAAGTGGGGACTCTGTACTTTCTCTATCCAAGCGCTTTGATGCCCCCCCTGTCAATACATTCCGAGCCATCCTTACCGGACGCGGATGGTCCAAGAATAAGATCAAAGAATCTCTAAAATCTCCAAAATCCAGACTCAAAGAACGTGATTTCGAACAATTCCAACTCGCAGAGGAAGCGGATCGTGTCAGTTCAGTGAATCAATCCGAGACGCAGACAGCGGCTGAGGTTTTCGAGCACATTCTATGCTCATACTTTTCCTCAATCGGCGTCCGTTTCAGAAAGCAAGAAGACCTCGAGGTCGAGCAGAAGAGAAGTGAAGGACGAGCAATCATTACGCCAGACCTCCTCCTTCTTGACGACGTTAGAATAAATGGGATTCCATGTGCATGGATAGATGCTAAGCATTTCTTCGGCGCCGCATTGAAGTTCCCCCGAAAGAAAACTCAGAAGCAGGTTGACCGCTATGTTTCAGAATATGGCCAGGGGGCTATCGTGTACAGGCATGGCTTTTGCGAAGCGCTTGATTTGAAAGGGGCCGTTCTCCTCGACTCCTCGCCATTGGACCTCTCCGATTTGGATACTTTTCACGAGAATAATAGATCATAGATACGGTTTCGCATCGCTTATCCCCGCCTTGATGCATTCAAGCCCCGTCTTACGGATTTCGACCATCAAGGCCTCGAAGTCAACTTCACTTCCTAACTGCCCCTTCGTCACGATTATGCTTCTGCCCAAAAGACATAGTGAGGCGACTGCATCCTCGCCACTCTTTGTGATTGAATCTTCAACCATGTTGAGTAGGTCCATTCTACTACTGTCATCTAAAAGTCCACTTTCTTCTACGAAAGATCGTGCACATGATATCAAATCGACCCAGGAGTCCTCCGTCCATCTTCCTTCAAGCGTGGAGAGCAGCCTATCTCCTGATTGAGTGATACTCTTTTTCCAAAGAGGGTCATTGATGTACTCGCTTGTATGGTGCCCTTCCCTATCGGGCCATACGAGAATCACTTCCATCGAGTCAGACCAACCCCTTGAGACTCCTGGCCCACTTTGCAGACCGCTCCCTGAGAACGGGGACCCAGGTGAAGTCCGAATCTCGATACCGCCCGCTGAAATCCCCAATACATCCCCTAGTCCTGAAGAAGTCCTTCTTTCACACACGTGCGCATGCAACATTGACCGTCTGAGAGAAATTTCGTATTCCTCCCCCATTGCACGTTGAATAGCTCTCGAAGTTGCGATAGCCAGGGCAGCCGACATCCCAAATCCCTGTGATGGAGGTAGGCGATTACGAATAATCAGAGTCCAGTGTTTTTGTTTGATCTGCGGCAAGTCCTCTGCAACGACTTCGACAATTTCACGAACTAGGTCAGCATTCCCTTGGTGGCCTTCGAAACGAATATCTAGGCCCCAATTTCCGACTAATCCCTTGACTGCAACGTCGCAACCGGTATCGAGACATATCCCAGCGCCCCTGCTGCCTTGTAGATGCGCTTCTGGAGAATCATCTTCTACTGTGAACAATAGAGTGACATGCCCGCCACAGGAGGCATGACCAATCGCGGGGAGCTTCATTTCGACCCCCACTGGGCATCAGTCCTTGAAGGGATTAGGTAACACATCAGAGAACGTGTTCAATATCGTCCTTGATCGCACCGAAGCGCTCAGAGAGTTTAGCAAAGGACGCATTTAGAGCATCAGCAGGACTCATCGACGCATCCGTTTCGAAAGTCATGACGAATTCGCCCTCCACATCTTCAAGCCCTATGGCGTCAGCGAACGAATCTTTCATCCCTGTCCCAGAACCAACGTTGTGAAGGTCCTTCTTCAGATCCAATACCTTGAGAATGTCCTCTAGCTTCCCGTCTTTGAAGTCCTTCTTAGCCACTCTAAGTCCCATGTCGAAGAGAGTCTTGGCCTTCTTGGCGTTATTGATAACCCCAATCTGTCGTGGGAAGAAGGACACTCCTGAAACAGGCGACCATTTTGCGTGATCCTTGCCGTATCCCATCTTCGCAGTGGCCCAGAATTCCATCATCTGACCCTCATAGAGTCTTGTTATCGGTATGCTTCGATACTTCTCAGGAATGCTTCCCGAATCGTCTCCTAGGAAAACAAGATCACCAGCAGTGACAGTGCTCCCTTCCTTAGATCCAAAGGCACGAAGCGTGTAGATCATGTTGCATGTCGGGCAGCCTCTATCTTCCTCTACTAGGTCTTTGCAATCCGGACATTCCTCCTCAAACGAGTATGTTCCCGTATCTGTTGGAATTGGGATCATTGCCATTCTCTGGGCTATCATCTCGTCTGGTATTGCGCTGTTGGTCTCCCATACAACATAGTCCTCTCCTTCCTTCTCGAAAGGCGCGTCACACTTGGAACACCCCGTCCCTCCTGTTGAGCGTCTAGCGACACCTGCTGGATTGAGATGCTCACACTTGACGCATTGATCATAGGTTCCCATTTGGAATCTTACGCTGTCTATGGCCATCTTGGGGACGTGTGCCATTAGATTCCGCCTTACTGCATTCAAGAGTGCGCGATCAGCGTCTTTGAAGAGGACGTTAACCAGATCATCTTCCTCGGAAATAATTTCTACAGATACCATACTATCACCTCATACTCGACGACCACGTCGTCCTCCCTTCTTCTTGGTCCCATCTGTTGGGATGGGAGTCACATCTTCGATTCTTGCCACTTGGACGCCCGCACGGGTCAGTGCTCGTATTGCGGCCGTTGCGCCAGGTGCGTTTGGGGATCTATTGCCCCCTGCACCCCTATACTTCACTATGACCTGATCAAATTCCTTCTCAAAAAGAAGCTCAGCCATCCTCTCAGCCGACCTCATGGCGGCGAATTGGCTGCTCTTGTCACTCCCTTTCTTGGTAATCATGCCTCCAGATACCTTTCCGATAGTTTCAGCACCCGTAAGATCGGTCGCAGTCATGAGTACGTTGTTGTACGTCGTGAATATGTGGAGAACTGCTTTCCTGCCCATCATTCTCCCTCCTTAGGAATCGTATCTTCGATGGTAGGAGCCGATTCAGCATCTGCCTTCACTTGCTCCACGAATTCTTCCTCTGCATTGTTACCAGCATCCTCTTCTTCATTCGTCGAACCCGGCATTCTACGCTCTTCCATTTCCTTGCGGAATGCATGCTGCGGGTCGATGTAGGGCGAACTTGGGGAATATCCGAGTTCCTCCTCCTCGCTTCGGAGAATCTTGTAACCAGGGACAGTCATTCTTTGATCGCCAATAGAGATGTGTCCGTGTACGATCAGAGTCCTAGCTGAGCGCATGGAAGGGGCCAAGCCCTTGAAGTAAACAACTGACTGGAGTCTTCTTGAAAGCATCTGTTCAACTGTAATGGAAAGTACATCGTCCAACGAGGACTCCTCATGAAGCAGTCCCTTGTTGTGTAGCGAGCGTAGAAGATCTCCCTTCTCTCTTGCGAAGTGCCCTTCGCTAGAATCCACTCTACCAATCAGTTTCATAGCCTGATTTCGATGTCGTCGAAGAGCAGATTTCTCTCTCCATATCTCTCTCATTCCTCCGACCTTCTTCAATCCGAATTGTTCCTTCAGTCGATGCTCTTCTTCTATTCGAGCCTCTTTCCATGGGTGAGTAGGGCGGTCGGTCTTCGGACGTGCAAATTTAGGATGGCCCATTCTTCAACACCTCACTTCTTCCTCTCGACACCGAGTGTCGCACCGCGCCTTCCGTTAGAACGGAGACGCTGGCCTCTCAGTTTGTGTCCACTTCGATGACGTATTCCCCTGTAACTCTTAGTTGCTGCAAGACGAGCAACATCATCGTCCTTGGTCAGTCTGACATCCATAGACACTAGATGAGCATCTTCGTTGGTGGTCAGGTCTCGCTGTCTGTTAACCATCCACCATGGAACCATCGTAGCAAACTCATCAATCGCCGATCTAAGCTTGTCTTGCTCGCTGTCATCCAGATGACCGGAGAGCTTGCCCCCATCGACCTCAGCTATTTTGCAGATTTGTTCAGCGCTTCTTTCCCCAATTCCTCTGATTGAAGTTAGTCCTTGCTTGACCTGCTTTAGACCGTCAATATCGCTGTCAGCTATTCGTATGATGTAGGAGAAATCATCTCCTAGTTGGCTTTCGTCAATTTTTGCCATATTCCGGTTCCCCCGTGTTCACTGGTCGCCCAGTGGCCCTCTCGAGCGGCCTTGCGACTTGACCGCTCTTTATGAATAGAACGGCCTCGCCACCTATGGTATTTTCTTGCATAAAAAGAGTGAATTTCCACTTGGTGCATCAACTAAGAAGCCTCTTTCTCCCTCAGTGTCTCCAAGGATCGAATCGAGCCTACTAATGATTTTAGTATGCATTTCCGGGTCACAAGCACATCTAATTTGAACCTTTGAAAGACCGTATCTCATGGCCGAAGCAGCCAGCGAATCGACCATCATTAGATCTAATGATCCTTTGATTCTCTCCTCGACTCTGCCGTGTATTGGTGTGAATGCCCTAGAAGTACAATCAACCTGTAATTCTTCATTCAGTATCGCCATCGGTCTCCTATCTGAATCGTGCACCCATCTGACTTCACCCTCTTGACCTGCACCCATTTCATAGGCCACACGGAGGCCACTCTGTATCACGACAGGATCAATCAATGCTAAGATTTCTCCAACGACTGGGTCAATATCCAACCATTCGACATCACCGGCCTCCATTCTCCCTGAAAGAACATCAAACGAACCATCTCTATGCAACCTGATACAGCGAACTTCACCATCCTCCTGTGCCAGGCCCCCTGTGTGGATTGTTAGACGATCAACTCTCCCGCCACCGCGGCTTAGCCATTCCCACATCACGTTCACACCAGGAAACAGCTCTCTAACGATGGCCTCGACTTCCATTCGCTGTTTCAGGGCCAACCTTGGAGAGAGATCGAGCAATAGGCTGACTCCAAATTCCCCCTCCTCCAGATAATCTGACCATGCTTCCAGCAGAGGCCTCAGAGGAGGCTCCATTTCGGAAATAGAGTGATTCTGCGCATCCAAAGGCCTAGCAGGATCGACGTGCAACATTGATACTTTCACATCCCCCATCTTCTCTCTTACGAGAGACATCACGCCTTCGGAATCAAGTCCATCACCGCATATTGCAAGAGTCGTGATATCGCCCTCAAGCCTTGCGAGAGAGTTCGCGCAATGC
>DATW01000047.1 GCA_002504845.1 Euryarchaeota archaeon UBA250 | reverse complement strand
CCTGATCTGGAAGAGTTCCAATTATCGAGAACGAGGTACATGTTTGCATCTGGCTCTTCCCCCCACCAGTTGATGTAAGCTGTTTGATCCGAATCTATGGAGGTGGTGAACTCAATTTGTTGAACGCGCTCATAGGCGTGAACGTCCCTGAATGGCAGCCATGTTGCCATATCCCTCCATTCCAAGGGTATCGATTCCAACGCTTCATCCATTCCCTCGAACCTAGAATCGTAGTCAAATTTGTAGATGTCGAAATCAGTATCTGCAAGCAGATAGACATCCCCGATGGGCGGTGACCCATCCGATATCTCGGTCGGATCTAGATAATATGTGACGCAGAATCGATATCTGTATCCTTTGACAAGCTCCATTCTCAGGGCCATGGCATCATCAGCAGGGATCATGACCTCGGCATAGACGTCCTCGGAAAGGGGATTCAGATCGTAATCTCCGTATCCAAAACCCCAGTCTTCATCATCCGGCTCAAATATGCCGTAGCCACTTGCATCTACAATCTCGACCTGCGTCGAATTGGCGCCTTGATCCGGTGCGACTGAGCACGATGACTGCTGGCCACTTGCCCCGTTGATGGGCACAAACCCTACGGAAAGAAGGATGAACACTGCTGATGCTGCATATGCCTTCATCACTTCACCTTCTAGAGCGCACGGGACGTATGTATCCCGATTCCTCGTCCCTTCGATCTTCTATGGTCAGATACTTTGGCTGAGGTGGCGCTATATGCTGATCCATGCCCTGAAGACCGCCCTCGCGCTTCACCTCAGGAACGCCAAAGGTTTGATCGAACTCTTCAGCCTCCATTTCCTCATCGTCCTTTTGCCTCAGTATCATCCACCACAGGATGGCGAGCAGGGATACCAGAGCGAGAAGTCCAATATTTTCTTCTGAGGGGCGGAAGTCCTCGAGTGTCAATTCTCCAAGTGATTTCGGAGTATCGGATTGTTGGTCTGTGTACACGGTCACAATGAAAATTCTGTCAACGCATATGTCCACTCCGTCACATACCCTAAGAAGCACCTGGCGCTCACCGACTTCCGACCATGAAGCATCCGACCACTCGAAATCGTTGGACGGATCGCCATCCTCGTTTTCGTCAAGTAGGATGTCCGTATCCCAGAATGACTCAAGCTCACCCGTCAGCAGCCATTGTCTGTCATTCGAAACAGATCCATCTCCATCACTGTCAACAAAGGCGTCTTTGTCTAGCCATGCTACGATTCCAGATTCAAGGTCTGGATCGAAGAATGTAGCAGATATCTCGATGGAGTCGCCAACCGTTATCTGATCAGTGTTCACTATGCTCTGCGCAGGGATCACAGGTGCCTCGGACACAGTTACTAGGATCGTAGTGCTTTGAACATCGCCAGTAAGGAAACCATCCCTTACAGTCAGCGTCACGGTGTAGTCTCCTGGTTGAGACCATGAGTGCCATGCGGTTGCACCTTCCTGAATCGGACTTCCGTCTCCGAAGTCCCAATACCAATCAACAATGCCAGTCCAATCAGGAGATTCAGGATCGGTAGAGGTACCATTTTCGAATTCAACATCCCCATCTATGCTGCTCCCCCCATCCAAGAAAAGAGGCTGCTCGGGCGCCAGGAAAATCCCGCCATCGGTCGTGTGAGGAACCATCCAAATTACCGAGGGATCGTCTGTATCTACAGCCTCTAGAATCGGGTCGTCGCCATCCGTTGCAATTCTAGCCTCTATTTCCGGTATCGGCTGGGGATTTGAGATCTCTATCGTGTATGTCTTGACCCCCGACTCCTCGCCGAGATTATCGAATACAACAAGAGATACTGAATAGGTACCCGGCTCATCGAAGGTGTAGAAGACTGTTGAAATATTTTCAATCGTCTCTCCGTCTATCGTCCATCTGTAGGAAAGATCTCCTGCAAAACCATCAGGGTCATAGCTAGACGTAGCATCGAAGATGTACTCCTGTCCAGATTCTCCATCCAACGGCCGACTTAGAACAGCCAGAGGACGTTGATTGAGGACTAGAACATTGAATGTATGTGCCGTTCTATTGCCATCATTGTCTTCAACCTCTAAAGTCACATTCCTCATGCCAGGGGTCTTCCAAGCAACTCTCGGATTGGAGAGGTCCGAACTGGTCTGCGTAAAGTCCGAACCAAGTGACAGCGATGACCCGCCTATGTTGACCCCATCCCCCTCAACACCAGTTTCGAATGACCATGACCAAGAGACTATCACGCCGTCAACATCCTCGAAAACATCCGGAAGAATCATTGGAGTCAGGGTGAATGTCTGCAAAGGCTGGTCGAGAATCACAGACGGAGCCCGATTCAATATCGTGATGAGATAATCTGACCTCACTCTGTGGATTCCATCATCCACAGTAAGTCCGAGAGTATACACTGTGCCATCTGAATCCCCATCATTCCAAGCGTGGCTTGTTTCAGTTAGGCCGATCCCGGACTCGACCTGCCCGTCCCCCCAGTCCCATTCAAACCAAAGAAGGTCAAGAGGGACGTTATCCTCTGTCTGCCGAGATGAGAATGCAACTCTTTGCCCCGTGAGTAGAGAAATCCCTTCTCCGATCGATAACCCTTCTATCGAAATTTCAGGCAGCGGGTCAGAGGAATCATTCACAAAAATGTCCCACGTGACGATATCTGAATTTGCCTGTCCTTGATCTGTAACGAGAAGTGTGACTGTGTAGTTGCCATTCTCAGTGTATGAGTGGTAGGGATTCTTCAAGGTCGAAGATGCCCCATCGCCAAAATCCCAGGCATATGCTGCAGGGGGTTCAATGTTTGAGTACGTGCCATTTTGAAGACCGATCCCCCATTCGTCGATCCCCGATCCGAAGAATGCAATTTGCAGCCACGGTTGTGTGTCGGTTGTGGAAGAAGATCCAGATGCTGCTGGCACCATATTGGAAAGATTTTCTTGGTATCCCAGCACTTGATCTACTTCCGATCCTTCTCCATTAATGAGGCTCAGTCTGAATGTCCAGTCACCGTCCGAGGGAGGCGTGAACCAGAAGCGCCCTTCCACTGGGTCGCTGTTTCCTGCAATCATCTTGTTAGTAGAACTAGACACTACTTCGCCATCGGAGTCAATTGCCTCGATCAAGACGTCAACGCGTTCATAGAATGCTTGAGAAAGAACCTGATACCCTACTTCAACGGAGTCGTCATCGCCATCCCCATCTCGATCGAACGTGATGGATTCCGATATGCTAATTTCTGCAGGATCAGTTACGAGTTGAGCAAATACTTCCATGGAGGCTGTCGGATACCCCTCTGGCGGCAGAGGGCCGCAACTTGCATACGCATAGTCGCAATCTCCGATCGAACTCTCGAATCTGACAATCACCCACACGTCATCAACATCCCCTCCGAATGATTGGACCAATCCCAAGAGATCCGAACTAGTCGGATCCACGACCATGTTCGTTATTGACCAGGTCCCGGTCGAGGAGTCTCGCTGAAGAAGGGATCCCATGAAGCCCGATTCGGATGGCTGAACTCTGATACTCAACTGTGCACCAGTGCCTCCTGTGTATCTGTATGCACGAATACCCCATCCTTCGATTTCCTGTATGCCGCTCCTGGCCATTTCAGACCACGTATCGTTGAAACCGCTGTATTGTACTCGACATATCGTGCTCGAGCAACCGAATGCAAGATCAAGATTGCTGAAGCCAAGTCCTAGTTGATTACTATCCAAGGTCGCAGCGGCCGAGAAATTGGCAAAGATATCCGAGAATGTCGTACCAACTGGCGTCGCACCCGGCTCCGGCGCAAGTGCGAGATTGACTATGCCCTGACTACCTTTTGCTGAGTCTGCGATGAGCCGTTGGAAAGCATTCGAACCCCCCATGGTATCTACGACGTATAGCATCATGAGGAAACCAGCACCATAGTCGCCATTCCTCTGATTCCACCATCTCACCGACATGTTGGATGACTCTGTCCAGCCATTGGCATGCCCGATCAAGGTATTAGTCAGTCCAAATGTCAGATATGCCGCCATGTCAGCTGCTCCCTCATCAATCCAAATGTACTCCCCCGGGTCTCTTGCAGAGTGCAAAAGGTGTGCAAACTCATGTGAGATGATCGTATTCCTCCAAGAGAGGTCATCCGAATCCATGAAGATTATCTCCCTAGCTGAAGACATTGATGGATTGAAATAGCCACCGATTCCTCCTCCTCCATCGATTGAGAGAATTAGAAGCTCTACGGTGCACGTGACATCAATATCTGGAATAGATCCGAAGTAAGACGTGACAGTCGGTTGAATGGTATTGTCCCAAGTGGTCGAGATGTCATTCAGAGTTGTTGCTGGAATGGATACCCCAATTTCAACTAGTATAGCTATGCCTGCTCCGACTTTAGCTACAGTTGCATCAGTGGATTCGCTGCCTTGGTTGATCGTAACAGAATCTCCTTCCTGATGCGCATTGTCACAAGATCGTATTTGGGACCTTGAATTTGTGATGCTCAGAGTGTCCACGCGCCCCGGGAACCCCTCATCCGCCCATTGTGTCTTGAGCGGTATGTACCCAGAGGAAACAGAAGACCCGGTTCCAGGGTAGTATCGGCCATTCTCATGAGCCTTCGCCGATTCTTCCGATTCATGTGTCTCTGGCTCTTCGAAAACCGCTGCAGATATGGGGGCAACTAGTGTCGAGGTTAGGAGGATCAACACCAAAAGAAATGGCGGTGTTTTGTTCCGTTGTCGATAACCAGTCAGCATACCGCCTCCTTACAGCATTTCATACCTTCACAGGCGACTTTTAACATCGATGGAGCGTCGTTCGGACGATATGGCGTCCACGTCCAATGTCCTGCACTCGGCCGCCATACTACTCAGCCTGCTGATTATCCTGTCATCATCAGCTTCTGCAACGTTGGGTTACAATCTTGTTTCCACGATACCGCATGATGGTTCTGCATTCACGCAGGGACTTGAGATGCAGGATGGCAGAATGTTCGAATCAACAGGCCTCCATGGGCACTCCCAAGTAAGGGAGATATCGTTGGAAGATGGGTCTCTAATTAGATCACATGACCTGAACGACTCATTCTTCGGCGAGGGCCTGACGTTGATCGATGACAGAATACTCGTTTTGACTTGGAAGGCAGGACTGATTCTAGAATTCGAACGAGATACATTCAATCAGAGTACCCAGTACAATCTCGAAGGAGAGGGGTGGGGGATGTGTTCTTTTGGGGACAGGATAATAGTTTCAGATGGAACAAACCAACTTTCGACACTAGACCCCTTAACATTAGAGCCAACCGGGTCAATTCAAGTAAGGTCGAACAACTCAGATATTTGGAACTTGAATGAACTTGAGTGTGTCGAAGACAAGATATATGCAAATCAGTGGATGTCGCCATTCATACATGTTATTTCAGCCAATGATGGCGAATTAATC
>DATW01000053.1 GCA_002504845.1 Euryarchaeota archaeon UBA250 | reverse complement strand
TCACATGATTGCTTGGATACCGATGTCAATAGTCCATGAGCGAATTGCACCTAACTACAGCCTTGAACAAGTAATACGCGTCATGAGCCGGAAGTTGTCCAAGTGATTGGCCCGAACCATATTTGGCCATTGGAATTTGATGCCTTTATCCTTGCATGGTACGTGGTGGAGGGAGATAGATCTTCCAACAAGATGCTTACGGAGCCGACCTGTGCCGTACCCTGATATTCCGAGGAAGGCCATGATGATTCAGATTCTCCATGGTCAGAATCCCCGTAATAAACTGTGATTTGGGTATCGGTCCCGTTATCATAAACGTCCCACAACAAATTTGCAGACGTACTCGCGACATAGGACGCAGACATATTGCGTATGATGGAGTCGAATACGGCATAATTGCCCCTCACGGGATCATCGACCCACACAGGGAGGTGAAGTAGGGAATCATGTGTTTCATTCGTGAGTGGGAATCCCCATGCCTCGTGATATGGTGCTAGATTGTAGCCCGACGTGTCGGATAAGTGTACCACCCATGCATTGAATTCTTCTAGGTCCGTGTAGGGTACCTCAGAATTAGGGAGGGTGTAGTAAACTGTCAGCGCATCTGTGATTGGCGTCCAACCCCATTCCTCTTTGATGATCAGGTATGTGTCTAATGCGACCCAGACTGACCAGTCGTCAATATCAGCACCACTGCCGAAATAATTAGTCATTCTCTGGTGCCTCTGTTCGGAAGTGGTAGCACTATGGCCGCTGATGCCAACGAGTTCCTCCATCAGGTAAACACTGGCAAAGTTACATCCAGTTTCAGTGGTCCCAGGAAGTGTTGAGGGCATCCACTGATGATTATGGCCCAGCTCATGAAACATGCCCCAGTCCCCTTCAGATTCCATGTGTGAAAGATCGACTGCGCCGCTTGCAGAAGCCAAGTGGGCCATGAAAGGGTATCCTGAGTGCATCCATCCTGCTGAAATCTGGACATCGAAGACAGCTCGCTCGATTCTTGGCCATGGAGTGAATCCATACAGATCGTGTTCCATCTCCAAAGCCTGTTCCCAGAAGTCCATCAGATCCTCGGGATTGTCGAGAGTTCGAATCTCAGACGAAGGAACGGACATGATGAACTGGTCGCTTGACACCTCGGCCCAGGGTGCTGGGTAGTCCCTGATTGATTGCCAATCTGAAGATGTGGTCTCGCCGTGCTCATATTTCGGTGCCTTGACCGCCCCATCGAAATTTATCCATGTGGAGCCTAGGGGGCCTTCAGGGGGAACTGCCAGATATATCGGACCGCCAAATGCATTTGCAATTGAGATATTGGTACTTTCTATCGTGAATGAACGAACTATCGAGGGGAATCGGTAAATCGTGGATTTATGCCAAAGAGTGTCACTGTGTACCCCTACTTGCAACATTGCGCCTGAATCTATCAGATCAGAGGGCATTGTGGCGAAGACTTGCTCCCCAGGTGGGGCGTATAGGCCAGTGGAAAGGAGTATCATCGAACGGGCCTGCGAGTAACCGAACTGAGATGGCAGACCTGTCTGATTAGAGTGGAAAGTGATGTTTTCCTGTATCCGCGGCGAGGATGCCTGGATGACGCCCGGGAATTCGGCGTGACTTGGATGTGAGGGGATGAGGCTCGGGGGCATCACAGATATGATTCCGGATTCTATCGTCAGTAATGTATCCTCCAGAGGATCCTGTCCAAACTCATGGCCGTATTGTGCATCGATTATTGTCCAACCCGAGGAGTTGACTACATGGTGGAGTCTTGACCAGAAATCTGGATAATCATATGGTACAAAGGAGATCAGTGGACTGAGGCATGTTCCAATCGTGCTTGCTTGTTCATCGCTCAGCGTAATCGCCCCATGGGAGTGTTCCAAGATAGATTGAGCGGCATTCCATGGCGTCATCAAGGGGTCATTGCCCCAGTCAAATCTCACATTCTCGCCTCCCTGTCCATGGATAGAAGATACGAGCAATCCTGTGTGGGTGGCGATCCTATTTCCCGGGTATTCATGGGCTACGTCATCATTGGAATAAGACCAGTACCACGAATGGCCGCCCATGATTAATCCGCCTCCCTCTGATACAAACTGAACTATGGCTGCATTATCCCCTGAATCATATCCGTTCCAGAATTCTGCTATCAAACAATCGACTTCGGAAAGATCGTCTGGATGCGCGCTGCTTGTTGAATGGCCCTCCGCCTCTAGCTCATCGGAGAATGTGTCGAATCCAGCACCCGTCGCTAATCCCACTTCTGCGTTCTCCCCGCATGCCCATTCGACGGCCCTGAGTGCAAAATCGAGTGCATTCTCGTTGGAAGTCAGATCGACCCATGACTCGTGCCCATAACCTATCATCTTACCACGTCCTACGTGTGATCCTGATATCACAGGGAAATCATCCGGCCCGGCAACTGCTATGGGGAATGAATAGGGGCCCACAGGAAGTATCGATGAAGCGTATCCGGGGTAATCGACGGAGCCTATTCCATAGGAAAGATCTGACTGATCTTGTTGAGTATCGATGACTGAAAGCCATACTCGTTGCTGCAAAGAGCCTCCGGAATTGTTCGCCCAGAGAGAGTGAAATGTCCAGGGGTGGCGCTCTATAGGCGTGCCTTCTATCGTTCCATTGGGAAGAAATTGCAAGCCATCGGGGAGAGGGGGATCTGATTCCCATGATTCGACGGTCGGGCCTGCGTTGGAGGGGGTTATGGAAATCTGGGTATTGACTCGAAGGGGCATCTCGAAGGAAGGCCATTGTATGCCTGATGGAGGCGGTATCTTCACCTCGATGTAAATCGTAGCACTCGTTGAGCCACCTGAATTGGATGCAGTTACAGTGTACTCTCTCGAGTCGGATACACTTGCAGGAGTTCCCGATATCTCCCCCGTAAGTGAATTGATGCTGATTCCCGGAGGCGGATTTGGCTCAATGGACCAATGATCGACCACACTCAGAGTCGTAGGGGACATGCCCTCCATAGGAACTCCTACCCTCAAGATGAGATTGGATTCTGGGTAACCTATTGATGTGGGCGCTACATCTGTGACTCTGATTAGAATTATGCCTTGGGACGACCCCTGTGAGTTGGAAGCCGTGATTTTGTACTGCGACCAATCGAAAGTCGTATTGGCATTCCCCCTAACAACTCCCTCACTATCGATATGAATTCCTTCGGGTAACATCGGGGTAACGCTCCACTCGATGTCCTCCCCGGGATTGGGATGAGGTACTATCTCGATCAAATCACCAACAGCATATTCGATTGGGGAGTCGGGATATGCGAAATCTACAGGAGTTGTTGGAACGATAGTTATCATGACAGTGGTGGATGAGTTTCCTGCCTCATTTGAGGCCCTAATCACATGATTAGTAGAGGCCTGAATGATCGATGACCCAGTTATGGAACCGGAATCATCGAAAGAGAATCCCTCGGGAAGAGGGGGTTGCGATGTCCATTGCATGGGTTGGGCGCCAGTCACATCGGGAGGTGGAAGATGGCACTGCTGGCCAGATATACAGACTAACTCGGATAGATCGTATTGAAGATCGCTCGGTGGTTCAATCGTTATCTCAAGGAATATGTCGATCGATGAAGATCCGGCTGGGTTTGAAGCCACTATTGTGTGTGTTGAGACTCCAGATTCAAAGGGTATACCGGACAATACTCCTGTTTCTGAATCTAGGATCAGGCCTTCGGGCAGGTTAGGGGAGACTAGCCATACATCAGGTCCATCGCCTATGAATGAAGGAGTGTATGGGTCGATTTCGATGCCGACATAGAATTTAGTCGAAGTTATACCGTAATCCAATTCATCGGGCGCATTCAGATCCCTGCATATTCCTCCATCGAATATCTCTATGACCGAGCAATCTTGGGGCCTTGGTTCGAGTTTCAGACAATCTTCAGAGTCTGGTGCGGTGTCGCAAGGGTCGTCTTGACCAGAAGGGGCGGAATCGGATTCCATGAATCCTAAACATCCAGAGATGGGGACTGAGAATAACATGAATGTGACCAATATGGCCATTGAGGCGTGCCGGCTCACATGACGTCCCTGCATTGACGATGCATCAACATGTCCTTCTTCTCAAGGATATGCTTGGCCGGGCTCGAAGCAATATTGGACGGTTGTATAATCATCTTTGAACAACTCGACATCCGCCTTCACTGAATTTAGATCGTGGCCGTCGATCAATGCTCGCTGGAAGAAATGCGCAACTTGGTCCATTTGATCGGCACCCATCCCCACACGCGTAAGTTCGGGGACCCCTAGGCGAAGCCCGGATGGAGATAGGGCCTTAGTATCGCCCGGGAGCATGTTCATGTTGGTGATTATGCCTGCTTTTTCAAGCATCTGAGCAGCATCCCTACCTGCACCAGAATCTTTGTCTCCATGTCTAGTCAGTACCTGATGGCTTGCTGTATAGCCCCTCTCCTCTGCAAGAACATCAAAACCACGCTCTGCGAGAGATTCGGCCAATGCCTTGGCATTTCTTACGATGTCTCTTGCGTAGTCCTTTCCGAATGCCTCGAACTCGGCAAGAGCAACAGCTTTCCCAGCCACATGGTGAAGATGGTACGATGAGCACGTTCCCGGGAATACAGCATTATTCAGCCTCCTGTGCATCTTCGGATCATCGCTATCAGATATCAAAAAACCTCCCTGTGGACCTGGGAATGTCTTGTGACTTGAGCCAGTCACGACATCCGCCCCTTCTCGAAGGGGATCCTGGAAGACGCCCCCTGCGACGAGCCCGAGCACGTGTGCCGCATCATACATCACAGAGGCACCCACCTCATGTGCGGCGTCGGACAATTCCTCGAGAGGGGTCGGAAATAGGAAAACGGATTGGCCGAATAGCGCAACACTCGGCTCGATCTCTCTGATGAGCTTTGCAGCAGCATCAATATCCGGTTCCATCCTCTCCACATTCCACGGATATGTATGGAGATCGAGCCCTCTGACCCCGACTGCACCCATATTTGCGTGGGAGATATGCCCTCCATCTGCTGTGGAAACTGCAGTTATCGACTGGCCTGGTTTGGATAGAGCTTTCAAAGCGGCAATGTTTGATACCGTTCCTGAAATAGACTGGATATTCACGAATTTTGAATTGAACACCCTCTTGGCAGATTCTATTCCTAGTGATTCAATCGTATCAAAGTCGTCGCATCCTTGGTAGTATCTCTTACCAGGTAGCCCCTCGGCATATCGCCCATGCAAGTCCGAGGAAACTGCCCTAGCCACCAGTGGGCTGAGTATATTCTCGCTGGCAATCATGGGCAATGATGTCGCGTAATGTCTTCCCGAAGCTTCGACGGCGTCTAGGACGTTGTATGCTGTCTGCTTGCTCTCCATGACACTGTTGGGCGGAAAGGGTCCTAAATCCTGTGCCATGTACATAGGTCACTTTCATGTGCTATCGACCCCTCATGATTGACATGGGCCGGCACATCCCAGCAATCACCGCTACTCTCTTGATCATTCTATCCATGTCTCCGATGGTACAGGCGACTGATACTGATGGAGATGGCTACGATGATTCAGTGGATGCGTTTCCAAATGACCCATGTGCCAATTCGGATACCGATAACGATGGGCTTCCTGATGAAGTATCTTCAGGCTGTACAAGTAACGGAATCCTAGCTCATACCTCTTTTGAAGATCCTCTTAACGGGACCATATACATCGATACAGGAGACTCAAGTGTCGATCGATATCTCTGGAATAACGCAGGAGAGTCGCATGTTTCCCACAATGTCACGACTGGTTCTGAAATGGGTTTCCAACTATACTATGAGTCCACGGGAAGCAATGGGCTGACAGATGGTGATTTCTTTGGCGTAGTAGATTACACAGGGACCGTTGGTAGTTTTATCGATGGCGATAAAGGCTACGAAATGTCTGATGTAGACGGGATAGCCACTTTAGAGCTTGATATCGTGGATGCTGATTCCGTAGAGTTCGACCTATATGTCCAACAAAAACTTCAGAGTGGTCAGCATACAAACTGGGAAACGGCTGATAAAATTGTAATCTGGTTCGACGGCGCTAACTCGGAAATCGAAATACTGAATACGACAGGCGATGATATCGATACAGCACACACCTCCCTTCTTGGGACCTGGACTACATATGTGGTTGATCTAACCAGCGCGGGCGCTGGGAGCCTGAAATTCATGCTCCAGTCCAATGCCGCGACAGAAGCGATCTATGTTGACAATATTACATTCACAGGAGGTACGGCCCTGGTGGAAGATTACGATGACGATAATGACGGCTGGACTGACTCCGACGAGGCAGACTGTGGCACGGACCCTCTTGATGGGGCATCAGTTCCATCCGATAGTGATGGAAACGGGATATGCGATATAGAAGAAGGGGGCGATACAGATGGGGACGGAGTTCCGGATCTCTCCGACTCGGATGATGACAATGACGGAGTTTCAGATGAGGACGAATTACTCTGTGGAAGCGACCCGAAAATGAGTAGTGATCTCCCGCCGGATATGGACTCAGATGGCGTATGCGATGCACTTGATGATGACAAAGACGGGGACGGATGGTCGAATTCGGATGAGGAGGATTG
>DATW01000041.1 GCA_002504845.1 Euryarchaeota archaeon UBA250 | reverse complement strand
ACCTGAGTCAAGAGTTCTTTGTAGAGTCTTTCTGGCCTCTACAGCGCCTGGATTGTTGAATCCCATTCGATTCACTAGAGCCCGATCAGAGTCTGCCCTGAACATTCTAGGTTTCTCATTTCCATCCTGGGGATGGTATGTGATGCCCCCGGCCTCAGTCCATGAAAAGCCGATAGAAGGCCAGAGGGAAAGTGCCTCGCATCTTTTGTCGAAGCCAGCAGCTAGCCCCACGGGGTGTCTGAATCGAGATCCGAAAGCATCGACTGGTAGTGAGGGCGTTCTGTAGAGTGTTCCAAGGATCTTCTGACCCACCATAGTGGATGCCACGGTGGAGCCCAAAGAAAGGCTCATTCCATGTGCACTTTCAGAATCAAAGAATCTGAGAAGCGGTCTCACCAACAGGCCGTATGACATGATCTTCCACCCCCTCTGCTGTGTCAGGTTCTTCAAGGATTGGCGACTCAACGGCTCCATGACGCCGGATGCCGGGGCTCTTGAGCTGGCCAAACGCATTCTAAAATCAAGGGGTCTATTGCTTGAGGGGAATGAGGCTGGGATACTTAGAATGGAAGAGGCTCTTGTAATTGCAGCAGATGCTAATCCTTCGATAATTATCGATATTGAATACGGGGGTCGTGATTCTTCCAATCAACTGATGATATCGCCCTTTGGTGGTCATGGAGGGATTATCGGAGGGAGTGAACCCGATATCGAAGATATTGTCTGGCTCCCAGGCGATGTTGAGCTTCAGATTCAGAATCTTTTCTCTTCAATCGTCTCACTTGCATCTGCTGGGTACCCTGGTTGTATCGGATGTATTGATGAGGAGCCGTGGTCCGAGAGAGAATGGCGTTCAGTAGTGAAAAATTGACTACATATCGCCCATTCAAATTATACAGTTACCTCGATGCGGGGTGAATGAGTATCCATGAGTAGCTTGGTTATTGTGGAGTCGGGGGCCAAGGGCAAGAAGATACAGGGGTATCTTGGGAAAGGATATCTCGTAGAGTCATGTAGGGGTCACGTACAGGATCTTCCAGGCAGAGCTCATCCCGATAGGAAACAAGCCAACAAGGCAATGTGGGCATCTAAAGAAGATGTACTTCCAGAACCTCCTTGGGATTGGTCGGGGAATAATTCTAAGGAGAGGGAGAATACAGAAAGATTGGTTGGCTCATTAATTTCCAAGGCTGAGAAGAATGGAGTTAAAACCGTCTACATTGCAACAGATCCTGACAGAGAGGGAGAGTTCATCGCTTGGAGATTAGCTGAGATTTTTTCAGACTTCGAAACCAAGAGGGTCACTTTCAACGAGGTCACCAAGAGTGCTGTGATGAATGCAATTGATAATCCTCGGGAAGTGGATATGAATCTAGTTGAAGCAGCAAAGGTTCGGAGATTCATGGATAGATTGGTGGGTTACAGGGCATCAAAATTCTCGCGGTCCTGGAATCTTACCTCGATGGGAAGAGTCCAGACGCCAACTCTGGGCATCTTAGTCGAGAGAGAGTTGGAAAGATTGGCATTCGAACCACAGCCATATTATGCCGTCACAGCAGATTCGGACGAGTTTCATTTCAAGGTGAGGTTTCATGAGAAGGATGACTCTGAGGCTTGGTTTGATGAGTCCACAGACAAGCCAAAGCACCATCCAGATCGGACCAATAATCAAGTGTTGGCCGAAGAAGCGTTTTCAGCCCTCAAGAAGTATAAATCAGTAGAAGTTACTGATGTTAAGGCAGGATCAAGAAAGAGTAAACCACAGCCACCTTTCTCCACGCCGACTCTTCTTAGAAAGGCCGGATCTGATCTAAATTGGACCAGTAAAAGAGTCATGAATGTTGCTAATGGACTATATCAACAGGGCCTCATAACATATCTGAGAACGGACTCCACACGGACTAGTCCTGAGGCTAGAAGTACAATCAGGGAGTATATCTCGAAGAATGTTGGTTCTGAAGCTCTCAGAGCTGCTCCGGGCATCGTAGGAGAGGTCAGCGATAGCGCGGTTCAAGATGCGCACGAGGCTATACGCCCAACAGACCCCTCCAACCAATCACCTGATGGGCTTGATAAGGCACAAATGTCACTTTATTCATTGATATGGAGTAGATTTGCTGCTAGTCAAATGGTTGATTCTGAATATTCTACATTGTCTGTCAAAGCACGCGTGGATGGATTCGAAAAAATCCTGACTTCTAGTAAGTCATGGCGGGTGAAGACCGGATGGGAATGGGCTTTTGGCGATCAGAGGGCCACGCCGAATCTGAATCCTCCAAAAACAGGTACGACGGTAGGCAGCAGCATCCAGATTCTGATGAATAAGGAAAGTCCTCGTCTAATTGTAGACGAGACGAAACCACCTAGCAGACTTAGACAGCACACCCTGGTGGAAAGTATGCAAAAAAGAGGGATAGGGAGACCATCAACATATGCATCAACAGTAGATAAGCTACTTGATGATAAAAGGAGATATGTTGTTAGCGAGAATGGGTCTCTAATTCCTACAGATCGTGGAATCCTCCTTTGGGAAGAAATAGCCCCCATGTATGGCAATGATGGCAATAGAGGTGTTTTCGAATCAGAATTCACAGCGGGCATGGAGGCCAGTTTAGATGGGATTGAGCACGGTAAAATCGAAGCGCCTGATGTCTGGTCTAATTTTGTAGGGGGTTTTTCCGAAGCGCACACGGCCGCTTTAGAGCTGAGAAGATCGAAGCCTACCCCCAAGCAGAAATCTTTCCTAAAGCAGCTTCTCAACTCTCTCAGTGAAGAAGAGCAGAGTAAAATTATGAATGGG
>DATW01000039.1:31603-32364 GCA_002504845.1 Euryarchaeota archaeon UBA250 | reverse complement strand
GACAGGGGATTCGGGGGTTTACTGGAATTCGACGACAAGTGGCTTGCAATGGCGACAGACGGCGTCGGGTCGAAGCTTCAGATTGCAAATACAATGGGACGGTACCAAGGAGTTGGTATAGACTGTGTAGCGATGAATGTGAATGATTTGCTGTGTGTTGGAGCCGAGCCGATTGGATTTGTCGATTATATTGCAGTCCCTTACCCTAATGAGACAGTGCATCAGTCGATAGGAGAGTCTCTATCTGAAGCGTGTGCGAGGGCCAATGTGACTCTTGCAGGTGGCGAGACTGCAACACTCCCAGGGATCGTGAATGAGTTGGATCTCTCAGGAACAGCGTTGGGTTGGTTGCCTGCAGGAGAGGCGGTGACTGGAGTGAGTGCGTCTCCAGGAGATGTGTTGATTGGCATACCGAGCAGCGGGATCCATTCGAATGGGTATTCCTTGGTGAGGGGGGTGCTCTCCAAGACGAATGTCAATTTGTTAGAGCCGGCGCCATTCGATTCTACGCACCCATACCGGGAGATAGAGAATGACGTGGGGGACCTTGGAAGCGTTTTACTCAACCCAACGAGAATCTATGTTGATCCTATTGTCGATCTGCTATTCGGGAAAGATACCCCCTGTTCGAGGAATGATGTACATGGAATTGCCCATATAACCGGCGGAGGGTTATCCAACTTACTCAGGCTAAACGATTCTGTCGGCTTTGAGATAGACAAACCACTCAGCCCTCATCCTGAATTCGGATGGATACAGGA
>DATW01000039.1:22837-31199 GCA_002504845.1 Euryarchaeota archaeon UBA250 | reverse complement strand
CCGCTGAAGATGTAGAAAAATGGGTCTCTGGAAGAATTCCTGGATCACAAAAGATTGGTTACGTGGTGGAAGGAGCAGGCGTCCATCATTCTCCTCTCGATTTGATGTATACTGAATACTGATTGAATCGCACAGTCCATATGAATCTGGACCTTGTCGGTAGAGCATGGGACCCAAAGGCTGGCCGGGCGTTGTGTACCATGAAGGGGGCATAGAACACAGGTTGCCTACAGAAGTAGACCGGGATAGGAAGGGGCCTGCTGGCAAATATGGGATGGGATTTCTGAATCCGGCTATGGCAGGAAATCGGACGAGGAGTGTTCTGATGCTCGAACATATCGGAAAGACGGTATTAGGCGAGGTAAAGAAAATACAGATTTTGGATGCTCTTTGCGCGACGGGCATTCGAACTAGGAGGTGGTTGGAAGAGACTTCTGAGGATGTCTCTAGTCGATTGAGGGTAAAGATGTGCGATATGGACGAAGAGGCTCTCGAATGGGCGAGGTCGAATCTTGAAAATGATGATCTCAAGAAGAATGTCGTGGTTATACAGGGAGATGCTAGAAAGGAAATCCTCAGACAGGGATGGCATTGGATTGATCTGGATCCTTATGGATCGCCAGTACCTTTTCTCGACTTGGCAATGCAGGCAACAGCGCGTAGATCGGTGATTTCAATCAGCGCCACGGATACAGCTGCTCTAAGCGGGTCATCGCCCGGGCCATTGAGGCGTCGTTATGGAGCACGCGTACACATGGATGGACTCAAACATGACAGCGGATTGAGGGTCTTATTGGCTTCTGCAGCAAAGGCTGCAGCCAGACACGATAGGGTAATTCGGCCTCTTCTCAGCATATGGGACTCACACCACCTCAGAGTGACAATACTGGTAGAGCGCTCGAAGATGGGTGCAAGTGCTGTGGATGCAAACCTGGGTTGGAGAGTGGCATCGCCTAACGATTCTATCGTTGATTTGGCTATTCAAGCAGGTTTGCTTCCAGAACATGACTCGGGATCTAGGCCGATGCATGTTATGCTGCCTCTGAATGCGTATCCTAATCTGAATGCTGGCGTATCTGGCCCATTGTGGACGGGGGATATCGGTGATCCGGATGTTATGGCTAGCATGAGCGAGACTGCAGCAGAGGAGATTTGCAAAGTCGGTGATCCAGAAATGAATCTGAAAGAGGTCAGAAGGGCGAAGCGAGCTGTGAAGAGGATATGCGACGAGGGGAAAGCCATTCATGGAAGACATCTGGTAATCACCGATGCACTGCCAAGTTTCGTTGGAGGGGGAGATCCACCGAGCCCCACAAAGATGGCTGAGACCTTGCGTGGGGAGGGTTTCTGTGCAGAAGTTTCGAGGTATGCAGAGCCTTCATTCAGAACAGATGCGCCCTGGTCAGCCGTTTTACAGGCTTTTGTGAGCCTTTCTTGAGTTACTCATCCGCCTATGTATGACATCTCAATTCTATTAGGGGTGTTTGCCTGCTCGGATCTTATCTCTGAATAGCGATCTTCTCGATTACTCCAAGTTGTCTCGATGGCTTTGGCCAGTTCTTTGTCTGTTGATCCTGCTCTCATCATCGTCAAGAGATCTACCCCCTTGCTTGAGAAGAGGCATGTGAAGAGTCTGCCATCTGCCGAAAGCCTCGCTCGTGTACAGTCGCCACAGAAGGGTTCTGTGACGCTTGAAATAACACCCACCTCCCCTCCTTTTGACAACCTATATCTCTTGGCAACATCGCTTTTCTTATCCGGTGTTATCTGCTCATCAACTCCGATGATCGATCTTATTTCTTCAGCGGTTACTACTTCTTCCATACTCCACCCGTTGGTAGTGCCGACATCCATGTACTCTATGAAACGGATAGCGATGTCTCTGTTAGAAAATCTCTCAACCAGATCCAATATCTCGTCTTCATTGGAGTTCTTCTTGACAACGGTGTTGATCTTAATCGGGCCCAAGCCCACAGATTCAGCGGCTTCAATTCCTGCCATCACAGAGGCAACAGTATGGCCCGAGTCGGTTATCGAAGCGAATGTGGATTCATCTATTGCATCAAGGCTCACAGTGACACGGTCGAGGCCTGCTGCAGATAGGGCAGGGGCATATCTCGGAAGAAGGACTCCGTTTGTGGTCATCGCGATTTCCACGCCCCTCATTGAAAGCATAGAAATGAGATCTGGCAGATTTTTGCGAAGGAGGGGTTCGCCGCCTGTGAGGCGGATTTTCTCGACACCCAGATCAATGAAAATCCCTGCAAATCTATCGATCTCCTCGAAGGACATTATTCCACCTCTTTCCAAAAACGGGAAATCCTTGCCGAAGACCTCTCTCGGCATACAGTATCTACATCTGAAATTACACCTATCGGTAACTGAAATTCTCAAATCTTTGAGTGGCCGCCCGAGACGGTCTCCCAGATCCCCCCTCATGTGTACTTGGCCTAAGTCCTAGGGGATAGAGTTCGGGGTCGAACGTAGGTTCAAGTTGGTGTGCCCCCAGGGAAGTATGATGCTGAGCATAAGCGACAAGGCTCATGAGATGCTCCTACATTACTCAGCACAGGCGGAAGAAGGCGATTCTCTGGCTCTTAGAATCGAAATAGTAGGGAGGGGGCCCAAGGGGTTTCAATACGATCTCCAATTTATTGACATCAATGATGCAAGTGATGACGATGTTGCGCAAGAGGCTCGTGGATTCCAAGTTCGGATTGCAGCGCGGAGCGCCAAATACTTGGATGGTGCGACTTTGGACTTCAAAGAGACTCTGATGGGTGGCGGCTTCTCCTTTGAAAATCCAAATCCGTTGTGGATTGATGATCTGTCTCAAAGAGTTGCGGAAGTGATTGATAAAAACGTGAATCCGGCGGTAGCATCGCACGGAGGCCACGTGGACTTGGTCGGTGTAGATGAGAAAAAGGCAATAATCGCATTTGGGGGTGGCTGTCAAGGATGTGGAATGGCTGATGTCACTCTGAAGCAAGGAGTTGAGGTCATGATCATGGATAATGTTCCAGAAATAATTGAGGTCATTGATGCGACGGATCACGCCGCGGGTGCTAACCCATTCTATTGATTTCAATAGACCATGCTGATTTCATCGTCATCTGGCTCGTCACTAGGGGCTGGGAGGGCAGATGCTTGGGCTCTCTCGAAGACCTCTCTTACTCTATTCTCGATTTCTCTAGCCTCATCCAGAAGAGTCTGGACGGGGATTTCGATGTCCATTAGATCGCAAAGCGCTTCAACAGCAATCAATGCCGCCCTTGCGTCCGGATAGGCTGGATTGCACTCGGCCAGTAGAACCGTAACATCGAGATTTTGACGTTCGCCTTCGGCGAGAAGGAAGCCGGAGACACCGGTCACGATTCCCTGCTGTATCCTCTGTATCCCGGCTTTGTCCAGTGCGTCTCTCCCGGGCTGTAGGGAAGAGACGCCCCATATCTCCCCATCCTCTTTCAACCCCAAGTCTTCGCTGACCAAGCCATCGATGATGACGAGTCGGTCGAAGCCTCCCCCGTGGAACCACTCCAGGACGGTATTCGCAAATTGCACATCGCTACTTTGGGGGAATTGGATTTCAGAGATGAAGACGCCGAATTCGTCACCTTGGTATACCCGAACAGGGTGTTTGGGCACAGATTCTTGAATCAGGGCTACAGCTGGGAAATCAGGATTTATGACGGTGCCCATTGGATTGAGATTCATTGACTTGATGAGATGCGAAGCTGCAATCACTCCCACAGAGCCGACTGTAGTGAGGCCGCAGACTGCTACGCCTCCAAGCGTAGCAGGGTCTGCCCCCTTTTGGAGTACTAGCGAATAGCTCGCTCCAACAGGTTCGGCCATGAATCCGGCAATGGGCGGCTCATCTTGAATTATGCGGGTCAAAGTGATTGTTGTAGATGTTCATAAAACAAGGGGAAAATTAACATGAGTGTTGGCAAGGGCCAGCCCATGAGCGATTCTGAAGAGGAGGCGCGGCTCTATTTGCAGGTTGGTTCCCAGGAGATTGATCTAAAGGGAACGATGCGTGAAGTCAACGACGAATGGATCAGGATTAAAGATCAAGATACATGGGCATCGGCTCTTTCTAAGATCCGTATAGCACGACAAGAGGCGATTGATGCTTCGATAGAAGCAATGACGAAGCAAGGTATACCAAAAAGCGGATCTGCTTTCAACCGACTGATCGACAATTGTGGGATTCACAAAACTGCTGATATCATACTGGCAGCCGTGCACTTCCTACGCTCGGTTGAGAAGCAGAATGACTCGCCTCCAAGAGTTGTCAAGCGTCTTCTTATTTCCACAGGCAAGTGGACGGAAGAGGAAATTGAAAAATGGAATATCTCACTGTACATGAATAGGATGATCGAGGGGGGGTCGGGTATGGGCAAGTCGTCTCTCCTGACATATCCGCCGGGCACGGACAAAAACCGATATGCCATACTGACTGATGCGGGTATCGACCATCTTGAGAGGCTGTCGGCGTGAGCGACAGCGAAGGTGAAGGGGCTAAGGATTGGTCGTATACATCTCACGTACGCGCCGACCTTAGAGGGGCGGATCTATCCGGTGCCGACCTTCGGCGCGCGATATTCGATGGCGCGGATCTTGAGGGTGCAGACCTGTCAGGAGCGGATTTGCGAGGTGCCTCATTCAAGCGTGCGAATCTGATGAAGGCTGCTCTTGACGGTTCGGACATGCGTAACGCAAGGTTCGTCAAAGCAAAATTGAGTCTTTCAAATATGCAAGGAGCTCGTATGGATGGTGCAGACCTGAGGGGGATTAGGGGGCGATACGCCATATGGAGAGAAGCTAATTGGTGGGATGCGACGATGGATGATTCACTCAGAAAGGCTCTTTCGAAAAAGTGGCCCAGACCATAATAGTGCATCGTTAATACTAATTTTCTAATATTCTGCTCAGACCCTTTTTCATCCAATCTGGAATGGGTTTCTTCGCAGTGACTGCATCCATGCTAGTGCAAACGGTTGTCTGAATTGCACTCCAGCAAAG
The DNA here is from genome assembly GCA_002504845.1 of Euryarchaeota archaeon UBA250. Lineage (GTDB taxonomy): Archaea > Thermoplasmatota > Poseidoniia > Poseidoniales > Thalassarchaeaceae > MGIIb-N1. The sequence goes on along the minus strand of DATW01000039.1, from coordinate 26,171 downwards.
AACTCCATTCTGATTTGAGATCCTATATCGCCAGGTAATTGATGTTGTTCCGATCTTGAGAACTTCGATTTCACAGTGCGCAACATCTCCATATCTGAGAGGATGGTGAAACTCGGCTTCGCTGTGGATGAGGGGCAATGCTATCTTCTTCTTATGCAAAACATCGTGGTAGTGCATATCGCAAGTTGATTCCCATGACTCCTCGAAAAATCGGTGTGCTAAATCCCAATAATGGGGATAGTAGACGATACCTGCGATATCAACCAAGGGGAAGTCGATTCGTCGTGCGGATGTGAATGGCACACAAAATGGCGGGCGTGTCTTCTTCATATCCATTTGCTAAAATCAGAAGGTTCGGTGGCTTACTTCCTGGGTGATGTTAGAAGTACGCTGGCTGCAATCGGGCCGGTGTCGTTAACCGAAGGATAGTTGAGGGTATTGTTGGAAGCGGGTATGGCCCATGGATTACCCTCGTACCCGCATCTCCTTTCTGCCTGCTGACTATCAGGTGATCCGAATCTGAATGAGGCTATGCTTGCCGCAAAGTGTGTGCCGCCCAGAATGGCCATCACTGTTTGTTCGATGAGGGCAACAGGAGATGACCAGTCTGGGTCCATCAGTATTGCCGCACCCCCCAAGATTAGAGCAGATAATGAGCATAAAACCGCGATGTGCATGTATAGAGCGTTCTTCTCTGGCCTCATCTTACTTCCAATTGATGAAAGCAGCATGAAAATCCCGAAGAGGCTCGGAAAAAGTGCTGTTATGAAACCCGTTGTTAACCAAAAAACGAGGCCTAGAGTAATCATCAGGAAACCTATGGCGGCTGTCAATTGAGGTATAGTCAAACCAAGAAAAGTGTAACGCGTCATGATGATGCGTAAATAGAACAGTATATGATATTCCGTTCATCGTTGTAAAACAAAAATTTGTTGTGGGCCATATTTCGGGGGTGCAATGTCTGGGAAACAAACAAATAGACATCATACGTTCATAACAACATGATGAAAACGACCGGCGACAGACTCTCAGCTGTTACAGCGATTGTAATGATGATGCTTTTTTCTTTTGGGCCGATGGTTGAAATTTCTGAAATGGAAATAGAATCCGAGGCTGTTAGATACACCTCGTCAGATACGGGGTCGCCGATCCAGTACACCAATGCTCACACTTTCGTAAATGTGGGCCCAGTCGAACGTACAGCAGTATTGGAGATGCCTGGTGGGCACGATTATTCTCGCCCTCTACCGTTAGTGGTAGTATTGCATGGGTTCGGGCAAAGTGGTGAAGTGATAACTGCAGATATGGGATTGACGGATAGCATTCATGAGAATGAGCACTTACTTCTCAGACCTGATGGGCTTAGGCACTGGCAATTCTTTCCATTCCCCAGGTTTTGGAATGCAACAGACGCATGCTGCATAGAAGGGGGGCCGTGGGGGCCAACGTACACCGATGATGTAAGTTGGCTGGAAACCATAGTACAAGATGCAATTCAGAACTATGGGGCAGATCCCGAAGGTGTAGTGTTCATGGGCTACTCAAATGGGGCTTTCATGAGTCATAGAATGGCATGTGAAAAGGGAGATCTGATGAGATCTATTGTGGCCTTGAATGGGGTGACATGGAATGATTTCACCAAGTGCCTCAACACAGGGAGTCCTGACATTCTCCACGTACATGCGACGGACGACGACTACGTCGAGTATGATGGGGCTGCCCAAGTTTCACTTGGCGGGAGTCCCATAGGGTGTTGCCCCCATCCTGGGGCAAATACCACACTCTACAATTGGGCTGACAGATACGCATGCGATCAGAATCGTGTACTTCAAGGAACTCTGGATCTATCAGCTTGGCTGTCTGGGTATGAAACCGACATACTCGACTATCCCAACTGTGGCTCAGGTGAAAGGGTGACTCACTGGAGAATCAACGATGGCATGCACAATGATTTCTTCCCATTTGATGGAACTGACGTATGGGCAGACGTGACTTTGGATTGGGCCTTACAGGGTTTTGTTCGAGACTCGGATGGGGACGGATATCGAGATGATGTGGACGCGTTCATCTACAACCCAAATGAGTGGCTTGATGCGGATGGCGATGGGGTCGGGTCCAATACGGATGAGTGTGACAATGACCCTTCTGCCTATGTTGACGAAGATGGAGACGGGTACTGTGTGCCGGCAGATCTGTTCCCGGACGATCCCACAGAATGGTTCGATACCGACGGGGACGGGGTCGGGGACAACGGGGATCTTTTCCCGGACGATCCGACTGACTGGATGGATACCGACGGGGACGGGGTCGGGGATAACACGGATGCGTTCCCTAGCTGGCCTGGCGAGTGGGCTGACACCGACGGAGACGGTATCGGGGACAACGGGGATGCTTTCCCAGAAGACCCAACCGAGACCCTCGACTCGGACGGGGACGGAGTTGGAAATAATGAAGACGCATTTCCAGGGGATCCCAATGAGGCCTTCGACTCGGACGGGGACGGGATAGGAGACAATGCGGATTTATTTCCGAATGATCCCAATGAATGGCTCGACAAAGATAACGATGGTGTGGGGAACAATGGAGATGCGTTCCCGAATGATTCCAATGAATGGTCAGATGTCGATGATGATGGAGTCGGGGACAACGCAGATGCATTCCCTACCGATCCATCTGAGACGGCCGATACCGATGGAGACGGGATAGGAGACAACAAAGATGCATTCCCTACCGATCCATCTGAGACGGCTGATTTTGATGGAGATGGCGTAGGAAATAACGCGGATGCTTTCCCTGTCGATCCATCTGAGACGACCGATACTGATGGTGATGGTGCAGGTGACAATTTCGATGCTTTCCCTGAAGACCCTAGTGAAACCCTAGACTCGGACGGAGATGGGGTCGGGGACAACGCGGATGCTTTCCCGTATCTCGTTACAGAATCTGTCGACTCGGACGGAGATGGGGCCGGGGACAACTCTGACATGTTCCCAGATGATCCATCTGAGTCTTTGGATTCAGATGGAGATGGGGTCGGTGACAACGCGGATGCTTTTCCCAGATGGGAAGGAGAGACCACAGATACAGATAGGGATGGGGTCGGGGACAACTCTGACGTGTTCCCAAATGATCCATTTGAGTCGGCTGATTCAGATGGAGATGGGGTCGGTGACAATGCAGACTTCAGGCCGTATGACAAAGATGTCCAATCTGAAAGCGATTTGGAGTCTTTTCCGGTCATCGCACTCGTTGCGGCGGTAGTGGTTTCGATATTTGCACTGGTGATTTTCCAGCAGAGGGTTTTGAATAAGCCCTCCAAATCAAAGAAAGGCGG
>DATW01000039.1:7370-22497 GCA_002504845.1 Euryarchaeota archaeon UBA250 | reverse complement strand
GGGCCATTGGTCGAGAGGGTGCTAAAGGCAAAAAAAGGCTATTCTCGAAAGATGAGATCGCCGACAGAGCGGCTGCAGTCGATTGGGCGAAGGATGCTCTGGAGGATGGGGATTCTGAGGAGTCGATTTCGACACAGCTACAATCCACGGGCTGGTCCAAAGCTCAATCGAGAGCGATAATCAAACTGTCAAAGAAATGATTTTCAGAGTTGCTGTGATTCAAACACCAGTTTAATACTCTAGATAATCTAGGACATTTTAGAGGTTTTACAATGGAAGGAATGATTTCAAAATTAGGTTTGGCAGCGAGTGCAGTTTCGATCTTGGGATCGGTTTACATCTACTTCGTTCAAGCGGATGAGATGCTCGGGGTATTTGTCGGTCTTTGGGCTCCGACCCTGATCTTATTTTCTCAGGAAATTGAGAAATTAATGGATTAATTGGCGGACCCACCGCGATTCGAACACGGGTTACAAGCTCCGCAAGCTCGTGTGATATCCAGGCTACACTATGGGTCCAGCAAGCCGGCGTTCATCGGATTTGGTATAATCTCAGCGGTGGTTAGAATTTCAGAGGAAGGACTGTCTTCCACCTTGATTCGGCGAGTTTCTTGGCTTTCGGGCCGTCTCTAGGGTTTGGGGTTTTGTGAACTAGAACCCCATGCATACCCTGAACGCCGAACTTGACTCTGAGTTCGATCAGTCTGTCTCTCTCCGCTGCGGCGTATTGCTCATCATCGAGTTCGATGGAAGCAGAATCGATCAATTGACCTGCATTGGATATCATCAATCGCTTCCCTTCAATCGAGGCTCTGGGTTGGAAATCATGATCATCGGGATGCTCCATCCAGACTTCAGAATCTACTACCAGCCGATCTCTTACTGAGGCCTTGGTAATTTCAATCGATCTCACCATGCCCTGACCAGCGGGTTTGTCTTGAAAGCACTTCTCACGCCGATATCATCAACATCCTCGTCCTTTTCGGATGTTCATGTCTTTGTTCGATGGCTTCAAAGTTCTCGGATTTGACACTGAAACCACTGGACTGAATCCTAGAAAGGATAGGATTGTGCAGTACGCCTTCATAGGGAGGGATGTGGATGGTAGCAGTGTGTCTCGAACTGAGTTGATCGATCCGGGGATCAAAATTCCAGAGGCGTCCATGAGAGTGCATGGTATTTCCAATGAAGACGTCATTGGTCATGGTTCATTTGGCACACATGCAGGGGATATCGCAGAATTGATTGATGGTGCGATAATCATTGGCCATAACGTCAACGGATTTGATTGGCGATTCATTGAATTTGAATTTATGAGGGTCGGGGAGACTGTACCAATACCCTATGCTCTTGTTGATACTCTTGAGTTGGCAAGGGCGTTGAAAATTCCTGGCAGGCATACTCTTGGTCACCTATGCAAAAGATACGGTATTGGTCTCGATAGGGCGCACAGCGCGGATGCAGATGCTGCTGCCACATTGGTGCTTCTATGGAAAATGATAGGGGACAATAAATCAATTCTGAAAGGGGGATTGGAGAGGATTCAAGAATTGTGTAATCGAAATAGAAAATCTTCTGCTGTGAGAAAAGAGGAAGAAAAGGGTATTTTTCTAGGAGATTCAGATGATTCGGTTATATTCAAGCATGGAGAATTTGTCATTACATTTGGGAAATATTCAGGCAAATCGTTCTCATTCATTGATTCATGTGATCCCCAATATGCAAAATGGCTGGTGTCTGAATCGAGTCCTATTGATAAGGCTACAAGGAGTAGAGTCGCCGAGTATCATATCAAACAGGCATAGGGCTTTCCGATATTGGCTGCCAAGGAATGATTTCGCTCCAATCTCCCAGGTGAAGCACCTTGGACGATACCCTGGCGCTACCGATGAACAGTGTTCCTTCGTATCCATCCGATATTAATTCGTCAAGTTGGTTCTTTGCCTGATCCTTCACTGTAAAACCGAAACGCTTCGGCGATGGCGAGACGTTTCCAGATTCATCTACAGGAGCCATCCTCTCTATGAGTCCGGCTCCTCCTTCTGAGTCGTACCGTATGATCTGAACTACTTCGTCCCTAAAGGCGCCAGATGAGGGGAGGAGCCCCTCGGCCGTTGCGTTCCACCATGCGGGGCACCATGCCTTCCACTCACAGAAGCCGCATGTTCGCTCGCCCGGTGTTGCCTCAAGGGGTTCCGAACTGGGCCTCATCCCCTCCCATGCAACGAATGCGTCATCGATCACATTATCTCCTGTAGCCTCGTGTATTGTTTGATTCGCTGAATACCAGCCTTCGGCTCTTATTGGAGGGTGATCGGGATTGTTTCTTTTGAGTAGGTCGCGATAGAAGCGCAATTGTCTGCTAACTTTCGGATCAAGTGCGCCGACAGGTGGTCGGCCCGTCTTCAGGTCAGCTACGATCCAACCTCTCGATTGGCCGTTTTCATCTAAATCTGCTACCAACAAATCCAATCGGCCCATCAGGCGACCGCATTCTGAAACCAAAGTCCCTTCATTTGCAAGCACTATTGATTGGACATACTTCCAATCGGATATTGTGAGTTCAGATAATTTGGTCTGGGGTAGAAGAGACTTGCTGCAAAGTATGTTCAACGCGCCTACTAGGCCGTCGTGGGCTTGTGTGATGAGTTCATCTTTCCAGCGCGGATGTCTTGGAGTTGCCATGAATCCATCTTTCTCAATTTTCCAATGGCGATCTAAGATCGCTTTTGCCGTGGGAGGCATCCAACCGACTTCATCATCATCTCGATCGTGGATGTCCAGATTGCATATGTCTTCTACTGAATTGTGAACTGCATTCCCAAGAGCTGCGGGCATGCTTGCTTTCCGCGGGAGCCTCTGTCTGGAAAGCCAATACTTCCTCGGACACTGCTCATACCTGCTCCAAGATGATGGAGAAAGTTGGTGTGCGCGGAATCCCTCATTCATCTGATTCACCCAATCCGCTCCTTCCGGCGTGCCAATGGTTATGTCGGTCTTGTGGGCATGGCTCATCATGTCATCGGATGTGAGCATCGATTTGTTGGACGATTCGTCTAGATCTGGAGCGCTTGTTGTTGTCTGCTTCCCTGGTCCTGGTTTTGTTGCGAATATTGTGGCGCACCACATAGTAGAAACTCTCGATCTGGAAATGGTTGGCAGCATTAGACATCCCAGCCTACCGCAGGCTTGTATTGTGAAAAATGGGCTTTCGATGCCGACTGTTAGAATTTACTCTGGTGAGCCGGTTTGCAATCATGAGTCCTGCGACAGTGTGCTCGTTGTTGTCTCTGAGGTTCAAATTCCGACTGATTTGATTCTCCCCTTGAGCGAGGAATTTGTTGAATGGTCAATCTCAGAAAAGGCAGGGGCGATGTTGGTTCTAGATTCGTATTCTAAGGCGATTGAAAGCGGTCATACAATAGATGATGATGATGACTCGAATGAGACTGTAAAAGGTGCTGCTTCTACAGAGAGGGCGCTTACCTCTCTCTCGGATTTGGGTATTGATAGGATGGAACAAGGGGCAATAGGTGGCCTTACAGGAGTTATCCTAAATGAGGCTTCGAGAAGAGGATTCGATGCGATGGCATTGCTGGCAGAATGCTCCGGGCCAATGCAAGGAATGGGGCCAGATGCTAGAACTGCAGCCAGGGTGCTCGGTCGGCTAGATGAATTACTACCAGCCATAAAGCTAGATTCGGAACCACTTCTAGAAGAGGCGCGAAGGATAGAAGGCGAAATCAATGAAATGATGTCGGGTTCTGTCAATCAGCCACCGGGACCAGCAAGTGGTGGAAACACCTCGATGTTCGGCTAATACTCAAAGAGGCTACGTTGTGCATTGGCACTTTCTTCTAGAGTTTTATTTTCAGGATTTTTATCCATCATTTCCATGAGTTGTTCTTCATTCAGAACGGTGACTTTCATCCTAGTTGCCTTTTCCAGTTTCGATCCTGCAGCATCTCCTGTGATTAGATAGTCAAGTCGACTTGAAACCGAGCTTGTCACCTTTCCCCCAGCACTTCGAATCATTAACTCAATTTCTTTCCTTGGACGCGTCAAGGATCCTGTGATACAGAACGTTAATCCAGCCAATAGACCACTGGATTGATCCTTTGTTTGAACAGGTGTTATTTCAAGAAGGGAGGACAGGTCTTCTATCTGGCTCCAATTGCCGCTTGACCCATCAAGGAACAGCTGGGCGACTATCTCTCCGATTCCATCAATGGCAACCAGCCGGGGAAGTATGGAGGCTGCCTGATCGCCGCCTAATGACCAAATATTCACAAAATCTCTGTATTGCTCCATCGTTACAATTTCTCCAGATATCATGGATGCTATCTCGGGCCCTATACGGGGCAAACCAAGGGATGCAACGAACTGATCAAGCGGCATTTTTCTTTTGGATTGAATCTGATCGATGACGTGACGGGCTGATTTTTCTCCCATGCGCTCAAGCGATATTACATCCGCATGAGAGAGTCGGTACAAATCTGCAAGTTCCGGTACAAGTCCCGACTCCACGAGTTGATTGGCTAGTTTTTCACCTACGCCATCGATTTCCAATGATTTGCACCAATAGAGGAGGGAACGGACGATACGAGACGGGCATCCTGGATTCCCGCATTTTAGGAATGCACCCTCGGAATGCAACTTTGTAGCACACCGGGGGCATTCAGAGGGTGGTTGCACATCAGTTCGATCGGGGAGAGGCTCATGGAAAGGTGATCCATCAGAGTGTCTTCTTCCATCCAGATCGGCTTTTGTGGCTTGGCCAATGACCTCGGTGATCTTGGGTATCACATCTCCTCTCCTGACAATCATTACACGATCGCCTATCTTCAAACCCAATCGCTCGACTTCTCCTGGGTTGTGGAGTGTTGTATTTTCTACAGTTACCCCTGAAACCATTACTGGGGCAACTCTTGCTACGGGAGTTACGTTACCGGTTCGACCTGTTTGCCAATCTACAGACATAACGACAGTGATCGCCTCCTCAGGAGGGAATTTCCATGCGAGGGCCCATCTCGGATGATGTGCAGTTTCTCCAAGAAGAGGCCTCTTTGAGAGTTCATCGACTTTGATCACAAGGCCGTCTATCTCCCATGGCATCTCATCTCTACTTCTTATCGCCTCCTCTGTTTTCGAAATTAATAATTCTATTACTTCATCAGAATCATCAGCCTGAACGACGAATCTTCCTGCTGGCTGGATGTCCATGGAGGATAGCCATTCCAAGGTTTGAGAATCGTAGGCATAAGAGGACGGGTTTGTGCTTTCATCTCCACTTTCTCCTTCTGGGAATTTGGCATCATATGCAAAAAATCTGAGATCTTCGGCCCTTGCCTTACCGGACTCGGGATTCTTTTGTCGAAGTGCGCCTGCAGCGAGATTTCGGGGATTGGGTGCGACTTCAGCGTAATTCTCCCTGTATGTGTCGAGTAGCATGACGACTTCCCCCCTGACGTAACAGTCTCCACGCCATTTTATTCGGCTAGGGATATTGGGTATTCTTCTCACGTTGCGTGTAACGTCTTCCCCTCTCGTTCCGCTTCCGCGTGTTACTGCCCTGAATAGCATACCACGACGATATTCCAAGGACACGGCAGAGCCGTCGAGCTTTGGTTGGACAACGAATCTCTTGGTTGCAGCTGAAGTAGTATTGACGAAATGGGCGATCTCCTCTGGAGTATTTGCTTTATCCAAGCTCAGCATGGGATAGAGGTGTTCAACCTTCACCGATCCGGGTGCGGGGTCTGCTCCGACCTTTTCGAGTTGGGGGTTTGAGGGGTCTATTTCTCTGAGGCGCTGGATAAGAAGGTCAAATTGTGCATCTGTAATTTCAGGTTCGGCATGATTGTAGTACAGTTCTGAATGGCGTTCAATCTCCGAGGCTAGATGCTCGGCCTCCAAATGGTCGCCAGCGCCCCCGTGCATGTTACACATGGTGGGAGGTATCGTTTCAAGCATGCGCTGAAGGAGAATTGTGGTGGGCCTGCCAGGATTTGAACCTGGGTCTCGCGACCCCCAGCCGCGAAGTATAGGCCAAGCTAACCTACAAGCCCTTTCAGGATAATACAGCGCTAATCTGTTCGCTCAAAGCCTTGCCGATGTCTTCAAACATCTCGAGGGAGGCTGAATGGGGCTACATCGTCTATGAGATCGATATGGCCGACGAACATCCGCCTGCAACAATATCTGTTGAGGGCTAAGTCATCGAGGACTGCCTGGGGGTCTTCCCCTGCTGCGGTGCGCTCGGTGTATTTCTTGTATAGGTGAGCGACCACTTTGCCGCAACTCCAACATCTAACGGGTATCAACATCTCAATTCACCTGTAGGACTTCTGCCATTTCTTCCTAGCGCCCCGACCCATTTGATGCTTGGGTTCTTTGCGCCTTGGATCGTTGACTAACAATGTTCGATCGAATCTCAAAAACTCATCACGGAGTTCTTCGTCGAGGCCCACAGCGCCGTCATTGAAGTGTACGAGCCCTCGAGCAATCGCAGTTCGGATTGCGTCGACTTGGCCCATTATGCCTCCTCCAGTCACATCGACTGTGATATCGACCGTGGATAGTCTGTTCATTGCCTCGGCTATTTGTACAGGCTCTAACACCTTCCTGCGAGCTAATTCGGGCTCTATTATGTGGATTGGCTTGGAATTGACTCTAATTCTTCCATTGCCTTCTCTGACTGTGGCGCGGGCCACTGCAGTCTTCCTCTTACCGCTCGTTTCAACGGTCTTCTTCTTCTGCTTCTTAGCCATCATACATCACTCCAACGAGATGTCTTCGCACCCAAGTGCTTGCTGATGTCTCCAAGACGCACAAATCGGTCCGGAAGAGGTCGATCTATCTTGCTTGTGTCGCCCCATTCATGTCCTTCTGGGAGTGCTTCTCCCTTGAGGTTGGTGGGAGTTCCGATCATGACTCTGAGGTCTTTGACCGCCTGTCGCCCACTGGACTTCTTCTGATATGGAAGCATACCACGAACGGTTCTCTTGAGGATCATGTCAGGCATACGAGGAAAGAAGGGGCCCTTCCTCGGATGGTTTAGCTTGTACTTACGGTCGTAGTCAGCTAGGATTCTGTCTTTGGCACCTGTTACTATGGCCTTCTCAGCGTTGATGATGATCACTCGCTTGGGATCGCCCTCTCGGCGAGTGACCAGTAATGTGCTGGCAACGTGGCTGGCAAGACGGCCTAGGACTTTGTCCTGGGCATCGAAAACGAGTGTTCCTGCTTCAGCCAAGGATTCTCACCCCCTTTCCATTTGGATTGTCGTTCATCAGATCGCGGATCGACATTACTCGTCCGCCTGCGGCTTCTATCTTAGAGCGGGCACCGGCGCTTACACTGTATGCGGCGACGCTTGGGGAACCGATGATTTCGCCACTGCCCAGAAGCTTGCCTGGGACGAGGATTGTCTCGTCCTCCCCTGCAGTTCTAGATAGCCGGCTCAAGTTCGGCTCGGCCCAATTACTCCGACTGGCCTCCAGTCTGAGTGCGACGTCTCGCCACAATGCTGCACCAGTTGACCTGCTCTGTGCCTTCAGATCGCCAATCAAGGCGATTAAGGCATCATTGGTCTTCTTACTGTTACTACTCATATGACTCCCTCGACGTTCTCGGGTAGGCCGGCCACCTCAGGCCCTGTTAAGAACCCCACGGGCAGAACATTAGCCCTCTATGGGGCGATGTGTCCCGATAAGCAAGCCTCAGATTTTGAATCCGACCTGCTCTTCAGAGCCGTCATCGGTACCTGCAATTCTTACTTGGCCTTCAGAGTCGACAAAGGTGCCTGCTTTGGTGGAAGCACCGTACATCGAGATTCCTTCTGATCTAATACGGCTCAACATGCTCTCTCCAAGTGATTTGGACAGGTGGCTGATGATGTTCTGGAGTGCTGCTATCGCCCTATCTCTCTGATCCGCGCCGATTTCGTGATCTGAATATCTGGCCTCTTCGAATATACTGAAGAATTCTGAAAGGTCCTCTGGAGGAGCTATGCCCCCCAGCATCTGATTGACCGCATGTTCGAATTCCCGGGTGGTCTCATACACCTTCTTCATCGCACCTCTCTGCCTGAAGAACTTGACTAGATCTTTGTAACAATTGAAGATGGTCTCAATGTACGAGTTTCTTCCCTGAAGGGCCCATAGAGAATCTGTGAGTATCCCTCTGAGGATTTCTATGCGACGGCGTTCGATGTAGTTCCTGTACATGTATGCTGCAAGGAGTAACGTGGAGACTGCAATTAGGGAGAGGATCGTTAACACCCTGGCTGTGAAGAAGCTTTGCTGATCCACCTCTGCTGGGTCAGCGAGTCTAATTCTAGGGGTGTTATCGAGGTCCGAATTTACGAATCGATAATCACCCTGGAACTCAACTTCAATCCTCCATTCACCATTTACTGCACGGGGTCCGCCAAGACTGGCTGACTGTTCGCCTGGAAGGTCTTCGCCCGTATACTCAAAGCTGAAGTTGGCAACCCCTTGTTCAGATGTTGTTGTGAAGTAGACCTTGAATAGTTCCCAACCCGTTCCATTGTTGTAATATTGCGTGAAAACAACGGTTTGCCCCTCAACGGCAAGATCTATCCTATCTCTCAGAATTGCTACTGAGCCTTCTACGACTTCTCCGACCTGATATCCTTCTGGACGGGCCCATTGCTGACTGAGTAGTATGTCCACGCGGCTTTGAACGAGGATCTCCACGTCTACGAAAGAGCCGTTAATCACAGGTGCTGTCTCAATCTGACATCCTCCCGGCACCGAACGAGTTGGCTCATATGCGATTCTGACTGTTCTGAAGCCCTCGAGCTGGTCACCGCTGGGATCCACGCCGCGCTGACTTGGGTTGTCTTCTTTATCGCCGGAGAACCACTCTACTGACCCAGTCCCATCGTTTGTGCGGGCAGTGGCAAAGGGTCTCGTATTTGTCTCAGGATCTAGGTAGATGTTCAGACATTTTCCTCCAACTGGGTTTCCATTCACCTGAGTTAGTCTAGCATCGAAGTGGAATGACTCTTTGAGATACAAGACAGGGAATGTGCTGCCATTAGCGAATGTGTATGTATCAACGTCATTTCTGAAAGGTCCTATCTCAATCATCTGAAGTGTTGAGTTGGAATAGACAGGGAACAACATTGTCTTGGTCGCGTTGAGGTATCTGTAGCGGTCTGCATTCTCCCAAGAGTTGTATCTGACTTGGACTTTCGCTTGGCCCGCTTGGACGCCTTCCAAGGAGCACATTATCTCAAAGAAACCGTTTATGTCGGTAGTCCCTGGCAAACAAGTTCTGATTCCAAGTTGGCTGCCTAGCATCTCATAATCTACTTTGACGTTTCTGAAGCTCAAGTTACGTCCGAGTTCATCTACGAGTTGTCCTGTTACAGTCATTGGCTTTTGTATTGATTCGCCTGTTATAGGGTCGGCCTCTGAGGTGTAGACAACTTGCTCATCGACGCTCAAAGAGGTCTCACCTAGAAGATAGAATCCTTCTTCCTGGAACTGAAGGACTCTTCGATAGTGGTCATTGTACAGGTCTTGTGTACATTCGTCCCATGCACCAGCGATTTCAAGCGCGTTGGGCCCTAGTGGCCCGCAACCCTCGTGAGGTAAATTCTCATTGAATCTGAGAATCACGTTTACCGGTCCGAAACCATCGGGAAGGAATGATTGAGCATCGGACGTGAGTATCTCGGGATCGAGAGTCATCTGATGGGTTATCGCACCTGCGCTCGGACAGAGATTGTCAACTATCTTTCTATGTACACGGTCTTCGAAGTCTAATCCTTCCAATATGAGAGTCACAGTACCCCCGTTTTCACCGCATCCATCTAACGCCTGACCGGAATCTTTCTCAAATGCTGTACGATTATCGTCAGTCACCTGAGCGGTGAAATACCAGTCTTGACCGCTCATCAGAGGGCCTGAAACACTGGATTGTAGATCGATGTACGTACGGGAGACCACCCAGAGGTCTGTTTGACCCTCGGATGATTGATGCAGCATATCTCCAGAATAGGTGTATGAAAGGGTGAATGCCCCCAGAGGATGGTCCTGGCCGATGGTGAGGTTCACTCGGAATATTCCATTCTTGTCTGTTGAAGTGAGGCCGTTTGATCCGTCTGCATCCCATGAATAGGTGACTGGCACCTCCCTAAGAGGCTGCAGGGAGTTGTCTACGAGTCTGACTTCTACTGTTCGATTGACGCCCCTGTATAATCTGGCATCTTCCACAGGCAAGAACTGGCTCGTTCCGATGACTGTGACATTGACATAGGCACCGGTCGACGACAGGATTGAAGATTGATTTCCTGTGAAGTAGAAGTTGGAGTTGGTGAAATCCGCCTTCACGCCATAGGTTCCAGCAGCATATTGGGAATACCATGACCAGTTGTAGTCGAATTGTGCCTTTCCATCTACCATGTTGGGAACTCTTGCAAAGCCGGTTTCTTGGGCTCCTGCGAAGATGAGGTTCTGATCGAGATCGACCTGTAGGGCAATGGCATCTTGCGCCCATGGTACAAATGTCCTATTGTATACCTCTCCAACGACTCTGAGAGACTCGCCTGTGAAGAGTTCTGGTATGATTTCACATCTAACTGGGCTAAATGGGTCCGTTGGGTCAGCAGGACCGCAGGGCGGGGCGTTGAAGTCTCCTCCATTCTGCATTGCCACAGACCAGTGCGTGAGGTTTGCCGACAGGAATGGCCTGAGTTTGGCAGCTTCCCCGTCTAGTCCGGCGGTGGTGCCGTCCCAGAGTAATGGATACGGCTTACCCAAACTTGCTTCTTCGAATGCTATTCCCGCACTGTTCAGGGAGGGCGCGTGGAACAGCGCCCTCCACGCTCCGAATGAGGATCCTGTGAATTGGGTTGCATCCCAATAGTAAACCGGCCTTATCGAAGTCGTATACATGACAGCTTCAATGTACATTCTGTGCATTGAACGGATGTAGAACGTTTCTGACTCACTTCCATTGAGATGTGGGAATGGCCATTCGTCTCCAAGATCTGGTCGTGAAAAGCCTATGAATTCGTAATCGCCGACTGGCAGAGATGTGTTCGTGTATGTGTATCTATCAACTACCTCATGGCCCTTCGCGTTGTCGTCCCATACAATTTCCTCATAGCCGCCACTTGGTTGGCCTACACCGTTATCCATTGTCGAATTCCAACGAACTTGCTTCCAGAAGCCCTGTGCGCCTTGATCCTGGACGAATGTGAGGGAAACCCACCCATTCGAATCGGCTCTATATCCAAATCCATACCCATCGAACAAAGTGGGTACTGATCTGTTACCGAATGGGCCTCCGGCCACAGTGAATGAAACTGGGGCATGTTTGATTCGATTGTCGAAGATTCCTCTTTCCCAGTCGGCATGATAGTGAACCTTGTAATCAACAAATAATGGCTGCTCATCGCTTCTGAAGTAAGTCCATGAGACGTAATCAACTGTGGTATTGGCCCTTACTTCGAGCGGAGTGGGCGTAGAAGATGACCCGTCATGAGCGAACATCTCGATAACATCAGCACGCAGATTATATCTGCTGGGGGGACCAACCTCAATGTCTTCAGGGTAGAGATACTGGCCGACTGTGAAATTGCCACCCTCGTCCGTGAGTACTTCAACAGTCCTAAGCGTCTCCGTGGAGTTCCTCTGGTATTCAATAACAATCCTTACTGGTAGATCTGACCCTGGTACGAAAGCTCCTGTCTCAAGGTCTAACACATCCACTCTGCCAGTGAACACTGCTGGAAACTGCGCATCTAGCCAAACAGTCTGTACGGGATTCAAAGTGATACGAGTAGGTGGTTTGTCATCAGCGTCTAGGATGCAATCATTGTCATTGTCCCAGTCGCTGGCAGGGTACTCTGCTCCGCTAGAGTCTGTGCATGTAGCACCCTCTTCGAAATGGTCCCAATCAACATCGGGAATGCCGTCCGTGTCATCATCTTCATCGAGGCTGTCGGGTCCAGTGGATGCGTTCGTCGGGTTGTGCATACCTGCACCGGTGCCGTAGTCATCGTGGTCCCATGGGTTAGTCGAATTCGATCCGTATCTGCTTGGCCAAAGCATAACTTCGTCTTCATCATTCATCCCATCTTCGTCGTCATCGAGGTCTATGTCATCACGAAGGCCATCATTATCGTGATCCCATGGGGCTACAGGATGGGAGGCTCCTCCTCCTGCTTGCTCTATTGTATTGGATAGTCCGTCTCCATCCCAGTCAGTATCTGCCCAATCTGGAATTCCGTCGTTGTCGTGATCCCAAGGACTTTGTTCTTCGCCCCTGAAGCATATCAACTCTTGATCCACGTCCAATACTCCGTTGTTGTCATCGTCCGGGTCTTCACCATCCGGAACCCCGTCGTTGTCGTTATCCACATCATAGTACTGGGGGAATAGCAGGCCCTGGCCAAGCCTACCTCTGTCCCAAACGGACTGATACCAACCATCCCCATCGGGATCTGTGTCTGTACCATCATCATCGTGGTCGTCGCAATTGTATCCTGTGAAGAAGTTCCCCGGCGGCTCTGTGTTGGAGTCGTCATCGAGATCGTCATTTACATCGATCTCAAAGAAATCCCATACACCATTGTTATCGTCATCGACATCCCAGTGATCGTAAACGCCATCGAAATCGTCGTCTAAATCAGCAGTGTCGTTGGCCATACAAGATGGGTTCAATGTCCCAGTGACCGGGGCTCCACAGTCATCGTCTGGATCTACATTGTTATCTAGAAGGTCGGCTACTTCATCGGGGAACAGGTTTCCATTGGGATCTGCAACCCACTGGAAGAATCCGAAGTTGATGCCCACATAGGCTGTCCACAAATCTCTGTTGTTGATCATCTTATCGAATCCAACAGCAGCAGATGGGCCGGCGTCTTGATTGCCAAGGAAATCGAAGTGGAAGCAGTTCTGTTCACAGGTAAAGTCGTTTATTCCAGCTGAATTCTCGCCGCCATATGGGCCGTCAGTGTAGAGGGGGTCTGGCCTCGATGAATAAGGCAGGGTGAATGGGACTCCGTTTGCTGAACTAGCATCTGCTAGTGGGAATCCATAGAGCCATGCGAGAGCAAGACCGCAGGCAGTTGGGCCCGCGGATAGCCCTAACAGGAATGCCATCGATATATCGCATTCACCGTCATCTAGAGAGCCGCCATATGCGGGGTCGTTGACATCATAACGGCCGTCTGATCCCTCATCGCGGTCCCACCAATTAGGCACGCCATCGGCATCCATATCAACATCGACGCCGTTGATCAATGAGTCTCCATCCATATCGATGTCAAAGTAGTTGTTACCATTCCAGGGGCTCCATTTCATCATCACATGCCAGTACATTTCTGGGACGTTGCCGTTAGATACGATTGTAGGCGGACCCAATGTGAAGTCATCTTGATAGCCGTTGTATGGGAGGACGAATCCATGCTCTTCGAAAAATGGACTGAAGTGCCAGAACATGTCCCAATGAAGAGTGCCTGTTCCAGTGTATAGGCCACTATCCGCAGAGCCATCTATGGCGTCTCCGTCTTGTTGAGAGTACGAGTTGTCGAACTGATCGGTATTGTCGTTGTCGACGATTCCACAATTGCCATCATCGGGGTCATATAAATCGGAAATACCATCGTTGTCGTCATCCCAGTCCTCATCATTGGACAGTCCATCGCCATCGATATCGGTGTCAATATAATTCAGGCCATCGTCCCTGTATCTTGATCCGTTCAACAGGTGCAGGTCATTGTCGTCATCCAAATCGCAATTCTCATCGATATCTAACCAATCTAGAACCCCGTCGTTGTCGTCATCTACATCTTCCCAATTTGAGAAGCCGTCGCCATCCCAGTCGTTGTTCCCTGTGTGTGATTTCCTTTCTGTAAGGCACCGTGGGTCTGGATTGATTGGGTTTGGATTCTGAAGGGTTTCGCAATTCCATGAATCTAGTGTTGAAGTGGGGACCATTGGATAGGGATCATCTTGATTCGGGATTCCATCGTTGTCTAAATCATAGGGGATATCGGCCAAGTCGACTCCCGGATTACCAAGGAGGTTGTCTGCAGGGTCAGCAGCTCCAAGGTCAGTGTCTTTCCAATCCCAGACGAGGTCATAGTCTGCGTCTATGGCTCGATATGCATCGTCGTCAGCATCTCTATCGTAATCAATTTCACAATCCACGCCCGGGACTTGACCAAACCAGTCACTGAATCCGTCGAGATACTGGGAAAGATCGGTTAGAACGTTTAGACAGTTGTCCGGTATGCCATCATTGTCATCGTCAATGTCCCACATATCCAGGAGTCCGTCATTGTCATCGTCAGTATCTGCAGAGTCTGGTGTGCCATCGTTATCGTTATCTGGATCAATGAAATTAGGGAGTCCGTCGCCATCTAAATCCCCGTCCACGATCTCATTGAACGAAGGATTTCGAGGGTGCCATAGGTTCTGTTCCTTGAATGCAAAGTCAAGTTTTTCTTTTCCATAGGTGTCAAAGTCAAGATTGAATGCATCGGGGAAGGGGGCTCCAGTAGCAGCGATAGCTGTGATGGTTCCATCACCTACTCCTCCTGGAATGGTGTCCGCGTATCTCCAAGTTCCTTCCGAATCGAATGAATGGCTGAATGATTGGCCTGCAGTCAATGTCCCGCTGTCGAAGGTTCCATCGGCGGCAACTGCGGAGTGATTTTCCGTATCGTCATTTGTCCATGTGACCGTATCCCCCACTTCGATCTGAAGATCCGTTTCAGAATAGCCTGCAGCGGTAATTGAAATCTGATGTGTCTTGCTGGAAGCCCACGAGATGGCAGCACTCCAATTAGTGGCTGTCATCGTGATGTTGGATGTCTCGGCCGCATCCCATGGGTGGGTGTCCCATAGATCGATCACTCCGTCATTGTCATCATCTGCATCCCAATAGTCTTGAAGACCATCGCCATCGAAATCACAAGGCCACACAAATTGATCGATGCGGGCATCGTTGTCGTCGTCCTCGTCATAGGACCCCTTGCCGGGGCCATCGATATCTTCGTCAGTGATTCCATCGTTGTCATGATCTAGCGGGTTCTGGTCAACTAGGTAGCCAGAGCCGAGTGCGAGGCCTGTCCATGGATGCAG
>DATW01000039.1:0-6974 GCA_002504845.1 Euryarchaeota archaeon UBA250 | reverse complement strand
GAATAGTCAATCGGCCCCTCGAGGATCCCGTCGTTGTCATCGTCGAAGTCGAATTCATCCTGAATCCCGTCGTTGTCATGGTCGTAAGGATCTGTTCCATAGCACCCGTCGAATCGCTCGATTAAATCGGATATGCCATCATTGTCGTCATCGAGGTCGTCTAGATCGTTTATGCCGTCGTTGTCATGGTCTTCAGTTTCTGTCTCTTCGACCATGAATCGATATCCGCCCTCGAGGAAGGATGTATCTGTGATTTGCCCGTAGAGTATGCCTGGGTCCGACCAAGACATGTCTTGGAAAGCGGGGTGATCTGGCAGAAGCATGTGCTCAAGTGCTGGGAATGAAGAAGTGTCAACATCTGATGATTGGATTTGCTGTTGGGTCGGTGTGTCCCCTGTTCCATTTTCAAATGGGCCTGACTGGTCTCCGACCGCTATCATCGGCATCTGTACGCTAACCACCATCAAAACCACCAGAAGTAGAGATTTTGTGGTCCTGTTTCTCTTTGTGAGATCTCCAATCATGCTAACACCGGGTGCTGGGTTGATGTGGACACATATTTCAATCGTACCCGAAAGGGGGCGAAACGAGTATCATGGATAGGATCAGAGTATCATCTCTGAATAAACGCGTTCATATCTTAGCGATGTGAGGATGTTTTTGTGTCAGGGGGTAGGAGGACGCTGTTGAGCGGCAAAATTCACCGTGCCACAGTCACACAGGCCGACTTGGATTATGTTGGTTCGATATCAATCGATGAAGATCTTCTGGATGCTTCGGGGATATGTGAATGGGAGAAAGTCGCGATACTGGATGTTACGAATGGTGCCCGCCTGGAAACTTACGCCATAAAGGCGCCTAGAGGGTCTCGAGAGATCTGCATTAACGGTGCTGCAGCCCATTTAGTTCAACCGGGGGATGTCGTGATCATACTGTCCTATGTAGGAATCGAGGAAGAGTTCATCGGCATGCACGCCCCGAGAATCGTACTTGTTGATGGTGAAAATAAAATTTCAGAGATCGTGTCGAATGAAACGAATTTCTGATGCGGCTTATTCATGGACGATGGTATGGTAAACCTTTGATTATAGTGGTCGCGCGGTATAATTGCTCTAACAAAACGACCGCTGCAAGCTCATGAGGTAGAGTTATTTTGCCCAATGATAAAGACTCATACTCTATCCCCATCAAGGCGAAACCTCCCGGGGGGCCTACCACCAGATGGGTGTCGTTCCTTTGCATGGACCATCTTTTGAGATGCTCGGAATACTGCATGCTGTCTAGCTCTTCACCGCTTTCTTGAAGCAGTATCATGCTATGTCCAGGATACTTATCTGAGATTTCTTTTAGATACGTCTTCGGATCGGTTTTATTCCTATGCTCAACGAGTGACACCCCGGAAGAGGATAGGCGATTGGCATATTCGGATATCGAAGCCCGGAAAGATGCGTTCTTCGCACGGCCGTGAAGATGGACAATGACTCGCCCCATGGTACACACTTTACAACAAGCGACTATAGCCATTTGTAATGACGGGTGATTGGCGGATATGGGTTGGAAGTGGAGGTTCTGGGAAAAATCAAGCAGCGGTATCGGTAATGAGCCGCACATCCTAGGCACGCGGATATGGCTTCAAGAGTTGCGTGAACTTTGCGAGCGTTGCTTCGATAATCGAGAAGAGGGGCAACGGCTTGTTCGAGAATTACAAGTCGAATGGAGCGATGCATGGAAGCGCATGGAGGTTGAGGAATCATTGAAACAAGGGCTTGATCGTCGTGCGTTGAGATTGATTAGAGCCAACGACTCTGAATGGTCGGAGTGGCTTGATAATGAGCGCTTTTGGATGCCGGGTTGGAAAGGTGAAGGGTCATGATGGGGTGGATATTTCTTTTCCTGGGAATAGGCGGATCGTGTTTTTGGCTTTCTTGGCACCAGCCTTTTCCTGAGATTTCCAGAAGATACGCATACCTTGTACTCATGGCTGGGAGTGTTTTGATAATTTCAGAACAGGCTCCAAGAGAGACCAGCGAAACAGTACCGATGTATTTTGCGCTCGGGCTTGGAGTTCTTGGGACGCTAAAGGGGTCGTGGGATATGACTAGGACGATGCGTGATGTGATTGTGGCTCCTTTCGCAGGAGGTATGCTCTGCGCAGGCAGTGCTGCACTCCTAGTGGGCTGGTGGGATGAAGGAGGTACATACGAACACATTAGTTCATTCATTCTGGTATCAGCCTTGATCCTGATGGAAATTTATCTTGTTTTCAGGGGGTTGATCATAGGTGTGCCTGGACTAAGTTGGTCCAAAGCCGGACTCAGACAAATACAACGTGGATTGCTTGACGGGCCATCTGGAGCTATATCGTGTTTTGAGAGGTCCTGGGATGCTGATGAAGAATGGCTTGGGGCGATGAGTCATGCGGCCTTAATCCGTATTTACATTCATCTTGAACAAGAAGAATCTGCAAATAATAGTGAGAAGTATCTCGAAGAATTTGGAGGGTGGGATGTCGTTGATTCCGCGTGGATCGAGGCAATAGACTCTGCATTGAATTCCATTTCAGAATCTAAGTGGTCTGAACCGATTGCTGATATGTGAGAGATGTTTCCGTCGTCACATGGTTCGTATCACGAAGGTCCACACTGGCGGTGGAGATGGTGGTGAAACCTCTCTTGTCGACGGGACCCGGGTTGGAAAGGAAGATCCTAGGGTGTCGATTTACGGAACGATCGATGAGGCGAATTCCTCTATTGGTGTCGTCCGTATGGAGCTCGACAGGGCACCAACCCATGCACCGGACGGCGGTTTGATGGCCGCACTTGTCCCGGTGTATGAAAGCGCTGACGAGATGCTTGGTAGAATACAACAGGAGTTGTTTGATGTGGGGGCCGAATGTGCTTGCCCTCCTGGCGGCGTCCCGGAGCAGATGTCGATTATCGGTGCAGATGCAGGGGTTCGACTGGTAGAGGAAATGGATTCCATGCTAGAGGACGTGGAGCCATTACAATCGTTCATTCTCCCAACCGGTAACCCTGCAGTGGCGAATTTGCATATGGCTCGTACGATCGTCCGAAGAGCGGAGAGAGAGGCTTGCAAACTTCGAGGAGAGATCAGGCCTGAGATAATTAGCTATCTTAACAGACTCTCGGATCACTGTTTTGTACTCGGTCGGTGGCTCACTGCGAAGATGGGTGAAGATGAAACCCTTTGGACGCCATTGGGAAAAAGGGTTTAGTCCGCCCTCAAATTTTCAAGCACCTTTCTAGCGTTTGAAAGCACAATTTTTTCCTGCTCAAACGTCAATTGGTCAATCGCACTTTCAGGGTCTAGCCATAGAAAATTAGTATGCTCATGAGATAATTTCACTTGAAATTCGTCGGTTGTGGCGAGGTACCAATAGACCTGCTTCTGATTTACAGAACCCTTTCTGGAATAAGAATACTCAGTTCGTTCGGCCCATGACGGAATGATACGTATTTCCTCAATCCCTGTTTCTTCCAACAGCTCACGCCTAGCAGTAGAATGGTGATCTTCCCCTGCCTCAACGTGCCCTTTTGGGAAGCTCCAGTGCCCTTGCGGGTACTGCAACAGAAGTATACTTCGATGATTGGCAAGTATGAACCCGCAGGAAGTCTCCATGAGGCTCTATTAATGGAGGGTGGGAAGAACCCTTGGGAAGCGGAAGCGATACATCAGGGTGGCTTCAGGAATGGCTATGGCGGGTGTCGACGAGTTGGAAATAACAAGGATTCTGACGGACAGTGATCTCGATGGGGTCCTTTCCGGCGCGATTTTGCTCAGGAGATGGCCTGAAGCAGAGGTTGTATTCGGACATCCCGGAGCCCTGAAAAACGGACTCTATGATGAATTTATCAACAGCAAAACTGCGATCTGTGATCTTCCCTATCACCCTAAGTGTGGTTTATCCATAGACCATCATCTCTCGAACAAGCCGGAGTCTGAAGACGGGGTGCGCGTCTGGGAAGCAGCACCCTCAGCAGCCAGGGTCGCAGCAAACCTTCTAGGTCACATTATCGATCTGGAGGATCTCTCGGAGGCTTTGGAATGGACTGATCGCCTAGATGGCGGAATGGTGACTAGAGAGCAATATCTCTCAGAAGAGCCGATGGTGTGGATCGGGCGATCGGTGGGTGTGGGAGACGAAGTGGCCAGAGCAGCCATGTGGCTCTTTTCTTCCGGGCTTACGCCACACGAGATATCGGAAACGAGTGTTGTGAAGGCGGCTATCGCTCAAAGAAAAAGAGAGAATGAAATATTGAAATTGGAAATAGAAGAGCGTTTGGAGATTGTTGATCGTTTGGCAATTGTTCGGATGCATGGCTTGGGGATGCGATCGAATGGATATGCTGTGACAGCTTACGCAGGGGATGCTTGCGATGCCTGTTTGATAACTCATGGCGACCTCGGGGTTTCCTTCGGGGAAGAGGGTGGCTATCCTGTTTCGGCTTCATTCTACACGAATTCATTTCTGCACAAAGATGGCGGGATATTCAATCTAACCACTCTTGCGACCAGGTTTGATTCCGATGGCGGAGGGCACAAAGATGCATGCGGATGTCGTGTCAAACCGCTAGATGGCTCTATAGTGGTTGACAGGGACGTAACAGAAGAGGACATTGAGTTGAATATCAAACAATGGCTTGACGTGTGGTCGCTGAGAGGGAAGTAGAGTCAGTCCATTGCATATTCCCGAGAATATTGAAGCACAAGGACATTTACCGGTGTTCATGGCTGAGAGCCCGGGTGAAGGGACGTTTGAATCTCGGCTTGCTAACGTGTTAGATTCCATTGATGAGGGGTCGAAGAAGTTAGAACATTGGGTCAACAAAAAACGAAAGAAGGGTGTCGAGGAGGGTTTGGACAAAAATGTCGAAATCGGTGACGAGCCTGATAAAGAAACAGAATCTGTATCAGATACTGGTACAGAAGACGTAGATGAGCATGGGAAAGTTGAGATTCTTACTGAGACGGCTCCAGAATCCTCATATCAGAGTTCTAAACCTAAGGGTACTGTTGATTTCATGGAACAAGCCCCTCTAACAAAACCTCGAAGACCCCGAAGAAGATCGGAATATGGTTTGTATGAATGGGTCCTACTTCTCGGCAATCTCGTCCTCTGGCCTGTCTCTCTGGTCATCTCCGTCGTCGTTGGCTCGGGAGTCGAGACAAGCTATGGCACGTTTAACATGGAAGAAAACTATCTCATGCTTCTGGGTCCTTTGGCTATCACGATTTTCTTCTTTACCCTGCTATACAAAATGGACGCTAATGCCAGAGATGGCAGCCTATATGCCGCTGAAAAGCAGTCATATCTAGATGAAATGGAAAAATATCTGGAAGCCCGTACTGCCTATCTTGAGTTGGTGGCCCTTCAGGCACAGATGAAGAAGAAGGAAATCTTGAGTGGTTCTTCAGAGGAATAGATCCCGTGAATACGAGTATTCAGAAAATGTCGAGGGATACTTCGCCCGATCTAGGCCCTTTCGGGAGGTCCTTCATAGGAGATTTCCCTAGCAAGGGAGCTTTGTCACTAATCATTCTGGGACTCCTGTTAAGCTTAGTCTTGTCCGGGGGGTTCCTGTCATTTCTCACCCTATTCATCGTCCTGACATACCTCTCGATTTATCTCAGTTACAATTACATCGAGCCTCATTTCAACACCAAGGCCGGGATAGTCAGGCGGAATAATTTGAGTTCTGTTACAAGCAATGGTCATCTGGCTGTCTCAGATATCGGAAACATGCTCTACGGCTACGGCAAATCGGCTGCCAGCCAGGTACGAAGCATGCCTGCGGAAATCAATCTGGGTTCTCTGTTTGAAAGTCGTTCTCCCTCGAACTCTCCCGATATGAGTGAGTGGGTTTCTGAGTCCAGAATTCGAATTTGGAGAAAAATCTCGCTACTATGGATTGGCATCATGTTGATGTTTTACCTGATTTTATTCTTGATGGTTGGATTGGTTGTGGTCTTTGACATTGATAGTTTAGATCTATTCGGGCAGATAGCAGGTACCATCTCATACGTCATAATGGGCGGTATTATCCTAGCATTGATAGACCATGAAGGCAAAACCGAGTACTTGAGAAGCCTGTTCATATTTCCAAATATTTCAAGATTGAAATTTGGAGGGTTAGTTGTCTTGATTCTAGTATTGGACCTCATCTTGGTTCTAGGATATTCTGAAATCTATGATTTATTTTGGCCAGTTACGGAAGAAGGAGGATGGTTTTCTGATCCGAATTCCGCGGACAACCCCCTAATCCTGATTCTTCTATTCATCTCACTTGCCATCAGTGCACCTCTTATCGAGGAGTTAGTTTTCAGAGGTTACATACTCGATTCTCTGAGAACGAATTACTCCGATCTTTTCTCAATTTTTGCTAGTGGGATTCTGTTTGGTTTCTTGCATTGGGACCCTGTTTTCGGGTTCTTCGATCTTTTTCAAACAGGCGCAGCGACGATAGCGGGCTTACTCTATGGCTGGTTAAGAATCAAGACAGGGAGCCTCTGGCCCAGCATCATTTGTCACTCAATTTGGAATGGGACCATATTCTTGGTTGCATTCATCATCTGAAACGAGACCCGTAATTGTAGGATATTCTCTCATGATTAAGAGTCGGCGTTAGACGATGCGTTGATGTAGGCTTCCTGACGGCAAACGGGTGTCGGAGCATCACACCATGGAGAATCAACTTCTCGAATGTCTCGAAGTAATGTCTGCTGCGGGAGATGATGAACGGGCACGTTTGAGTCGCGTTGCTCGGAATATCGGATATGAAGAGCTCACAAAACCCTGGAAAGGGCTAGCTAAGATCGCCGCTTCCAAAATGGCTCCGAAAGGTGCAGAAGATACAGGGAGCTCGAATAGGCCTGTTCGTCGTAGTGGAAGAAGATCTGTGCGCGAGAGGAGGGGGCGCAGTCCAGTTCAAGATGTAATAGACAACACGGAAGAG
>DATW01000067.1 GCA_002504845.1 Euryarchaeota archaeon UBA250 | reverse complement strand
TTGGGTGGATCGTCTTTCCAGTGGGGAAAACATAACCGAATTGATCGTTACATTTTCGCAGTCGGTAAGTGCGATTCAATCAGATGACGAGTCGTTCAACGTTTCCAGAGACTTGGCGCTTGTTAAACTGGGTATTCTTTCTGGGATGCAGTATGTGAATTATAGCGCCGCTCTCAAAGGTACTGTCCCGGCTGCAGATCATGAAGAGTTGATTGAAGCAACTGGACCGGTACTCATCAGCTTCGTGATAACAACAGAGTCAGAGAGACATGGTGGAGCGCCTCTTGGAGATATTCAGGAAGATGTGGATGATTGGGCCGGTGTCCTCCAATTGAAGATAGAAGAGACGGGGGATGATGCGTCTACAGTATTTTCTTACTCTCAACTTTTGCTAGGACAAAATGAAAACCTAGGTAAGGAGCTTGGGATTCTGAATTCGGCTTCATTGCTGATTCTGGGAACGATCTTGTGGTTCTCGTTCAGAAGTAAGCGAGATACTGGATATGTGCTCGGTCTTACGGTATTCGGAATTGGGGCCACATATGGCACAGCAGGAGTTCTAACGCTGATGGGGGTGCCTATGACATTCAACGGTGCGATGAACTCGATACCTGTCTTGCTTCTGGCGATAGGCGTGGATTATGGTCTTCATGTGGTGAAGAGGATAAGAGAGGAATACCGCCTGGCATCTGAATCTGAAGAGCATGTTTCGTCTGTAGGGGATCTGCAGAAAGATCTTCGAAAGGCAGCTGTACTCCGTGGTACTAAGTACACTTCAATCGCGCTCTTGATAGCGATTTTTACCGACATGGTAGGGTTTCTTTCTTTCCGTCTGTCGAGTCAATCGTTTCTGGTTATTTTTGGCACGGTGATTGCGATCGGCCTATTCTACATCTACTTGTTCAGCGTGACTGCGTTGCCCGCATTGATATCATTAATTCCTCCGAAGGATCTTCCAATAGAGCGGACTGTCAAGATGGAAGAAAATCGAATGACGCGTTGGGTGGGCGATTTGACGAAGATGCCGGCCACGGTGGTTGCAATCGCCGTTCTGCTGTCGATGCCGGCATTGTATGGCGTGCAACAACTGGAAGTTGGCTTCGATACAAGGGACAATTTTGACGATTCGGTTCCCGTTGTTGCGGATTTCCTGTTGATATCTGACGTGTTCCAAAGTAGTCCTTCTCCATTGTATGTCGTATTGGATGGCCCTGTAATAAGCGAGCAGGGGCGGATTATGGCTGAATCCGCGATTGGGGTACTGCAGGGAGACAATCGAGTCACGCAGGTCACAACAGACCTTTGGTCCACTCTGGAATCCGGAAGATTCTCGAATTCCGTGCTTGATTCTCACATGAGTGGTATCGAGTCAGGGGCAGATGGCTCATGGGGGGACCTTGAGTATTGGTTGCTCCAAACAGATGAAGGACGGGAATTGAGTGCAGGGATCTTATCGAGTTCTGGGGATCAAACTGTAATATCCTTCCAGGCATCAACTCTGGACTGGTCGACAACCTCAGAATTTGAATCTCAACTGTCATCGTCATTGTCAAGTGAAGCGGGGGATAGCGAGTTCACCTTGAGAGTCAGCGGTAGATCGCTTATCTTAGCTCAGATTACCTCTGATGTGGCTGAAGCTGCGACTCTTTCAACGACGATTGTTGCAGGGGTTATCCTAATCATGCTATTTGCCATTCAAACTGGAAGGACCGGAAGCCCATTGAAAGGGGTGAAGAGAGGCTTTGTCACTTGGTTGCCCTTGATGGCTGTGGTTGCTTGGGTTTTCGGCATAATGGGATTCACGGGATTCCAGTTAAATTCGCAGACAGTGACGATTGGGGCACTTACGCTTGGACTCGGGGTGGACTACGCTGTTCACATTGCTACTCGTCTTGAAGAAGAGGCCATGCATGATCCTTCAGCAGGGCCATCAGTTTGGACCTCGAGGTCGATTGCCACTACTGGTCGTGCGATGTGTGCTGCAGCACTGACAACAGCAGGTGGATTTTCAGTGTTGAATCTATCTTCCTTGGTTCCCCTTCAACTCTTTGGGCAGGCGTTTGTAGTCGCGATTACACTTGCTCTGATGTCAAGTCTTCTTCTCTTGCCCCCCTTGTACGCAAGGCTGCTTGAATCTGAAATTAGACATGGCTAGCTGACTCTTCCGCAATCAGAAGCGACTGCATAATACGAAGTGTGACTGGCGTGAGAATCATACTTGCAGCGAGAGCCAATCCAATCATGATCGCGCAAAACAATCCGAATGTTGAGAAGAATCCCATCGAAGACTGCATGATTACGAGGAATCCGGCTATATCTGAGAGAGCTGATCCCACCAGTGCTATTCCAGAAGCACCACCCACTGCTTTGATGGCCACATACGGGTCGGCTTTCTTCTCCATCTCCTCCCTGTATCTCTCGACTACATGGATCACGTAATCTATGCCCACGCCAAGGGATATCGCAGCGATTGAAACAGTGATCATATTGAGGCCATACCCTGCAACTTCAATCAGAGCATACAGCCACACTATCACCACTGCTATGGGCAGGGTGGTCGCGAAAGAGAGGAAGAATGCTATTCGGCCCCATGCCGCACATGCTAGGATTGAGGCTGTGAAAAGGACTGGTGCGTAGCTCCAACCAATTACTGTGGAAGATATCATTGTGAAAACCGAAGCTATAGCAAGAGATTGGATCAAGTCATCTCTACTTGGTCGCAGTTTCAGCCTCTGAATGGCTTTTCCATCTGGGCGGTACCCCCACCACAAAGTGGCCATGCATGCAACGATTCCAAGTGCCAGCGTTCCTTGCATCTGATCTTGCATTCCATCTGCTGCAACGAAACGAACTACTGGATCGCCCGTCGGTATGGCCCATGACACGGGATATTGTTCATCTTCCAGTGCTTGTGAGATTGATCCTCTTTCATACAAGGGGCCAATTGATAGATTTCTGAAGGGGGCCATATCTTGAATCAACTGCTCAAGAGCGGGTTCGATAAGCGGGAACTGCTCTGGATCTGACAAACCGAATCTCATAGACATGCGAGTGTATGATGGCATCTCCCCATCTGTGGTGAGCCAGTGGGCGTCTGGATCTAATTCGTCTTCCGTCTGGATGAATTCAGTTACAAGTGGTGCAGGGATCTCAGGATAGCCGCCGCTAGCAGGGACCCCATAATTCAGAACGTATCCGTAGATGAAGACCAGACATTCACGGTCATCGAGATCGGGCAATCTAACTGACTTCCCTTCAAATGGATTGTAGACGAATGATGTATTGCAACCAACGCCCCCGTCAGGGAGCAACGGATTCCAGCCTTTCTCTTCATAGGGAGTTATATTCCAGGCCATCGCTGCCTTTGTTCCAAGGACTATATGATCGAGGGCGATTAATTCGGCTTGGCCTGTGGGCGTTCTTGAGATTTGATCTGGATCTCCTTCGCCATGCGAATTGATGTTGAGTCTGAGTTCCTCTATGGCTTCAATCACTAATGGATTCGCAATGTCTCCTTCCACCAATATGTAACCGGGTTCTCCATCTCCGAATCTTTCACTGGCCAAATTCACTCCCTTCGCAAAATCAGAATCTGGATCGAGGAAATCATCAATCTGAAAATCGCCCTCCAGATTGAACATTGGACCTAGTGCCAGTACAGTCAGAAGTACTGTCAAAAGACCAACAAAGGGAGCTTTCGAATAAGATGTGAATGTCGTTGATGAAAGCCAGTGACTTGGTACCAAATGTAGTATGTCGGTCCTTTCCTCTTCCAGTCTATCTCGCCTCTTGAGGGCTAGATCATAATCCAATCTGAGAAGTGGTACCCACAGGCCCGTCAGCAAAAATGCCGAGAGGACTCCGAGGCCGGCTTCGATTCCAAAAGATCTCAAGGCAGCGATATCTGACGATAGATTAGCGAGGAAAGCTACGATAGTGGTGAAGCTTGTTAGCATGATTGCTCGGCCTACTTTTGATATCGATATGTGTGCAGATTGCTCAAGAGTGGCGCCGTTGCGTCTTTCTTCCTTGTATCTGTGAAGAGCGTGGAGAGAATCGTCAATACCAAGTGCTAAGACCAGTATAGGGAGTAAGTTAGAGAATTGTGATCTTGCTATAATCTGGAACCCGAATCTCTCTCCTGCAATCCAGATCCACCCTATTGACCCTTGCATCCATAGTAGAGAAAGTGAAAGGCCAGCTCCAACGATGATGACATCTGAGACTCTCCTCAAACTCATCCATAGTAGAAAGACGACGACTAAACCCATGACACCTACGAGAAAAGAGCTGGAGAGGAGTTCTCGATTTATTTCGACGTTTGGGCCTTCGCCCAATAATACTGTTACAACTTCCTCATCTGTATATCTGAGTTCTTCCTCTATGGCAAGATATAGCCACTCAACGGAGCATGGATCTAGACCTTGTTGAGCTTCGATTTCGCATCGATCCATCGTATACTGTATTGGGTCCGTTTTGAACGAAAGTCCTTCTCGCTCGAAACCAAACTCTGGTCTGGCGTCTATCCATGCGAAGGTCCAACCATTATCCACCATATTTTGTCGATCAAGATTGAGTATCATCCATACTGAACTAGCAGTCCACCGTCCTGGCCCCCATTCTTCGGCTTCTATTGTTCCATCTTCCTTCAATACACCTCCATATGGACCGATCACCGGGCTGGTAGGGTCAGGTTCGAATGTTCGATCCACTGATAGATATCTGAGAAATGATCCCCTGGTATGATTCGCCATTCTGTGTGCGGCAAGGTCGATATGTGCTTGGGTGAGTAGTGGGTCATCAAAAGATAGGCAGTCCAATTCTCCGCAGTCGGTCCAATTAGTGGGTGCTATCTCCCACTGGAGGGAGAATGGGTTGATTCGATCTCTTGTGACCAGAGAACGATTGTCCATGAAGACCCTGAACTCATTTGGAAGATCTAAAACGCCTTTTAGAGGAATTCCAGAGATATCGGAAGAGAAATTCAGATAATACCGAGATACATCGTGATTTTTCAGGATATTCGCCTTCATATCCGCCTCCCTAAGTATTGAGAGGTTGAGTATGCCTCCAGTTGGCTCTTCTATTCCTTGTGAGGTGCCGGGGAACGGTTCAGCCATCGAGATCTCCGACGGCATGTTTCCAACTTCTTCCATAGAACGAACGAATATTCCGAATCCCCATATGTTTCCCGCTCCGGAAAATTCCTCCCTCATTACATCGTTCGCCTCGAGTTCTGGGGAATCCATGTTGTATGCCTCGATGTCTATTGGCGTGAGGGAGGACAGGAAACCGGGTATCATGAGTGCCGTGATGACGATGACTGCGGCGTGTACGCGATTACTACCAGAAACCATGCGATCTGCTATAATCGAGAAGTCACGCACGAAGAAAGGGCAGTGAACCATACT
Source organism: Euryarchaeota archaeon UBA250 (assembly GCA_002504845.1). Classification (GTDB taxonomy): domain Archaea; phylum Thermoplasmatota; class Poseidoniia; order Poseidoniales; family Thalassarchaeaceae; genus MGIIb-N1. Next base: position 4,136 of record DATW01000067.1, on the reverse strand, counting down.
TATGAGGCGTTGTAAGGGCTTCAGAGGCCCTCGTTCCTCAGTCTCTCAAGTATTTCTTTCTGAGACTCTGTCAGGTTTATACTGTCCTCCAAAGAGAATTCTATATCTAGATCTGATCCATCAAAACCCATCCCGGGTATTCGTCTTCGATCTCCTATCTGCGTCCCAGGCATCACCTCTATTCTGATTGATCTCCCGATTGGAGTACGTATGTCGCATTTACCTCCAAGAATCAGTGTGCTATATGGAATCTTGACGGTCTGTATTAGTCGTCCACCCTCCCATCTCCTGCCCTCTTCGGCATCTATTCGTATTGTGAGTATCAAATCACCTGATTTGCCTCGTGGATGGTCATGTCCAAGACCTTTCATTCGGACTTTTTGACCGTGCTTGGAATTTGGGGGGATCTTGACTGTGATGGTCGATCTTCTGGAACGAACGCCCTTTCCATCACAGCCCCCGCATGTGCGTGTCGTACCAAAGGTAGATCCCTCGCATTTGGAGCACGTCTTGAGGCGTTGATGGTCGAATTCAATCGCGCACCCAGCCTCAGCGTCGGAATATGGCATATCTATGCCGGACCTGATGTCTGAACCACGTTCGACCGATCTTCCTGATCGATTTTGAGAGGTCTCAGATGCTGATCTTGAGGCGTTGAACATCTGCGAAATTATGTCCGGCATCTCAAATCCTTGGAATCCTGTACTTCTTGGCCTCCTTCCATTCTTGAAGAAGTCCTCCATCCTCTGGGCCTCATCATAACGATGGCGAGCCTCGGGGGATCCTATGTTGTCATATGCTGACTGTATCGATTTGAATCTCTCCTCGGCAGCAGCATCGTCGGGATTCCTGTCAGGATGGTGTTGTCTTGCTAGTCTACGGTACGTACGCTTGATCTCTGCATCGGTAGCATCCCGGGCTACTCCGAGGACTGTATATGGGTCCTCAGACATGTGCAAGTCTGGGAGGGGGTGAACTTGAATTCTCTTGAGCGAAGGCATGAATAAATGACACCTTCACGTTGAATCGATGCCTCTCGGTTGGGCCGTATTCAGAAACTATGTTGGGCATGCAAAGGAAATAGGGGGAGACGTGGCTGATTATCCCCGATTCTTCCTGATGCCCGGCTCCAGTCACGTTGAATCCAATTCGGATGGATCTAACATTATTCGCTTAGGGGATCCGTCAGATCACATAGACCATGAGGTCGAGCTTGTTATTCGTCTTGGAGACGATCTTCGCCCTGCTTCAATGTGCATCGGATGTGATACGACGAATAGGACTCGTCAGGGCCTTGCGAAGGAGAAATCTTGGCCTTGGCTAGAAGGTAAGTCGTTCATTGGTTCTGCTGTATTAGGCACTTGGACAGAGTGGGATCCAAGGCCGAAGAAATTGATGCTGTCTGTAAATGGCGAAACTCGTCAGAACGAATCCACTGAACTAATGGTGCACAGTGTGGACAAGCTCCTTGATACATTGACAGATTGGTACGGCATTAGTCCCGGGGATTACATTTGGACTGGGACGCCGGAGGGGGTCGGAAGAATGTACCCTGGAGATTTGATCGAATGTGGAATGGCTAACTCAGAAGGAGTGGTGGTCAGCAAGTTGATCGCAAATTGCGAAATTTAAGCTTCATTGAGTGAGTGAATACGCATTGCAGATGTATATGATGTTATCATTTTACTAATTGCGACCGCTGCAAAGATCATTGCTGAAACAAGAGCTATCATTGAACCTGTGCCAGTATCCATTTCTGCAGAGAGGTAGAGGCCCAAAATCACTGAAGAAAAGCCAAAGATTTGCGTCAAGACGAGGCAGGACCTGAAACTACGTCCAATCAGTTGAGCAGTGGCGGCAGGGGTGACTAACAGAGCAGTTACTAGTAACGTACCCACCACTTGTACCATACTCACAACAACCATCGCAGTTACGACGCTGAAAATCTGTCCGATACCTCTCACAGGGAGTCCCTGTATCTGTGCAGCGAGCGGATCAATTGTTGTTGCTAGCAATGCTGAGTGGATTAAGACCAAGGTGAGGAAAGATATGAGTGAAATCGTGATGATCAGATCTAAATCGGCACTGTCGATTAAGAGGAGATTCCCGAAGAGATATCCCTCGACATCCAAGGTTATTCCTCCGCCTGATATCCGGAGTAGAACCAATCCAAACGCTAACATCCCAGTTAGGAATATGGCAATGGATGCATCGCCAGTTAGTATTTCTCTCGATTGCATCTCGTAGATCAAGATGCTAGATATAGTGCTGAATAGGAGCGCATACCAAAGTGGTGAAGTCGACCCAAGCACGATTCCAACTGCGACGCCGCCGAATGAAACGTGAGCGAGTCCGTCTCCAATAAGAGATAGGTTTCGAATCAGGAGGAAGCTTCCTAAGAAGCCAGATACGATTGTTACAGCCATTGCTGCCAATAGAGCACGTTGAAACATTTCCATTGTGAAGAAGTATGGGAATACCTCGCCGGGCATCATTGATCCAATCCATTCGAGATAAGGGGATGTCAGATCAAGCATTATTACGCCTATTCCCAAACAAAATCCCCCTTCTTCATAATTGATTTCTAGTATCAATCCCCATGGACATTTGCTATACCTCTTAGATCGGCTAGCTTATCCATATCCGGGAATGACCACGTTGGTCCATCGAATCTGATTGTCTCTTCTAGGAAGACTATTCTGTGTGCTGATCTGGACATGGCGGTGAGATCGTGTGAAACCATCAGGATTGTTTTTCCCTGCTCGTGGCACAACCGGTCTAGTAGTTTTAGTAGGGAATTTCTTGATTCAGGGTCTATTCCAACCAGCGGCTCATCAAGTAAAATAAAATCGGATTCTGTTGCCAGTGCTCTTGCTATAACGGCCCTTTGCCTCTGCCCGCCGGACAATCTTGCAACCGGAGTATTCTGGACTGCCTCTAAACCTGTCATTCTAATAGCCTGGTTGACCTTTTCATTCCTGCCGCTGTCCAGAAAGTCAAACATGTTGCCTGAGTGCAGAGTCCCCAGTTTAACCAACTCACGGACTGTTATTTTGACGTCCTTCGGCAGGTATGAGGCTGCTTGCGAGACCCAGCCAATCTTTCTATGGAGCTTCCTAGACATCGGAGGGTGGCCATATATCTCGATGGTTCCACTTCGTGTTTTGAGCAGACCCAGGATTGCGAGCAGGAAAGTGGACTTTCCACCGCCGTTAGGGCCTACGATTGCAACGAATTCTCCCTCATTTATCGTGAGGCAGACATCCCTGATTATGACCTTCCCTGAACGGACAACCGACAGATCGCAAACATCGAGGATCTGTTTTTTCATTGGACCCCCCCTATAGTGAAGATCTCATAATCTCAAGAACATGTTGGATGGCGATTTACCGATAGTCACGATTCCGACTTCCCTGTGATATACTCGTAACCAAGGTAAAGCATCAACTGGCAGTAAACTAAACCCACGAAGAGAATTGGGATGATGTCTGTCATATCATTCACCCAATCTCCTCGAAGCGTCATCCTGTCGAAGGCGTTCAGCAACCGATGCCGGAAATCATATTCTGAACATTCTTGTTCATCATGCTCAAGTAGTCATCATCGCTGTCACTGGGAGCCATTTCCATCGTATACAGAATCTGTATATCGACATCGGTCTCTTCGACTATGCTCTGCACTGCAGTCTGATCCGTGTACTCTTCGACGTATAGCGTGGTTATGCCCTCTTCTTTGATGTGTTCAACAACCTCAGATACTTCAGCTGGAGACGGTTCGCCTTCAGGGTCAAGTCCGTGGACAGTCATGATGTTTACACCATATCTCACGGAAATGTAGGAGTATGCGTTGTGGTTGGCTACTATGGTTTTGTCAACTCCAGACGTTGCGCAAGTACCCTGCTCGCCAAATGCTCCCTCGAAGTTAAGATGAAGTTGTGTGAGTTCGAGATTGTATGCATCTGCATTTTCTGAAAAGACGTCTGCTCCATCAGGGAATGTCAGGGCCATCTGCATCATGACCAGGTTAAGCTGCGCACTAAACGACACTGGGTCAAGCCAGCTGTGTGGATCGTACTCAAATGCCTCATCATCATCAGCAGCAAGTTCGCCTTCGTCCTCGTCGTGGTCGTCCTCGTC
>DATW01000020.1 GCA_002504845.1 Euryarchaeota archaeon UBA250 | reverse complement strand
CAGCGACTAATCTGGTTGTACAAAGCGCCTTCCTAGAAATGGATGGTATGGGAGCTCTTCTCAAAACTATCTCTCAAGTCTCCTTCTGGCATCGAAGAGAGTATTCTACGGCATTACGAAAGATGGTAATTGAAGGGGCTCTCCCATGTTCAATCTCATCATCTCTCGTCCAATCAGGTGAGAGCCAGGTGCTATGATATGCCTCTGGATGTGGCATTAGGCCAAAGACGAGTCCGGTTGGGTCGCAGACCCCTGCGATGTTTCTCCAACTTTGGTTTGGAGAGATTGGATATGGTAGTACTTCATCAGTGGCACCGGGGTATTCTGTCGATGGGTCGACATACTTGGCCACGAGTTGGCCCCCCTGAGCCCATCGGTCTAGCAGTTCTCTGTCGTTTGTAACAAATTTGCCTTCTCCATGTCGAACTGGCACTCTTATTCTGGTGAGTCCTTTAGTCCAGATGCAAGGGCTATTTGGATCAAATTCGAGCGTCGCCCATCGATTTTCATAATGAGCGCTGTCGTTGAGTGCGAGTGATGCTGTTTGGGTAAGTGTTACTTCCTCATCACCGGGAAGTAGGCCCATCTTTACCAGTACCTGAAAACCATTGCAAATACCGATTACTGGTTTGCCGGCCCGCACGAAACGTCTGACTTGATCACGGAGGCCAAATCTAAGTCTGTTACCCAGCAACCTGCCACTGCCCAGGTGATCTCCGAAGGAGAATCCCCCCGGAACCGCCATGATATGGTAATCGTCCAGATTCAGATCCCCTTTAACGAGCCTATTGACATGTACTTTTTCTGGGCTGCCACCAGCCATCTCAAACACCGCCATAGTTTCAGTTTCACAATTAATCCCGAAGCCGGAGAGGACGGCGATGCGCACTTGGGTCATTGCGGGCCGCCTCCATCGAGGGTTTCTTTCCATGCTTTTCGTAAAACGCTCATTGATGTGGAAATTAATGGTGTATCTCCATTGGTTACTGAGATTGTATCGCCCTCTTCAACGACGCCCAAAAGATAGCATGCATGACCTGTCATTGAAGTTTCGAACACCTCGCTATTTTCCGGTTTCACACTCACGAGTATCCGGCCCAGAGATTCTCCGAACATGGCTCCCCAAGGCTCTATCTGATCGCAGTCGAACATGATTGGGGATACGTCTACCCGCGCTCCGGAATCTGAGCCGAAACAGCACTCTGAAATCGCTACTGCTAATCCGCCATCACTACAATCATGGGCACTTGCGACGAGTTCCTTTTGCATCGCCCCTGTTAGAGCCCTATACATCGCCAGATTTCGAGGGGGATCAATTTCTGGTACACGTCCGCCAATCCCAGATTGTCCTTGGGTCTCTTCTCTGAGCATGTATGCAATCTCGCTAGCTCCGAGTTCTTGATGGGACTCTCCACAGAGGTATATCCTATCTCCAGGGGATTTGAAGTCACTCGATACAGCCTTTCGAACATCCTGGTGATTCCCAATTAGACTGAATAGAATTGTTGGAGGTATGCTGATCTTCTCACCATGCAGTTTAGCGTCATTTTTCATTGAATCCTTTCCACTTATGCATGGTAATTTGTAAGCTCTACATACATCGTCCAAAGCACGGTTTGCTCGGACTAATTGGGCTAATTTATACCGGCCATCGGGGGTCTTTTTTGATTCTACTGGGTCAGGCCAACAAAAATTATCGAGGCCTGCAATAAGATCGAGGTCGACGCCGACGCAAACTGCATTGCGCAGGGCTTCATCGATGCTGGCGGCGGTCATTGCATATGCATCGATATCGGAATATCTTGGAGTGATCCCATTAGATATCACTGCGCCTTGTGTGTGGCCTTGTATTGGGGCGATGACGGCAGCATCACCAGGGGCGTCGTGATTGACGCCACAGAATGGCTTGATCACTGATTGAGCGATGACTTCGTGGTCATATGAACGGACCCACCATTCTTTGCTAGCGATGTTCGGTCTGGCTATGAGTCTCGAGAGTGCTTCCCCCATCTGTGAGACTTCTGGAAGTATCACTTCCGCATGTGTGGGCGGGGACCACTCAGATTCGAGTTCTAATTGGGGACAGCCGTCATGTAGGAATGAAATGGGTAGATGGGCTACTACATCGGTTCCCATTCGGACGACGAATGCGCCTGAATCGGTAAATTTTCCAACGGCTGTTGCTTCGACCTCATGAAGCGCTGCGAGTGCTTCGAACGATTCGCAATCCTCTGGTTTTACACCTACAGTCATCCTTTCTTGGGACTCTGAGACCAATATCTCCCATGGACTCAGGCCGGCCTGCTTGAGAGGCACCACTGCGAGGTCAAGATCTGCTCCACCTGTCAGTTCAGCCATCTCTCCGACTGAGCTTGAAAGGCCACCTGCACCATTGTCAGTGATAACTTGTATCAATCCCTCATCTCTTGCCTCGATGATCATATCAAGCATTTTCTTCTGAGTGATCGGATCGCCGATTTGAACGGCTGAGCTCGGACTCTCTTCTGTTAACTCAAGACTGGAAAAGGTAGCGCCGTGGATGCCATCGAAGCCAACTCTCCCACCGACCATGTAAACGATATCACCGGGAGTGGGTGTTTTGTCATGTGATTCCCTTCCATCAGGAAGAATGCGGGGCATTATGCCGACCGTTCCGCAATACACCAATGGCTTGCCTAAATATCTCTCATCGAAGATGATCGCGCCGTTTACTGTGGGTATTCCAGATTCATTTCCACCGGCCCTGACTCCCGCGTGGACCCCGCGAAATACTCTGGAAGGGTGAAATAGTCCCTTGGGTATGTTTCCTTCGTAATCAGGGGGGCCAAAGCAGAATACGTCTGTGTTTGCAATCGGTTTTGCACCCAATCCCGTACCAAGGATGTCCCTATTGACACCAACAATGCCAGTCATCGCGCCTCCGAACGGATCTAAGGCGCTGGGTGAATTGTGAGTCTCGGCTTTCATGCAGAGACTCCAATTTTCATTCCAAGCAATAACTCCCGAATTATCGTGGAAGATCGAAAGTAGCCAGTCGACTTCTTTCTGGATATCCAGAGTAGGCTTCATGATATGTGTCTTGAATAGAGAATCTATTGTGGATGATTCACCGGTTTCATTGTCTTTATGGTGGATCTTAGCCGCGAATATCTTGTGTGAGCAGTGTTCGGACCAAGTCTGTGCTAAACACTCTAGTTCAGCATCAGTGGGCGCATTCGGCGGTAAACCCAATTCCTCTCTTATTCGTTTCACAGCAGGATCTCTGTAGTGTGATTGTATTGCCTTCATCTCTCGTAGATTGAGCGCCAACAAGCCTCTCTCGCTGATGTCAAGAAGTTCGTCATCGCCTACCTCTAAGTCGACGGTTTCTGATTTGCGCTTGTTCTGATTGGGAAGAATGGGGAAGGGGATCAGATTCTCTATTCTTTTATCTGAATCTAAAATAGCACATTGCTCGAGCATTGGATTGTGTAACAACGCAATTATCGGTTCGATATCAGGAGTATTCTCCTCGAACCAAAAATGATATGATATCGTCGATGCGACATTAGTTTTTTTTCTAGGGAACAAAGTTCTGAGGCCGTCTTCCGCGGCCATGGCTCTATTGTCGGTTACACCTGGCTTGAACCCGACTTGAATGGTGATATCTGAATGGCCGAGATCGGGGAGGATGCCTGCTGCTATCGTGCCGTCAAGTGAGTGATGTTCTATGATTGGATCTGAAAAAAGGTCTATTGCTGCATTCTCCCTTTCTTCTTGGTTTAAGTCGCCTTGGATGGTGTATCCCAAGCTAGTCCTGATGGTTTTCACATTGATTTCAATTTCTTTTGGTATTATTTTCTTCGTTGAAATCGCTCGGCTGTCAATCAATCCTGAGCCGATTCTTGGAAGTACATCCACGCGCAAGACGTTGTTGTTCATCGATGATTCCCGGCTGAGGGTCCGGCGGGACGTCCATCAACGATGCGCATGAGTTGCATCAGAAGTCCATGCCGCCCATGCCGCCCATGCCGCCCATGCCGCCCATATCTGGGCCACCCGCTGGTGAGTCGGGTTTGGGCTCGTCCGCGACGAGAGTTTCGGTGGTGAGGACGAGTCCTGCAATGGATCCAGCTGACTGAAGAGCGTTTCTGGTCACCTTTACAGGGTCAATCACGCCTTCGTCCAGAAGATCGACGTATTGCTTATTCCTGGCGTTGTAACCAAAATTATCTGAGTCGTTCTCGATGACCTTTGCAACAACCACACTGGGCTCTTCCCCTGCATTCTCACTGATCTGTCTGAGTGGGGCTGATAGAGCGTCGTATACTGCTTGAACTCCTATCGAATGGTCTCCTGAGCTCTTTTCCATAAGTGGGTTGAGTGCGTCTCTAGCTCTTAGAAGGGCTACACCACCGCCGACTACGACTCCTTCAGCCATGGCTGCACGGGTTGCATTCAGTGCATCGTCCACTCTGGCTTTCTTTTCTTTCATTTCAGTCTCCGTGGCCGCACCTATCCTCAGAACGGCTACGCCACCGGTCATCTTGCCGATTCGCTTCTGCATCTTCTCTTTGTCCCACTTTGACTTGGAGAGTTTCTCTTGACTCTTTAACATCTCAGCGCGTTCATTGATGGCCTTCTTATCACCCTCGCCGCCAACGAATGTTGTCTTATTCTTGGCTATGATGACTTTCTCAGCACCGCCGAGTGACATTGGTCCCTGAGCTTTCAAATCTGCACTCTTATCCTTTGCAAGTACTGTTGCCCCGGTTAGGATGGCTATATCATCTAACAATTCACCCTGCTCATCTCCAAAGCCTGGTGCTTTCACGGCTGCTGCCTTGACGACGCGACTGGCTACGTTCAGAACAAGTGTTGCAAGAGCCTCGCCCTCGACGTCTTTTGCTATGATAAGAAGTGGTCTCTTTTGCTGCATACTCACTTCTAAACTAGGAAGTAGGTCTTGGGCACTGTTGACTGTTTGGTCCGTAATCAGAATCATAGGATTTTCCAAGACGGCTTCTTTCTTTTCTCGGTCTGTGATAAAATATGGCGAGATGTATCCTTTGTCAACCTCCATGCCTTCTACCACCTTAAGATCGGTTTCGGCCGATTTCGCTTCTTCCACTGTGATGACTCCTTCCTGGCCGACGGCTTCGACGGCTTCTGCGATTAACGACCCTATGTCTGAGTCGTTGTTCGCAGCTATTGTAGCAACTTGATGAATCGTCTCACTTGTTTCAACTGGATTCGCCATTTCTTTCAGGCGGTCGACTACAACAGATATCGCCTCGTCATATCCTGATTTCAACTCCACGGGGCTTGCACCAGCAGTGACATTACGAAGACCTGTGTGGCAGAGCGCCTGGGCGAGTATGCTAGCTGTTGAGGTGCCATCTCCAGCATTGTCTTGAGTCTTGCTCGCAACTTCTTGGACCAGTTTTGCACCCATGTTGGCAAAGGGGTCGGCGAGAGATATGTCCTTGGCAATGGTGACTCCGTCGTTTATGATGGTGGGGCTACCCCAACTCTTCTCCAATACAACAGTCCTAGCGGCGGGACCGAGCGTGACTTTTACCGCGTTCGCAACTGAGTCGATACCCTCGAGTAGTTTTCTTCGTGCTTCTTCTCCATACAACATTTGCTTTGCCATTCATTTCAACTCCTTTTGTTCAGAGATCCAGTACCTTCGCCTGAAGGTCTTCGGATTTGATTAACATGTATTCTATCCCAAGCCATTCCACCTTTGTACCGCTGTACTGGCGGTAGATGACTCGATCATCGAGGTTGAGGCCCTCGACATCCGGCCCTATAGCCACCACTTTTCCAACATTCATCTTCTCACGGGCTTCCTCGGGAAGGAGGAGGCCGGACTCAGTCTTCTCTGGTGCGTTTTCCATCTCTAGGAGGACCATTTCCCCCATTGGCTCTATTCCGACAGACATTTCATCAACTCTGGGCTATACAACCCGTGGTTGACTAATTGGGGTCCAATTTAAACGTGTTCCAATACAATTCTCGGGAACCTTGAGGTACTGGTCATCAGAGGGCGTTAGGATGAGTGCGGGTTATGCGTGTCTATCCGTTGATGAAATTCGTTCATCGATGAAAGAGAAGGGGACTCGTGTGATACTTGCAGCGGACCTCTTCACAATCTCTGAGATATCGAATATTCTCAATGAGGTGGGGGGCCATATCTGCATGCTGAAGACCCATGTTGATGGAATACATGACTTTGATCTGGCTAGATGGATGAGTGAAGTGGTCGCGCCGGCAAGGAAAATGGGCGTTCTTATGTTTGAAGATAGGAAGTTTGCTGACATAGGTTATGTGTCAAAAATCCAGATGCTCGGACATCAGAGAATAGCTGAATGGGCTGATGTGGTGACTGCGCATAGGATATCCGGACCTGATATCATAGAGGGCATACATGATGCTTGGAAGGAATGTGGTAGAAGGGGTTCAGTTGCTGTTCTGGCGCAAATGTCCAGTTCAGGCAATCTACTGGATGAAGAATACTGCAGAAAGGTCGTGGACTCATGCCGTGAAATAGAGGGTGTTTGTGGTTTCATAGGAAATGGGAGTAATCCAGGTAATATTTCTGAATTGAGAGGTCTTGTGGGAGGTGCCAAGATGATTCTTACACCAGGCATCAATCTGAATTCAGGAGAGGCACGAATGGGACAGAGATACGGTCACCCCAAAGAGGCGATTGCGGCTGGCTCTGATGCAGTGATCGTGGGTTCGGGCATCATCAGAAATGCAAAGCCCCTGGCTGCTGCTGTGAAATATGCCAAGGAGGCGTCTGTGTGACGTCTATGTTTTCTCGGTGGGGGTGATCCTGATATGGATTTTGGACTTCCAGATGTAGCCGCTGTGATTGTTCTCCTTCTGATCGTTTTCCTTATTGTTAGGGAAATCGTGTTTAGGTGGCGTATTCGGTTGAGGGTTTTGATGGGGGATGCTGAGCTTCTAAACGACTCGCGGGTCAAAGTGATTGAGATTGTTCAGGCGCCTGAGGGAAGCGTGACTGTCGACGCGATAAGAATGGTCGCTGTAGAAGATTGATCTCATTATCAAATAGGGATGTATCCTGAGTATATCGCCCCAGCAACACCCGCTCCGATAGTGAGTACCAAGAGTGCGAAACGAATGATCCAGCGTCCCTTTCTCCTCGGTTTTTCTACCGATGCAGGCGGAGTGGGATTGACCGGCATCGGGGGAGGCAGGACCGGGGGCGGTGATGCCGGGGGCGGTGGATCGGGCAGAGGAGGTTGGAAATTGGCCAAGCCCGGGGCGGGGGGTATTACCCCCATTATCTTGGGCCACGCAGTTTCAACATCTGAGGCGATGATAGGGGTAATCAAGGTGGCCATCGCGCCGATTGAGATGGATGTTTTATTTGCTACCTCAGCCCTATTTTTAGGGGTGATTATGACTATTCTTCCTTGGTTGTCATCAGCCCTTATCTGCAGAGCAGTATCATGTCCATCATTTGGTGGCAGGTCTATTCCCAAGAACACTACCCTCGGACGTATCGATTTGTATATGGAAACAGCGTCCTCGCTACTTGATGTGGATTCGGTGTTCCATCCCCTTTGTTTCAAGATCATTTTCAAACGGCCTGTGGTTATTGGGTCCCTTAATGCAATCAACGCACATGGTGTATCACTCATCGGCCATCAACTCCAAAGATACTGAATACAGAGGGGTCGATGTCCTCAGAAAGTAATTTTGTTAGAAAGTGCACTGGTTCGAAATCTATCAGATCTTGATACTCTTGGCCGGAGCCGGCTAGTACGATTGGTCTATTCGTAGCATGAGCGATTGAGAGGGCTGCGCCGCCTCTGGCATCTGTATCTAGCTTGGTCAAAACTGCACCATCGAAATGTAATACTGATTGGAATTTTCTTGCTTGTTCAACGGCATCGTTTCCTGCCAATGCGTCGCCCACAAACAGGACAATGTGGGGGGATGAAACTCTGTGGACCTTCTTCAGCTCCTGCATTAGATTGGTTTTGTTCTGCATTCGGCCCGCTGTATCGATTATGACTACATCATCGCCTCTAGCTTTAGCGCTGTCTATTGCGTCTCTAGCCACTGCGGCTGAGTCTCCTCCTCTCTGGCTTTTGACACAGCGTGCACCGATTCGTTCGGCGTGGTCGCTCAACTGGTCTATTGCGCCCGCACGGAATGTGTCCGCTGCACCCAAAACTACGGATAGGCCCCGTTGAATTAGTCTGTAGGATATCTTTGCTGCAGTGGTTGTCTTGCCGGTTCCATTGACGCCCACGAGCATTATGACCACTGGTGGTTCCTCATCGAGCAGTGCTTCGATGGTCTGATCAAAGTCCCAATATGAAACTCTCAACAATGAGTCTAACGCAGAGACAAGTGTTGCGTCCAATAGATGTCCTACGTCTCCTTTCTTAGGAAGGGGGGCTCCTATGAGTTTCGATCTCATCTCGGCGAGCACTGCGTCAACAGCGATGTGCCCCATATCCGCTTCAAGCAAGGTGGTCTCAAGTTCTGACATTATTTCTTCAAAGGCGGGTGTTGCTGATATCCTTCTTCGGGAGGGTTGGTTCACTATTTTACTGAGGTCGATTGACAACCCATGTGATGGTTTTGGGACCAATTTAGAGGTTTTAATCTCAGGAGAATATTTCACTGGTGCCTTGATTGACTTCGAGGTTCGCTCTCTGAGGCGTCTCGTTCGTTTATCAGAAGGGGTTTCAATTGCCTCTAGGGATTCGTCGGTTTCCCATTCGCTTTCACCACCTGGGTTGTCTTGACTCTGTAGTTGGAGAGATTCGAGTGGCTCGTCGATGATTTGGTTTTCTGGCTCTTCTTGTTCATCGCCCGCCAGTGCATCGGGATCCTCAATCTTGTTGGCGTTGCGTCTGAACCGACTTAGGAAGCCCATGTGTTCACCTCAGTCGTCGAGCGTTAGCTCTGTTCCTCTCTTGCGTCTTGGAGTTCGCTTCTTTGGTTGATTCTCTGATGATTCTTGATTCGTCGGTTCTATTGGGCTTTCCGAGGTGGTTTCTGGTTGGTTTTCTTCAATTTGGCTGGTGAGTTCTAAAATTGTAGCTTCAATTCCTCTTGATTCTTCGACCATGCTCTCGATCAAGTTTGTCAGTTCCGCGTTCCTCTGGCTCAACATTTGTATTGCCTTTTCATGAGTTGTCTCAATCTGTACTCCTGAGCCTATGTCTATGACGGGGAGTGCTCCTTCTTCGATGGTGACTGGGATCTGAACGCCGCTTCCAAGGGGTATCATCGTACGTTTGTTGGATTGCGACGCAGCGGCTTCGAGAGTCCCTTGGGCCCTGGTTTGTTCATCGAGTAATGCTGAAAGTCGCTCTAATTGCGATCTAAGTGCCTCTTTCCTAGAATGGTTGGCTTCGATGAGGCGGGTAATTCGTCTTGCTTCACCTGACTCCATGGGTGCCTGTTGCAGGGCATCTATTCTAAACGATGGGGGTATTAGGCACAAAGATGGTTTGTTGTAGAGTGGTTTGAACCATCCGTGCGGATTAAATCAGGTTCCCTTGACGGAGGGTCATGGTTAAGGCATTTAGAGCGGTTGGGACGTTTCGAAGCGGTGTGAAGAATCAGCCGTTTACAATTGATGTGGTGGCTGATGATGAAGATGGAGCGATGGAATATGTCTACTCCAACTTTGGCAGCAGGCATGGTGTGAAGAGGAGGTTCGTGGTGGTTTCGTCGATGAGTGAAATCGATCCCTCTGAATCAACGGATCCTCGTGTAATTTCTGCTTTCAGAGAATAATGAATGGCTTGTAACTCATTCTGTCACAATGGTGATACGGTCGGGCTTTGAGGGACGGTCATGCTAAAGAAAGCGGTCATGCGCCAATATTGGCGAATACAGCAAAGTCAGACGCTGATTTCGATGGCATTCTGGGTCACCACATTGACTCTTCTAACCTGGCCGTATGTTCGCTGGAGATTCGACAGTGATTCTACCACATTTGGTATTTCATCGACTTATTGGGGTCTCTTTTCCATTGGTTTGTTTGTGATTCTCTGTGTTATGATAATTGGTTGGCTATACGATGTGATTTTTTCACTCTGGAGAGCTCATATGGCAGTAATACAGGAAAGAAACCCGTATACGACTTACATGTTGAATGGCCCCGTCGGTTCAATACTAGCACAAACGAATGAAATTCTGAAGAGAATAGCTGAAGATGACGAGGATATTGTGAGGCACACCCAGTTTGTTGACAGGTGGTTATCTTGGAATTCGGAGCAGGAACTATGGGAGAGAACTATGGATGGCTTCACGAATGTCATGGGGGATGAAGATCCGGCTTTGCTTCATTTTTCTAAAAAGGGTGAGTCATGAGTGTCGAAGCATCAATCTCAGATTCTCTGAGTGTGGATGTAGTGATACCGACTTTTCGCCGGCCTGTAAATTTGGAAAGATGTCTTAACGCGCTTAGCAATCAAAGCATAGCACCGGCTTCTATAGAAGTGATAGATGATTCAAAGGTAGATCGAGGACCTGCCTTTTCAAGAAATATTGGTTGGAAGAGGGGGAGTGCTGGAATAGTCGCCTTTACTGACGACGATTGCGTGCCATCTTCTAACTGGATTGAGTCAATTCTGAAGGAGTTCGAGAATATTGATGTCGATATCATTGAGGGTTCCGTCACGACCGAGAATGAGGGTGTTATACTTTCAATGGACCCCCATCCAAGAGATCGTTGGAATCGTTTCAAAACTGCGAATATGGCATACAGAAGAAGGGTTTTGGATGAAGTTGGTGGTTTTGATGAGCGGTATTTCATACATAGAGAAGACACGGATATCGCGTGGAGGGCCATTAAATCCGGGTTCTCTATCTCATGGGCGCCGGATTGCATCGTGCATCACCCTGATCGGCCAGGGGTGCAGAGGATAATGCCAAGAAGCGAGATACTGCTATACAGGTGTGATAGTAGGAAATATGCTGAAGTGGCCGCTGGGATGGTATCTTTTAAAACACTAAAAAATGGAAAATTGAAAGAAATGCGGAGTGCACTCAGGAGTTATGAGGATGAGTTTGTTGCGCCACTCAACAGAATGGAGAGTTGGTTTCTTTGGTCGAGGGGGTTTTTCCTTGCCATTTGTAGAAAAATTGGGATAAGGTAATTCTCTCAAGGCGTGTTAACAAAATGGTAAAATTCGATATCGAATTTATTCAATTTCTCGATATGAGCCCTGTTGGGGGGTTCGTGTTTGGTGCGCGTGATGTATTGGAAGAGTCGCCAAAATCGCAATTTCTTGAATAAGAATATCATCGCCCATCTATCTCCGAATGTTGGGTGTTTAGTATCGGACTCCTTTTCCCAACCAAGTTCATCTAAAGCATTCATTCCAGTTTCAGCAACTATGATTTTGTCAAAGAGGGTTGTGTTTTCCTTAGCTATTCGTGCATGCTCTTCTGTAACTGGATGCGTTGGATTGTGATTCCTAGAAAATATTCGAATGTAATAGTTAGGGGATGTGTGAATTGCTTTCTCAGAGAGGTACTGATCGTAATTTATTGACTTAGACCACATCCAGTAATAATCGAAATTAAAATTGGAAATGAATCGGTTAATCGGATCTCTGATGCAGGTGATAAGACATACTCGAGGATCTTTGGATAAGATATCAAAATCGGGTCCGCCCCATTCTGTGGCGACAAATGTGACTCCTCTGTCCTCACACTTATCGATGAATTTGGTTAATTTCGATCCTGACATTTCCCACAAAGGTATGACTCCGTGTTCATCACAGGGATTTCCATTTTCGTTCGTTGGGTAAAATATCTCTCCATTTGCCTTTGCTCGCCTTATGACGTAAGTACCAGCAGCCTTGTGAAGATGTTGGAACCACACAAGACGATATTTCGACATGCTTTCTGGTCGGAAAGGGCGAACTTCACCATTTCGCAATGTTGTATCCCCCGACATGAGAAAGGTGTGCAGATGAGTGAATATGTCTGTTTAATGAATAATTCAAGGTTCTTGGGTCATGATCTCGAGTATCCTTTCACACGCGTTGCCGCCCAAATCACCGAGGTATTTTTGCTTCATCAATTCACGTTGGATGGCATGCGCTGAAGGGTTTTCCAATGCCTCGGAAAGAGATGAGAATAATTCAGTGGATGTGTGACATATTGGAGATGGGACTAACTCAGTATAATCTTCAAGTAAGCCATTCTTAAGGGTGTAATTTTGTAAATCATATGGAGAAAATATCACTGGTCGATCGAGTATGAGCCAATCGATGTATGCGCTGGAGTAGTCCGTGACGAGGATATCGGCCTGTTTGAAAAGTTGGTGCAAATCCGGCTCTTCATCGTGAGTGACGCAACTTATTCTCTCTGATGAAAACACAGGAGGATCTGTTATCCAATGTGGTCGGATGATTAGATTGGCGTTATTTTCAACTAGGAAATTATGCATCTGTTCTTCGTTTATTTCAGGGTGCATCAATACTTGAGAATGGTTTCCTGAGCCTCCTCTTCTTTCTCTGAATGTGGGAGTGTACAATATGGTTTGTTCAGTTGGTTTCTTCTTCTGGCTCATATCATACAAATGATCATTTCTTGGGTTTCCCGTTAACTTGAATTTGTCGTCGCTTAAACCAAAGGCAGCAGTATGGGTTTTCTTTTCATATTCTGAAGCCACGAAGAAGCGATTTACATTTTTAGAGGAGCGGAGGAAAAGGTCCACGGTTTTCCCATAGTCTTTTTTCAACTCACTTTTGAATTTGAGAAGGCCTATTTTTTTGAGGGGGATTCCATGCCATAATTGATTTACATATTTCGAAGGTATCCATGGCATTTTACACATATCCTGCCATCCGAAGGATAGGAATATTTGCTCGGATCTCAAATAATAATATGCTGATTTGATAGATGGAGCCATTACAACTGAGCCGGGATAGACGGTGTGTACTTGGCGGTAGACGTCTGGATTATTTGTGAGCCATATTGCTTGGAGGTGGGTGGCTTTTTTTTGGATGTGTTCGAATAATGCTCTTGAATTGTCAGAATACAAACGGCCTTCATTCGAACCGAATAATACCATCCCCTTCTTTTTTGGGATGAAGAAGCTCATGAAGCGGAATGACCAGGTCCAAGGACCGAAGAAGAGCCACCAGTACCAGGCCCATGGCTTGTAAAATGGAATTTTTCTTTTGAAAAGGAGGTGTAATTTAAAAAAAATTGTTCGGCTTTGATTGAGTGGTTTGATCAAATTAATCCACTTCCATTATCACCATAAATTTCTGGCCTTCTCCAAATCATTGTGGTTGTCAATCTCCATCCATTTATGCCCTTTAATATCGAGCGGCACGACTTTACTTCCTTCCATAGAGAGAAAGTCGTTTATTGCAACTTCAGTCCATTTATTCCTGTCTCCGGCCTCATTGTACTTGCTCATTATTGAATGTAAAATCTGAATGTCATCATTTGAAAAATTGTACAAATCTATCGATGTTTTTCCTCCTTGGGCTTCGGATATGGATTTTGAGATGGTGGTTGCTCTGCCTTTTGAAATTAATATTTTCATATTTTCTTCAGCGTACATCGAAGAGTCGATGGCTATACAGCTTATATCAGAGTCATACACATTCCTAATGATTGATTGGGAATAAACGCAATCACCATTAATTATCATGCAGTTCTCTGCAGAGGTAGTTCTTCTTCCTAAACCAATTCTGCAGGATTCCATGTTGTTAGTTGTTAGATACTCCTCATTTTCGATGAGGATTACGTTTTCAGGATAGTCCCTCATTTCATCCATGACAATATGAGATTTGTATCCCGTTACTACTATGATTTCCATGGAAGAATTGCATATGAGTAATTGGTCTGTTATTCTTCGGACTATGGATTTCCCGGATACTTGAACGCAGCATTTTGGGATGTCGTTCGTCAGCGGGGCTAGCCTACTTCCAATGCCCGCTGCAAGAATTATCGCTGACTTCAGCATACCACCCCTTAACATGCCAATGTCGAGTTGTTGTGTTTATGATTAATTGGCAAGGGTCCTGTGTAGCGAAGGTTAATCTGGAAAGATATGTAGTCAATTCTGGGTGAATGTGTTGTCAGTGGGTGATCACGGCGATCCCTCGGGTCATCGACGACGGCTTCTCGAGTTGGATAAGAAAGATCTTGTTGAGGAGGTGATTCGAACTTGGGACGCTTTGGCGGGTTCTGAAGCTGAATTGGGTGAGGTGCGAATCAAAGTAGGGCAGTTAGAGGTTGAAAACGCCAAAATAAGAGGGGTTAGGGGGGTATCTGCGACCAAAGTGGAAATGGCAGATAGAATCGAAGAATTGGAAAGGGAGATTTCTGTCTTGTCTGTGAAAGAAGGCAATAGAAGCGAGGATGATGAGGAGTTGGCACGTCTCAGAGAAAAAGAAGAGACTCTGCTAACAGCTCTGTTAGATCTTGAGAGGGAGTTTGCCTCTTCTCGGTGAATGCGGTTTCAATTAGATTCCAGAGAGGGTAATCAGAATGGTTTCACTACTCAGAATTTCTCCTCTCCTCCTATTCCTCGTAGGGTCCGTCTTTCACACAGGATGCGTGGGTGTTACAGAAGACGAGGTTCAGCTATCTGTTGAATACACTCATTCGAATGGCACGATAGTTGAGGAATTCGTAGATGGTGAGTTGGTTTCCAGGGTTGTGGTAACCATCGATTTTGACTTCACGAAAACTGAAGCGACCGCTCCATTTGAATTCGGAATATGGGGCATTGAAGAGCCCCTGTCACAAAATCAGAATGGAAATGTGATTTCAGTTGATTTTTCAGAACACGGGATATGGGACCTAACAGCTTTTGCTCGGACTGAAAATGGGGTTATGGCTACAGAAGAGATTGTGATACGGGTAGAGTTACAAATTGAATGGGAAGAGGAGAGTACCTATGATCCGAAGCCCCTTGCGATAAACTCGGTTTCCGAATTCAGTGGTGTGCCCGCTAGTTCCATCTTAATACATTCAAAAATTGAGAATCCTGTTCTCATAGAAAATATCGGAGGCGGACGGGAAGTTGAGGTATCTTGGGCATTGAT
The DNA here is from genome assembly GCA_002504845.1 of Euryarchaeota archaeon UBA250. Taxonomy (GTDB): domain Archaea; phylum Thermoplasmatota; class Poseidoniia; order Poseidoniales; family Thalassarchaeaceae; genus MGIIb-N1. Next base: position 218 of record DATW01000020.1, on the reverse strand, counting down.
AGATGAGATTGGTATCGTATGTCAAAGCCAGAAGGGGTATGTGGATGAAGGAGAGGAAGTCGTGTGGCACACGGTTCACTTCGGTACCTACGAAGTTCATGAGCTTCACATCGAATATGAAGAAGGGCAGGATTACATCGATGTATCTCAAACTGTGACTGTCCAATATCCGGAAACATATGAAACTAAACCCAATGCCACTCAGTAGATTGAACAAT
>DATW01000081.1:14060-15191 GCA_002504845.1 Euryarchaeota archaeon UBA250 | reverse complement strand
TCATCTCGAACCACCGTCTCAACCCCGACTAGTATTGCCATATGTTCAGACCTTATTTTGTGAGCCCACTTCAATGAGGAATCAGAAGTAAATCGTTCTGAAGGTGAGGAATCATCCACATCGACTCTGCCATCGAAGTCTACTGCCGCTTTCAGTAGGACAAGCGGTCTTCTTTCCATACACCAGTGCATGAAGGGACGCATCTGGAGGACACAGTCTTCTTCCATCAGTCCTGATTCAACACGTATGCCCTGTTCCTCGAGGGCTTTCATACCACCCCCCCTCACTGTTGGATTCGGATCTAGGGCCCCTATCACCACTTTCTCGACCCCAGCCCAAAGGAGTGCTTCAGTACAGGGCGGAGTCCTTCCATGGTGGTTACAAGGTTCTAGTGTAACATATGCAGTACACCCGCTTGTCGAAACCCCTCTTTCCTCTGCATCAGCAATGGCAGCTTGCTCTGCATGAAGACCACCAAGATGGCCATGCCAGCCTTCTGCTATGATTTCGCCATCTCTGACAAGAACGCACCCGACTAATGGGTTGGGGTGTACGCTGCCCTTGCCGCGATAAGCGATTTCTATCGCTCTCCGCATGCAATCAGCTGCATCCATACCCCCTCGTCTCCATGTCTTCCACATCATATCTCGCATCGCGCCCTTGAAGTCTTCACCCCCACGTCGTCAACATGATGCGAGTCGCATGCATAGTGAATCCAAATGCCAGAGACGGAAAGCTCGGGAAGAATTTCCATAAGATCGAGAAGGCACTTGAGGCATCGGGAATAGAGTACGACACGTACATGACGCAAGGTACCGGTCATGCTATTGAAATCGCTAGCAGCTTGAGAGATAGTGACTATGATTTGGTGGTCGCCGTTGGCGGCGATGGGACCGTTCATGAGGTTGCAAATGGAATAAGAGACTCATCGAAACGTCTTGGGATTATCCCAATGGGCAACGGGGACGACTTTGCGAGAGCAATAGGGATCCCTCTGAACGATATCCAAGGAGCCATATCCATTCTCAAGGATGGGAATGACTACTCTGTTGGGGCGATTAGGGTCGAGGGACTCAAAGCCCCGGAATATCCAGGAATAACTCCTCCACAGCATTATCCCGTCACGGGAAA
>DATW01000081.1:0-13674 GCA_002504845.1 Euryarchaeota archaeon UBA250 | reverse complement strand
ACATCCTCCATCAATCGAATGAAAGATGAAGGCCATTTCTCATGGATCAGCGGCCAGAAGAAGTATACATTCCTTGCAATTAAGGCGATTCTCGCATGGAAGAGTCAGATGGCATGGATCAAAGTAGATGGCCAACCAGGCTCAGAAGTGGATCTAACGGGTCTTTTCGCCATGATGCAAGCAGAGACGTTCGGAGGAGGATACAGGGTCGCACCCGGAATGCATCCATTCGGCGACAGCGCATCAATCGTACTCGGTTTCGGACTTTCCAAGGGTCAGATGCTCAGAGTGATGGGCCCATTGGAGAAGGGGAAGCATATTGGCAGATGGGGCAAGATTACCATGGAACCCTGTAAAAAATTCGAGATCAAAGCACTGGATTCACAAGGGAAACCCACTGAAGAACACGGCCACAGTCCTCCGCTATACATCAGTCTAGATGGTGAGATATCTATGACCACTCCTGTAAAATTCGAGTTTCATCAAGATCAATTAGATGTCCGTGGTGGGCCCGAGCTTCCGAATTATTAGTGGCGCAGACGGAGAGATTCGAACTCCCGAGTCCAAGGGACACCGGATTTCAAATCCGGCGCAATACCAGGCTATGCGACGTCTGCAGCGTGTTGGCCAGTAGCAAGTGCCGAATGAACCTTGCAGGTGTTAGAGGCCCCATGCACCCGGCCTGCACCACGCGGGGAGGCCGCTCGCAGCATCTGGGTGGGTAAGGCCGATGAACAGAATCATGATGATTATGAAAAATGCAGGGAACAACGCGGTCATAGTCAGAATTCCCGAGTCCGGATCCCCGTAGAGGTGCATGAATATCCCTGCAATCATGAAGAATTTTGGAATAGCGATAATTGTCAAGATCCAAAGAGTGATTCCATTCTCCGTCATTCCGAGAGTTTCAGCGGTAGATTCGAGATTCGCACCTACAGCGCCGACCTCAATCGCAGTCAATAGCATAAGTCCGTAGAAGTTCATCCAGTATGGGTCTCTTCCAAAAATTGTGTAATGTGCCAAGTCAATCGCCTCAATATAGGTAGAAGAAGGGGAATACCAGAACCCAGACCAGGTCCACGAAGTGCCAATAGAGTCCAAAGTATTCGATGGACACGGCGTTAGAGGGGGTGTACCCTCCTTTCCATGCCTTGAACGTCATGTATGTTAGGCCTATTATGCCGCCAGCTACGTGGGCTCCATGGGTGCCAGTGGTAACGTAGAATGTCGACGCAGACACTCTGATATTGGCAGTCATATGGGCTCCAGTGGCCTCATCGACGTAGCTGTGGTGCTGATAGTGATCATTCCCAATGGTGTAACCTTCAGCAACTAGAGACTTGATGTCGTGCTCGTGTATGAATCCTAGATCCGGGATATAGAACCCAACGAACCACTCGACCATCTTCAGGGTCAAGAACAGTATCGCCAGCACCCAGGTAGTCCCGAGAAACATCGTGACTCTCTTTCTTCGTAGCTCTTCATCGATATCCGTCTTTTTCGCATAGCGAAGGGCCTGAACTATTGTGAATGATGAGATGATGAGCGCAAAGGTGTTAATCGCACCAGGTGCCAAATGCCACCAACTCGATGCTATCAGGTGGCTGGCGGGTTCAAAGCAAGTAACTGGGACTGCTTCCTGCCACCCCGTGGGATTCGTCACAGGATCAAAGAGACCGTCTGCGAAAACATCGTCACATCTCCTTAGGCCTAGCCTGTATCTCATGTAGGTACTGAATAATGAGGTGAAGACCATCATCTCCGACATCAAGAACACGAACATCCCGACTTTCCTAATCTGTATATTTCTGAATGGCGCACCTGTGGCAAGAGGCTCATAGGTCCCATCGAAAGAGAGATCCTGCCTCCACCAGATCAATAGGCCCAATCCGGTTATGATTATGGCAACGAATAGCCAGAGAAGACCGTGACCGGTGTATTCATGCTCTGATAACTCGAGATTGTAATCGAACATCCCCGCGAATACAAACAGGAACAGCCCTATTCCTATGCTCATTACTATGGGTGCATAGGAATTGTGTGGCGCCCCATGGCTCCAGTCATGAGGCCCAAGCGGACTTGGGTGATGATCGTGATCACCGCTCAATGCGTCACCTCCTCATTTCCATCATCGGGAACCATGAGGCGATTGAACCACCTGGCGAATCGCCCGGGCTCAGAAGTAACATGTTCATTGGCATCACGTAGTTTTGGAAGATCGTACCACACGCCATCCTCATAACGACCGAATGAGGGCGTCGGCGGTGGCGAAGCAGTCATCCACTCGAATGACCACCCTCCCCATGGATCCGCTGGAGCCTTTGAACCGCGGAGATAGGAAATCACCATATTGGCTACCATGATGAAATTAGACAGGAAGAACAAGAATGCTGATACGGATATGAAAAGATTCCAATCTGCGGCCTCAGGAGGCAGGTTGGCAAAGTCATCTGTGCTGATGAAGTACGTATGATGCCGTCGCGCCATGCCCCATACGCCAAGCCTGTGCATAGGCCAGAAAACTCCGTTGTATGAGATGAATGCAGTGAGGAAATGAAGCGTTCCAAGGCGTTCATCCATCATGCGACCAGTCATCTTCGGATACCAATAGTAAATTGCAGCGAAGAATCCGAACACCGTCCCTCCTACCAAGACGTAGTGGAAGTGAGCGACTACGAAGTAACTCTCATGAAGATGCGTATCCATGGCTATCGACGGGAAGAACATCCCGGAAATACCCCCCAAGGTGAATGTAACAAGGAAGCCGAGTGCCCATAGCGTATGCGTCCTGTAAACAAGAGACCCTCCATGCATAGTCTTCAGCCAGTTGAAGATCTTGATTCCAGTAGGAACCGCCACTAGCATAGTGGTGACCATTGTAACGAATCGGAGTACTGGCGACATGCCCGATGTGAACATGTGGTGCCCATAGACAATGAATGCGACTACTCCTATTCCAGCCATGGCGAAGACCATTGACCTGTATCCGAATATAGACCTCCTTGAGGAGGTTGCAAGCACTTCTGAGATAACCCCAAAGGCTGGAACGATGACAACGTAAACTTCTGGGTGCCCAAAGTACCAGAATAGGTGACTCCATAGCAATGGGTCGCCACCAGCACCCACATCATAGAACGCAGTACCAACTACACGGTCAAGATAGACTTGGATGAGCCCCACGCCGAAGGCAGGTATCGAAAGGAAGAGCATGAGGTTGGCCACCAATATCGACCAGGTGAACAACGGCATTTGCATCCATCCCATGCCCTCTGCCCGCATTACAGCAATGGTGGTTAGGAAGTTGATTCCAGTTAATGTGGATGATGCTACGAGCATGATCTGGCCAGCAGCCCAGAAGGTGTTACCATCATGCCCATTCACCATATCTACGACATAGGGGGCATACCCAGTCCATCCCGTGTCAGCCCCCTGTCCAGAGAATACACCTGTAAAGATCAGAAGAGCACCAACAGGCTGCAACCAGAATGACATTGCATTCAACCTGGGCATTGCAAGATCTGGAGCACCTATCTGCAGCGGAACCATCCAGTTCGCAAAGCCATTGATTAGCGGCATGGCTGCAAGGAAGATCATCGTAGTACCGTGCAGGGTGAAGAACTGATTGTACTGGTCTTGAGTAAGGAAGTCGTTACCCGGAGTTGCCAGCTGTACCCTGATGAATAGTGCCATTATGCCGCCAATACCGAGGAAGAACAGTCCAGCTAGGAAATACAGAGTACCGATCTTCTTGTGATCCGTAGTTGTCAGCCAATCTGCTATCCATGGAGAGAATGTTTCCCAACTGAAACCGTCCGGATCTGATCTGTAGAATCCATACAAGATTGTAATTGCGACAAGCGCCAAGGTGATCAAGATGAGCGTAGCCAGGACCACGAACGGTTCCGGTGCTTCTGGAATCACGTCGCCGATTACTCCAAAGGAAGATTGCAAAGTATAATCTGCACGATTCCACTGATCGATTTGTCCAGTCTGCACACCGTCCCCATTGACTGAGTTGACGTGAAGGATGAAGTCGACATCTTTTCCACTCTCGGGAGCAGTCCAATCTAGCGCCCATGATGTGTAGTCATTGCCTGCTTCAGTGTGGGCGACTTCAGTCACGGAACCGCCCCATAATTGCGTCAAACCATCAGTGGGCGTGAATATGCCATCCGATGCCCAGAGGTTGAAACCTCCAAGATTTGCATTGCCTACTTGAGCGGGCCCTCCAGTGAACGAAATACTGAGAGAATATGTTTCAGAAGCATTGTATTGTTCTGGAAAACCCTGAATATCCGCTACAACACTGCTATCGGATGCGCCGTTGTGACAGTTACATCCTGCAGTTTGAATCGAGGAGCCGCCAATTCCCGTTGGAAGAGAGGACACAAGTGGTGCCAGTAATAGCACCCCTGCCATCACCGCCAGAGCCGCAATCGCCCTCCTGGAATTATTCATCTTCATTTCTTCACCAACTCATGCATTGACATTGATCTGGGCCAACATATACGCATGATTATCACCACAATATTCAGTGCAAAGTAACAGGAAATTCTCCACATTATCCGCAGGTAGCCAGACAGTCATCAGGCCCAATTCTCCTATCGAGCCAGACAGGGCGTATTCGCCATTTTCTGTAAGAACCAGATTATCACTCAACCCGTCGCCATTTTTATCCATAGTGCCTTCTGAATAAAGTACGTCTTCTTTGACCCCCCATGAGACAAACCACGGTGCATGAGTGACATCCGCCGATCCCATTGCAGCCAAGTAGACCTCACCCTGTTTCAGAGTCAGACTTGCAGCGGGTGTTCCTTCGACTACTGCTGTACCAACTTCGCAGAGATCCGGGACAGTTACTTCGAGGCAATCGAAATTCCAACCCCACTGGTAAGCCTCTATGTAGATCACATGGTAACAGTCAGCAACATACCTGCCTTCACTCTCTGACCAAGTCATGTTGGACAACTCTCCGGATGCACATTCGTCACCATACCCCCCATCTGCCTCTGCTGATGACCAAATAGCATCGAGTGGGCCCCAGGAGATTAGAGCCAAGTATACTATGAGAAAGAATGGCAATACTGTCCATGCGATTTCCAGCGTGAAGTTGTCATAGTGCTTTGGAAAAACCCCAACCTCTATGCCGTCTTTGTTATCCCAATCTTCCCCTTCTTCACTTTTGTACCACAGCGAGTGATGATAGAGCCAGATGAATGTAAAACCACCAACTAAAAATGACCAAATAATGTACTCATTCCACAAGTTATCGAATAGAGGGGTGATACCTGCCATCCGATCCCCAAGCAGAGGGGACAAACGCACCCTCATAAGGGTAAGGACCGTTATCAGAAACTATCTGGACGAAATGACCTTTCTTGGGCCGGTTTTGGATGAGTTTTACAGACCAATCTAAATTAGGAAAAACGAGGCAGTTTCCAAAGAAGGGGGGTAATGTAAGTGAATATCGGAGATTTACCCGACGCTCATCCTAGAAATGCAGCATATTTACGCCCAGACAGCGCTGAGCGATATTCAAAAGTTGCAAAAGTATTCGCCGAATCCATTAGGAGGAACAATTCACTTGAGGATAAAGGTTCCAACTGCCCGATTTTAGTTGAGGGTAAAAGAGACGAAGAGGCCTTGAGGGATATAGGGTTCAAGGGCACGATCGAAGTGTTAAATCGTGGTTGGGATCAATCTAGGCTCATTGCCTACCTGTACGACACATATGGCAGTATGAATCCGATTGATGCAGGCCCGCCAGTAATTGTGTTAATGGATTGGGATCGGACGGGAGGGAGATTACAGTCTACGATAAGAAAAAGACTCGAATCCCTGGATGTCAAAATCGACGAGTCATTGTGGTTTGCGTTGATGCGGACGATGAAGCCAGAAGGTCGTACGGTAGAGGCTCTCCATGCGCACGTAGATACCCTGTTGCCGTTTATTCAGGAACACATTGATTTCGATCTATAATACAGCAAAAATCAATTTTCCGGAATAGATGTCGATTTTTCCTTGACCGTATTAAGAACGAAGTGAGTCACAGACCGAGTAATCCCATCTAGAGAAAGGACTGTTTTCGACAAATCATCAAGATCCCCTCTATCAACTGCTCTAGCCACTACCATGGAATCGAAATCTCCAGTTACATCGTACACTCCGAGAACACGATGATCCTCTGCTATGCGCCTCTGGAGCTCTAACAATCTCCCCTTCTCTATTCTGAGTCCCACGACAACGGTTAGACCCCACCCAGCCTTTTCTGCATCTAGACGAATTGTGTAACCTGTCACGACTCCTGAACTCTCCAGACGTCGAAGTCGATTACTAACCGTGCCCAAAGAAACACCGATTTCCACAGCGACAGATCTCAGCGACATCCGTGCATCTGACTCAAGACATTTGATGATCGCCCGGTCAGTATCGTCTAGATCCATGGAGAATGTAACCGGTGGGATATGATGAAAGTATTGCTTATGTCGTTCATACCTTCTCTAATCCTCTTAGCCCTACTCGACAAGTTTGCTCATGTTTAGACACCATAGCTGTTATTTTACCTCCTATCCAAACAGGAAGCGGTTCTGGATTCGACTCACTGGAAACCAGCCACCCACCTCTAATATCTGTCTTATCCGGAGGCATGCAGTCTGTTTCAAGCGCCTCTCCAAATAGCAATTTTTCAAAGTCGCTATCTCCAATCTTGACAATTCTATCAAGTGCAATCTCCCTAGCTAGGTGTGCACCGTCTTCGATAATCCGCGATGGCCTACCAGAGCGCATTTCTGAGATTTCACACCCTACATGCACGATGTTCATTGGACGCCATCGATGCCCTTCGACAATCGCTTTCCCATTGGATACTATTGTTCTCTTGCTCCAGACATCAAGCATACGTTCAGTTCCGATAGCGATTCTTTTCCCTCGCCTCCATAGCGGTTTATCACAACCCCCAAACTCCTTCTCGAATGCAAGGCGATCAATCTCACAAAGCGGTTGAGAGGCTTGCACGGAATCTTCAGGAAACCTCACCTCAGAAATATCCTCCAAGACGTCTTCGGTCTGAACATGTTTTTTCTCAATTATTGCAAGGAAAAAGCCTCCAGCATCCATCATATGCCCCCTTACTCTAATGCATTTGCTCAACTCCCCAGATATTTCCTCCGATGGAGGATGAGCCCATGGACTTCCCTCGAGAGGCCGCATGTCGTCATCAGTGGGGACCCATGATTGCAAGCCTTCCTGAATACTCACCCCGTCTATATTATCCGAACAACCGATTAGCCGCACATCTTCCCGCTTCTGAAGAATCTGGGATATGACGGCTTCATTCTCTACAGGATCAAGTGAACAAGTTGAATACACAACTCTGCCTCCAGGTTTGAGAAGATCTACAGCTCTGTTGAGAAGCCCAAACTGCATCGAATGTAGCCCCAATCCGCCACTCGGCTTCCATTGCCTCCACACTTCTGGATTCTTCCTTGTCGTACCAGATCCAGTACACGGAGCATCCACCAATATCGCATCATAACCCTCTTCTCCGCTGAGATAGGGGATGTGCCGCCCATCGTGATTAGATACGATTGTTACTCTCGAACGATGACGCTGTATGTTGGCAACCAAGAGATTACAACGTTTTCTTGATCTTTCATTCGCTATCAGGACCCCCATCCCACCCATGAACTCAGCTATTTGACTTGTTTTTGAGCCGGGACTGGCACACATGTCCAACACGGCCTCTCCAGCTTTCGGATTCAGAGCCATCACTGGAATCATAGATACCGCTTCTTGTCTGGTCAGACGTCCTGTTTCATGTAATGAGATAAGCAGCTTACGAACCTCGCCTTCTGCCCCTCCCCGTTCAAAGGGCATTACCCATGAAGATCCGGGTCCTCGATACCAGCTCATCGGTTCGGCACCCACAGATCGCAGCCAAGCTTCAACAGAATCACTATCCTTTCTCAGGGGATTGACTCTGATAGTTTCAGGAAGTCTTTCGAAAGATCGTTCGAACCATGTTTCAGCATCATGCATCCACGCGACCGTTCCACGCCTCAACAGGCTGTTGTCAGCTGAAATCCGCCAGTCAGAATCCGATTTCATCTGCAATCCCGCCCCCTCATGATCATCATGTGAACGCCTAGCAGTTTCAATGATCCCTCTAAATGGCGCTCAAACAGCCGCTCACTCGGAGAACGGTTAAGAGTACGAAAAGTGACTTCACTTTGCGGCCTCGGTCGTAGGATGGGATGCGTGCACATAAAGAGCGGAAGCAGGAGAATACTCAGGAAAGTTGGAAGGAGGGTTCGTACAACCCCCAGCAAGGGGAAAAAGAAACTCGAAGAACTAGTCCTCCGTGCAAAAAAAGCCTCAGACGCGCTCGTAGATCTACTTCCTGTAGAGGCGATCATAACTGTGACCGAACATGAATGGATTTGGCAGGTAGTAGACAGTTCGATGCTGACATCGCTATCCCATCGCGTAATCTTGGACAATCCTACCCTCGGAAGAAGAGAACTAGTGATGACTACGGGCATAGATGCTGCAATGGGCGTCGCTCGTACGGTCACTGAGATAGAAGGTGGCTGCGTACTCATCGAGACATTGGAACCTTGACCCTGAGTCATCATTCACATTCTGGGCTTCCTTCAAATACACTGCCACGGTCCGGCGAATGTGGCGAAGAAAGACAAGAACAGTGGAATCCAGCAGGCTGCTGGGTTAATTCGCTATTTCGACGAAGAGTCCGAAGATGCGATCCAGATACCCAAAAGTGCGGTATATGGAGCCTGCATAGTCTTCTCAATCGTCATCTATCTCGCTCAGCACGGCGTCATACAATGGATATTCGGATGAGCCAATCAATCGTCGGTTAGGTCAACCACCGGAACCTCTTCGGATTCAAGCAGCACACTCCAACCGCCATAATCGCTTTTCGAATCAAACCCCTTCTTCATTTTGAGAGCTGTAAGCGCCCTAGACATGGCACGCTCAAATGCTTGGCCATTACGATCCTCCAGAGCAAGCTTAGCAGCTTCAAGATCTGACGAAGCTGATGCTGGAACTTCTTCTTTGTTCGCAGTGTACAACTTTGTAATTTCATCCAGCATATCGCGCATCGTCCTTCCAGCCCGTATCTCGCAATCTCGCCATATTTTTTCGTGGCTGTCCAAGTCCACACCGCTCTTCTTCTCAAAACGACTTCTCCAAAACGGCTCCCATGGATTCCTCCCTAGAGATGCCATTGCATCAAATACGATCCTATCAACCGACGGCCTTGATCCAGATATACAGATCTCATTTAGAAAGCATTTAGTGAAAATACCAAACCCCCAGTAAGGCTCTGATTTGATGGACAAGTCTACTCCAAAGGCACTAGCCAAAATCTCCCAACGTTGTTCGTCGAATCTAAGCTCACTCAGAATTACAGGGGGGTCCGAAGGCCCCAATGCACGAATGAATGACTGAGCAACATCACCGAGTATTATGGAACCCTTCTTCGATTTTCCTGCAACCATCCTCAAACAATTCTCCGAGTCAATTTCCATTCTGGGCATCGCTGCCTCAACTTGAGCCCAAAGGCGAATTGACACAGTTTCGCGGGACTCCATGATGGGCCCAAGAAGCATGGCGGATTGAGCCTTCGCATTAGGTGAAGGCTATCTGCCGCCAATCACAACTCAAGCTCGTGCCTCGACGGAAGTACGGCCGCCTCACGAAAAAAATCGATCATCCCCCAAAGGACAATTGTAGTCGGTGTAGGAGCGGGAAATACTGTCCGATAGAGGGTCATTCAGGACAAGAAGTAAGGCCTGACAGGTCATGGCAAGGAGTCGAGCAGCTTAGAAAGAGGAAATCCAAGAAAAATCCCTCACGAAGATAATGGGTATGTGCTATGCAGAGTCCCCTCGATATCCGCTTCAGGAGCGGGTTCTCCCATGGGGGGAATAGGCCGCTGGGCCCTTCGATAAATCTCCCTCAGGGTCTGATCGCTTATCTCAAGATACACCCTGGTAGTCGCAATACTGGCATGGCCAAGCAATCTCTGAATCGTAACTAGGTCCGCCCCCCTCTCAAGAAGGCCAGAGGCGAATGTGTGGCGTAGTGTGTGTGGCGTCAATCGTGATTTGGGTATAGAAGATGCTTCAGCCAACCTATCCATCAATTTCTGCACCCATCTCGGAGATATCCTCCCGCCAGTCTTCGATATGAAAAGAGGACGTCTTCCACTCCTTTCTTCTACGTCACCCCGCGACTTGCGTTCAATTAGCCATGACTCGATCTCATTCGATGTCAAGGCTGTGAATAGAACGGTCCTGTCCTTCTCCCCTTTGCCTCCGATAACCAGGGCTGAAAGATCGTCGAGATCAATATCTTCAACGTCCATGTTGCATGCTTCAGAAACTCTGAGGCCTGTTTCAAGCATCATTATTGTCAGCGGCCTTGCTATGGGATCCTTGAATTCGGAAACAGCAGCCTTGAACCTTGATAACTCTCGTCTTGAGAGCGTCTTTGGAAGAGGTCTACGTCGTGTGGGTCTCGATACCCATTCAGGTAATGAGTGGCCAATCCATCTAAGCAGATGAGTGCAGGCCGCAATCCTAGCATTGATGCTTGAGGGGCTGAGCCCATCTAACCCAGATATCCATGCATCTATCCTCCCATCATCAGGATCCAGAAGAATGTATGCCTGCTCCACATCAACGTGAAGAAAACCACCTCCCTCGTAATCTTCCCCTGGTAGAGCCGTACTCGCAATTCCCTTCGCTGCCCGTTCGTAGGCTCTGATTGTATGCTCACTTTTTCGCTCTGCTTTGAGCTGTGCCTTCCAGCAGTCAAACCAAGGCAATCCTCTGAGCCGATGAAGACGATTTGGAAGCAGCCTGCCCCCACCGAGAAGAGTCTGCTGCCTAGGCGAGGCCAAGCCCTTTCCAGCATGCCTGTCCACTGTCTCGCCTCCTGTTACACCCGGGGGTGCGTGCATCCCTGTCCCTCGCGGAACAATCTCCAGCCCACCAATCATGACTTCAATACTTGCCCTAATTCACCCAGATGCAACCCAAATAGGAGGCAACAAGTGCATACGCCGTGTCCTAATCAGATTCGGTAGGGGGCCCGAGATCATTTGCACTTTTCTCGAGGGTATCGCGCATATCTTCAGCCGCCTCTGATGCTTCTCTTACTCTGGCACGTAGACTAGATACGATCCTAGCAGCCACATTGACCCCAGTCGCTCGCTCAATACCTTCCAAGCCAGGGCTTGAGTTCGCCTCAAGAAGTAGTGGACCTGATGCCGACTCAAGCATATCTACACCGGCCACATCTAATCCAAGCTCATTTGCAGCCCTGACCGCGACATTGGCCTGATCGGAAGTTAAGCTAACAGCCTCAACGGAACCGCCTAGATGGAAATTAGATCTAAACTCTGAACCCCGTGCCTTCCTCACCATGCTCGCCACGACCCGTCCTCTGACCACTATCACCCGAACGTCTCTGCCGTGAGACTCTCCGATATACTCCTGAACCAGTGGCCTCATGCCCCGTTCAAACATTTGAGAAAGTAAGGAGATAGCGCGGGCTTCATCGTCTATTAGGAATACGCTTGACCCTTGAGTACCCTCACTTGCCTTGATTACCAGGGGATAACTGCCAATCGCTCTAAGCGCATACATGCAATCATTCATTGAGGCTACTCTGATTGTCTTTGGAACAGGTAATCCGCATTCCGCCATTACCTGAGTAGCCGCAATTTTGTCCCTACTCAAAAGGATGGAATCTGCAGTGTTGTGAACAATCGAACCAAGTCGCTCGAATTGCCTAACTATGCTGGCCCCTTGGCGAGTAATTGAGAAGCCAATCCTTGGGATTACCGCATCAGCCTCAATAGGCCAGCCCTTGTGATAAATCCGTCCACCTTCGCCATCAACTGCAGTGGTTATGCTCATCGGATCTATAATCCTGGTACTGAATCCATATCTTTGCGACTCCTCCATGAGCCGAGTTGTTGAGTACAAACCCGGCCCCCTTGAGAGTATGACCAGTCTGGGATCCATGTTTATGCGCTCGAACCCTCATACTTTGAGTCTGGCGTATCCCGGAGCCCTCGCATAAGTGATTCAATCACCTACCCAACACAGGGAGGTATTGAAAGCGGCCTCACCTCGCTTCACCTGCAAAGGGAGGCCGGCTAACGTGGATTCTGAAGTTCTTGAGGGCATGAAGGTCTCCGAACTCAAGATATTGTGCAAGGAGAAGGGACTGCGAGTTACGGGCAATAAATCCGAGCTAATCGAACGGATCCAACAGTCTAGTTCCAACTCTAAATCCGTTAACAGGGATACGACCATGGATCCAGACATTGACAATGCCATCGATAGATTACTCGATCGACATGATCGAAGAAAACCCGAATCTGTTCCCAAGGACGCACCAGAAGCCCTCGAAACGTCCATAGTCGAAGCAGAGATAATCGAAGAAGAGGAACCAGCACAAGAGGAATCAGTGAAGGAGCTGATTCTCATAGACGATGAACCTGATATCGAACTGGATAGAGAAAAGCAAGAACATCCTGTAGAAAGGCAAGATAGCAAGCCCCTGAAGAAGAAGGTTGAGAAGAAGGCCGAGAAAGAAAGCGTGTCGTCATCACGACCATTCAGAATCACCCGACTTCAGGTGGCCGCGGGATTCGCAGCCGCTCTGATTCTTAGCGCAACTCTCTGGGTATTCTTGCAACGTGACTCGTCTTTTACAGCACAGCAGGTCAGGTACGGCGACTCGATTGAATTCTCAATTCAGCAAACTACGATCAATATAGAGGGCGATGACATGGTAGCGATTCTCAGAGATGCCATCTCTCCGAGCGCATTTGATCAGGTCTGTTCTGAGATTGATGTCGATATCTCGGGCATGGGTTCTCTCTCAGTAGCAAGAGGCACTGATCTCGACACCGTATTCCCTAGCGATACAGAGCATAGGGGTGCATACAGCGTGTATGATGCATACGGAAGGGTAAGTTTAGCAGCTAAGCAGTCATTGAACCATGAGTTGGATGTAGATTTACAGGGGAAGACGTGGAGAGAAAACGGCATAGAGTGCAGCAATGCGGGTTGGTCTTACCCCGAGAACAAACTATCCATGACCACCGAATCATGGCGGCATATATCGGATAGAGATGTTATCAGGACAGAGACAGATCTAGAATTCACCGATTCAGACGGAGAGTCAACGCATGTCGATGCAACGACTTTTGGCACTAGCATACTTCCTGGCTTAGGTGCGATTGCGCCGTTGCTCTCAATCCCACTACTTCCGATGGATTTGCAGGAGTTCTTCGGGGACACCGTGCTGAAGGAAGGAGCATCATCTTCTGAGGACGAATCATGGACTTGGAATGTGAAGAAAGAGCGAAACGACCCAATCCACGGATATGTGTATCCGATCTCTATCTCCAATGATGAGATAGAAGCCTGCTTCGGATACCTTAGAATGGATATTCTGGTAGATCCCGATATCCCTTGGCCAGTGCAGCAGACTGCAGACATACGATTGGACAAGTCGCTGGCAACCTCTCAATGCAGCGTCTTCGCCAGCGCGGTTAGCGATGCTGCACTGCCAGAAGGCAGATTGGACATGCGGATGGATATGACGGTCACATCATCATCCAGGGGGACG
>DATW01000050.1 GCA_002504845.1 Euryarchaeota archaeon UBA250 | reverse complement strand
TCCCCTCTGCCTCTGCTTTAGACAGGATTGTATTGATCTCAGACCCATCGAATCCTTCCTCGATTCCCTTCTCATCCACATCTCTGCGCTCAATTGACCCGTCATTCTTCATCGCCTTCCTCAGAATTTCGAGCACTTTGCCGCCATCAGATTTTTCCAATTGATTATTCTGATTTTTATGGCTCAAGTTAATCCGACTTATCATCTCATTTCTGAGTTCGCTAGGTGTATTCGCCAGCATCACAGCCTCAGCCAATTTGGATGGAGAATTGAAGGTGGACTCGGTAGACAGCGTATCTCTGGAACCACATCTGGAACAAGATGCCCGCCTTCCAAGAATCGCTCCTGTCGCAGTACCGCAGGAGCATCGAACGAGAATGTATGTGGTTGACACGCGATGTTGACTTGGGCAGGAGGTTCATGAGTGTTGACTGGGGCGGTTGTCGTATGGAAGGGGGGTCTGAGCGAATCAGGAGGCGGTTCGGGGTCTTCATCGCATCCGGGGCAGCTCTATCATCCCTGTACATCGTATTCAGCAATGGATCGTTCACCACATCCGCGTGGGCGTTGATGCTCACTGTTCCTCTATCCATGGCCATTGGATTAAGTGGTTCGGAGACAGGGGCAGAAAAGAAATCCGTGAATCCACTTCCTGATTATGAAGAGGGACGCTTCTCGGTTGAGGAACGAGAAATAGAACCTGACGATTTGCCGATTCTATGATTACATCAGTCTTATCGTTTCGAGGTTCGCAGGTGCATGTGTCTGTACCCTAAACGTATCACGAAGGCCTTGTCTGAATGCATTACATGTTTGTGGGTCACCATGATGGCAGATTATGCGTCTTGGAGTGGGATTTAGGGCCTTTACGTAGTCCATCAACTGCCTTCTATCCGAATGACCGCTGAAGCCATCTATCGTAACAACGTTACATGCAACTGGTATCATGTGGGTCTGGCCTCTGTCCACAAGGGGGACCTCTGGATGGCCTGATTGGAGTCTGCGTCCGAGAGTGCCAGATGCCTGATAACCCACGAAACAGAGAGTGTTGTTGAGTTCTGGCGCCCAGTTCTTGAAGTACTCCATGATCGGGCCACCGGTCATCATTCCAGAAGTTGCCAATACGATACAGGGCGAAGGATCGTTGATTATCGACTCCCTCTGCTCCCTGGAGTCAACCTGCTTGAACCATGGTGAATTGAATGGATTCTCTTCGCCGCCCTTGAGGACCTGTCTCCGAAGATCCCTATTGAGAAAATCTGGATGGCTGGCGTGAATCGCCGTAGCCTCGGATATCATCCCATCAAGCCAGACGGTGACGGGGGATACATCTCCCGATTTGAATAGCTGATCTATCGCCAACATCACTTCCTGCGACCTTCCGACAGCGAATACTGGGCAGAATACCTTGCCACTCCTCGATACCGCGAGTTTGATCAAATCCTGAATCTCTTGAGTTGCGTCTACTCGATTCGGTTGGAAGTCTTGTGGCCCGCCATAGGTAGACTCGATAACAAGAGTGTCAGCCCTCGGGAATCTCACAGTTGCTGCATCGAATAGCCAAGATTTCTCATATTTTATATCCCCCGAGAAAAGTAGGCGATGTTCGTTATTGGCCTCTCCTATTTGCATGTAAACAGACGATGATCCGAGTATGTGGCCTGCATTCTCGAGTGATATCTTGATGTCTGGTGCTATGTCTGTCTTGTCACCATGACTAATGTCGACAACGTGCTTGATACATTCCTGTATGTCGGCCTTGCTGTAAGGCGGTTCAACTCCTTCTGCCTTGGCGACTTTGATGTAATCTATCTGCAATAGCGTCATGAGATCCCTTGTGGGCGGGGTGCAATAGACTGGTCCCCTGTAACCGTATCTGAATAGAACGGGCAACATTGCTATGTGGTCCACGTGAGCATGGGTTATGACTACAGCATCGATGTTCTCCAAAGGCAGCAGTTCTGGCGCTGTGAAGAATGGTTGTATCTCATTCCTATTCGTAGTGGGCTTGGCTCCAACGTCGACAAGCACTCGAGATTCATTGGTAGTAACCAAGTGCATTGCCCTGCCTACTTCCCGATATGAGCCGAGGGCAGTAAGTCTGGCCCATGAGGGTCCTCTTCTCTTTGGACGGTATATCCTTGTGCCGAATTTTCTCAAAAGAGCCCTTCTCTCGTCAGCCATTTCCCTCCTATATCTCCTGATGTCGTGTTGTGTTCTACTCTCGAATGCTGGGGCCCTTGCAACATTGACGAGCCAGCCTATATCATCCCTAAGTGATTGAATGACCGAACCCTTAGGGCCGACGGCTACAGAGGGATCGTCACATTCGATGGTGACTTCGGAAAGTGCTGGATCGATGAAGACATTTCTGACCTCTGCCTCAGCGGGAATGAGTTCCTTCACCCTCTGCTCAACCTTGTCTTCAGACAATAGAAGATTGGGATGAGGCCTTACGACGACCCTTCTTTTGATTGATTTCGCGATCTTGACCGTGAGACTCTCGCCACCACCCTTTCCGAAGGACTGTGGGTGGCTGGTGATTATGGCTATCGAGCCTGCTTCTACATCGACATCGTATTCTAGTCCAGAAGGGACCATGCCAGCGATTTTCTTCTTAACCTCATTCAAGGTGAGTCTCATTTCTAAACCTCGTCTCCATAGGCTCTGCACAACAGGGGGTGCTGGGCTGATACCCGGGGAATCTGATACTCTCAAAGTGAGTCAAGTGCGGAGGCTATCTCCTCTTCTGATAGCTGTATGTAGCCATCTTCCATGGTGATGACTGCTAGATCCATGCCATTTCCGCTGGCACTGTCTCTCTGAGCGGACGCCAAAAGAGCCTTTGCGGCAAGAGCAATCGCTTCTTCCTTGGTCATATTGGGTGAAAACTGATCTTCAAGAACGCCATACATGAAGGGGCTTCCTGAACCCGTGGCGCAGTACAGATCTGGAATCGAACCACCAGCTGAGTCTATGCTGTAAACACTGGAACCCGATTCATCGACCCCCACTATGAGCAATTGCACATAATGGGGTCTTCCAACAAGGATGTTGGCCGTCAACGTAGCAGCACCCCTAACTGTCATGGGAGTGTTTCTCTTCAACTCATACAACGATAGCTCGGCAGAAAGCATCCTGGCCAGAGATTGTGCGTGGCCGACTAGTCCGGCCGTTGTAAGGGCAACTCTTCCAGATATCTGGAACAACTTCTTCACATTCTTATTTGCGATGAAGTTCCCCATGGTTGCTCGGTGGTCTGCACCAACGACAACTCCGCCGTCAAAGGTGATTCCTACAGTACTCGTTCCAGTTTTGATAACCTCTGACTCAATAGGCATGTGAACACCAGCGGGCGAATCGCCGCTGAATCTGGACCTCCGGACCCCTTTATGAAGCCATTCAGACTATTTCGTCCGATGGGCTCAAGCGGTGGGGTCTTGACAGGACCCCATGAGGGGGCCTTCCGATGAACTCGGAGAGAGGTCGAAATTGGGTGACGGCTCTATGTTTCATGATCTAGGAAAGATGTATCCGGATGCCCCTATACCGGAAGAAGGGGGCCAAATCTTGAGGAATGCTGTGATTGACGGTTCAGATGGTCTCCCGGCGCTGATGGACTGGGTCTCCCAGGGTGACATAGTCAT
This sequence comes from Euryarchaeota archaeon UBA250, assembly GCA_002504845.1. Lineage (GTDB taxonomy): Archaea > Thermoplasmatota > Poseidoniia > Poseidoniales > Thalassarchaeaceae > MGIIb-N1. The sequence continues at coordinate 240 of DATW01000050.1, read as the reverse complement.
CGTAGACGTGTCGCCAATCATCGATCATCCGGAAAGGCTGTCTGAGGTGATTGACCCTCTCACCGTATTCGTGGAGCAACAGATGGGCGGCCAACTCCTGAACTTTGGACATTCGAGGCTTCTTCTACTGCCTTCCACCCATCAAGCCAGAGGAACTGGGGGGCCGTAAGTGGAGACTGTGATCGAGCAATCATGCCCGATGTGCTACGAAGAGTCATCGGTTTCCATGTTGGTTAACGT
>DATW01000011.1 GCA_002504845.1 Euryarchaeota archaeon UBA250 | reverse complement strand
CATTTGTCCGCTAGTGGGTTGCTCGAAACCCTGAGGAAATGATGGTAGATCGACTGGATCTTTTGGCTCCTTTGCCTTCTTTTCCTTTTCACGTCGTCTTGAGAATCTGGATTCTCTCTTTGGTTTTTCGACTTTCGCAGGTGCCTTAGCAGGTGCCTTAGCAGGTGCCTTCTCAGGACTCTTCTTCTTGGTGGTCTCCTTGGGAGTTTTTCCGGATTCAGCCTTCTCTAGTAATCCCATGTCGAACCCTCACTGAAGCGCCTCGCCCATAGTCTTGTAGTGTTCAAAGTCCTCTGATTGGGTAAAACTTTCAATCTCAGAGGGAGGCAAATCACCTAAAACTTCGTTGATGAGCGCAAAGAAGTCTCTCCTCTCATCTTCAGGAGCATGATGAGGATCTGTTCCAACCTTCTTGTACAATTCATACGCGTCTGATTGGGTAAAGGATTCGATGAATTTGGAATTTTGATTACCAAGAAGTGTATCTACTATGCTGAAGAGTCTCGCGAAGTCATCGTTCGCTTCCTTCAGTCTTGTTATAGCCGCTGCAAACTCCTCGAATTCCATTGTCCCGCTATCATCTACATCTGCAGTTTGGAAGAAATCAACCAACTCCTCCTCTTCGAATGAAGATAGCATTTCGATGCTTATCCCTGTTGCATCCGACACCTTCTCAATGAATGCTGGTTCATCCATGGAGTGTATGAACTCATCAAGCGTGAGATGATCTGTATCTTTGGGCTTCTCAATAAGCTCGACTACAGGGGCAATATCCCTTACGACCTGCTGTTGCTCCTTCCTCATGACTATGATTTCTCTGTCTAGCTCTGTTCCGAACCTATCAGAGAATCTGTTGATTAGCGATCCTCTATCCCCCTTTGCGATTCTGTCTATGTGGCCATACATCCCATCAAGTCCTTCAGAACCTATGTTGGCAGCCTTCCTGGCACTCCAGAGCGACTCGAGATCTTCTTCGGCCGGATCTTTGTTTTTGTTAGACCATTCATGATCGTACTCTCCCAATTCAGGAGTGGTGACCGTTCCTCGGCCACCTCCAATAGGTACGAGGCTGTCAAAGTCCTCATTTGGAGGGTTTTGTGGCGGGGGCGGGGGGACCATGGGGTCTCCTCGAGCATCCATCGGAGGAGGAGGCGGGGGCGGGGGCATAGGAGGCAATTTCCCCTTCTTCTTGCGTCGTGGGATTAGGCCCATGGTATGCTCTCAAGCAATTCGGGGTTTCAACGTTCGCCGAATGTGTGGCTATTGTGTGCTATTCAGGAAGGTACTAGCTCGGCCCAGCCTTTGAGTTGCAAAAACATAGCCATGCCCTCATCAACAACATACTCGCTTCCCGAATTACCATCTATCTCTCTATCATTTATTATCGCTCTAACATCGTCGATTAAGAGGCGTATTTTGGTATTCTCACTTCCTGCGAAAACAATTGCCTCCTTCAATGGATCAAACGGTTTAGAACCGTCCGGATCCAGTCTTTCGAAGGGTATCTCGGTGACTCTGAGACCTGATTTGCCATGGAGGCTCCCGAGATGGCGTATTACTCTCTTGACATCAACCGTTACATTCTCATCTGTTTCTCCACCTATGACTGAAACTGAAGAGTTCGCTCTGACGAGTGCCCAAAAGAGACTTGTCCCGCTCTCCCCGAAAACATTGGTAGAGCCTCCCTTTAACCTTGAAACGTGATCTTCGCTAGAAGCCATTTCGATTAGTTTGGTCATCGTACTGTGACTCGCTGGGTGATTCTGACTCTTTGCTTGTTCTATCAGGCTCTTGATGGTGGGTGAATCCTTTCCCCCTTTCGAAGCTTCAGCGAGCATATTAGAGATTCTTTCAATGCCCTCGTCAAGCCTCCTCGACCATCCAGAGTCTTTCCTCTGAGATGTGGATACATCTAGCCCGACACCCCGGATATAGGTGACTATCTCCCTTCTTGCGTTGGAGTCGAGATGGAAGAGAGAAGGGTCTCTCAGGTGTATGTGGAAGCCTCGATGGCCTGAGAATGTGAATTGTGCATAGTCTCTGTTGAATCCGAACTCCGGCTCTAGGAAGTCGTTCCAGAGGGACCATGCCTGATCTTGTATGGCAGATATTAGATTGGGAAAATCAGTGGGACTGATGCCGTGCAGATGATCGCCGTCTAAATCGAATATTAGGTCGGCTCCTCTCCAGCCCTTTTCAGACATCGTTCTTTGAGACGGATCATCATAGTAAGCCGTTGAGTGAAAGCATGAATGAGGGAATCTTTGGCAGAGGTAGGAGTGAAGTGCTCCTGCATCCGTAAATGAGCGATGCCGATCGGTTGGCCTGTCGCCCCATGGCATGAACATCCACTCACGACGTCTGAGGCGAGGAGGGAGCCAGATATCGCTTGGTTCCATGGACCTATAGAAGTCAGCGAACCTCGAACCTATACGACTCCAACCCTTCGCCACATCAAAGCGATTGGAAGGAAGGCCTTCAAGATGGCGTCATTCCATCCTTAGGCCTGGAACCGTTTTTGGCTCTGTTGAGGGCTCTGCTCCTGTCAGTTCCAGATAGGCCTCGTATGACAGATACTCGCCATCATGAACTATTGCCTCTGAGAATTTCAAGGGCTTTCCGGTCTTAGCGCACTTTGGACCAAGTTGGCCAGTTGCGGTGGATAGCTTCTCAGCATCGGGCATGTATCGCCCAAGGAGCACAGATACTTCATGGTGGCGATTGTCATGGAGTCTGCCAAGGCAATTTATACAACCTCGTCAGCGCCTATGCTATGACGACTCGTTACAGTATAGGCCATTCACCGGATCCAGATGACGCATTCATGTTCTATGCCATGACTGAATCCCTGATAGATACGGGCGATAGGCGATACGAACATGTCCTTGTTGACATACAGACGCTCAATCAACAGGCACTGGATGGCGCACATGATGTAAGCGCTGTCTCAATACACTCCTACCCGACAATTTCCAATAATTACTCTTTGATGAATTGCGGCGCTTCGATGGGAGAAGGATACGGGCCGATGATAATATCCACTTCGGAATCTTCTGTTCAGGAGGCCTCTGAATCTACGATTGCAATTCCCGGACTTGGCACTTCTGCTTATCTGGCATTGAGACTCGCCTTAGGCGATGTTAATGTGGAAGTCATGCCATTCGACGAGATTCTTCCTTCAGTAGCATCTGGAAAATCAACTCATGGCTTGATTATTCACGAGGGGCAACTGACTTGGAAAGATGAAGGGGTTCACCTTGTTTTAGATCTGGGGGTATGGTGGAATGAAAAAACGGGTCTTCCACTACCCCTGGGTGGAAATGTCGTGCTGAAATCTCATGGCTCAGAGATCTGCGAGCATATCGCCAATGACGTGCGGCTCTCTATAGAGCATGCGATATCAAATCCTGAATCCGCACTGTCATTCGCAAAAAAGTGGGGCAGAGGGATATCCGACGAAACCAACGAAAAGTTCGTTGGGATGTATGTCAATCAACGGACTATCGATTATGGCGACGATGGGCGTGAGGCTGTGATGAGATTCTTAGAAGAGGGGCAATCGATCGGATTGGTAGATTTGGACTTTGACCCTCGAGCCATTGATTTCATAGGCAGGGCACATAGTCGATAAAACATGGATAAGCCAGAGATATCTGAGTTTGACTCAGTCGATCCAGCACCTGCAAGTGAGATACTGTCGGTGCCAAGCTTAAGGCAAACCATATGCGATGAAAATGAAAGAATGTTTCAAAGAATGAGAGCGCTTTTCGCATTGAGGAATATCGGTGGTGTTGACGCTGTTGAAGCGCTTGCAGCCGCTTACTCCTCCAAATCAGCACTCCTAAAGCATGAGATTGCATATGTGATGGGGCAAATGCAAGATCCTGCAGCAGTACCTCACCTCATAGATCGTCTCGAAGATCATGACGAAGATCTCATGGTACGTCATGAGGCAGCCGAGGCTCTAGGAGCGATTGGTGATAGAATCGCATTAGCCACATTAGAGAAATTTGTAGACGATCCGGAACCGGTTGTCGCCGAGTCCTGTGAAGTTGCAATGGACCTTCTAGAGTACGTCGCATCCAAATCCTTAGACTACGAGGTAACCGACTGAATACTTCTTTGAACTAAACCGGTATCCATCCCACAAACATCGACGAGGAAGCGCGCAAGTCCCTCTACAGACTGTTCATCGAGTATATTGGATACCTCCGAACGGAAGTACTGGTCCATTCTGCTGGGTGTTAGCCCTATCTTATCAGCAGCAATTCGAACAACCTCTTCTCTCCTATGATTGTCATTGATGAAGGCCTGGTAGTTTGAGATTAGTTCGGTTTTGGCTTCCAATATGTCTTGATTTTCAGATGACTCGTGTGTTGCGAAGACGCCGAATACCATTGGAAGACCTGTTGAACGGGTCCACTCAGCTCCGAGGTCCAATTGGACGAGAGATGGATGTTCTGAAGCTGCCCTCAATGCCCTGTCTCCTATGAGTAGAGCTCCATCACACTGTTGAAGCATTGAACTCAAATCAGGCCCCAAGTCTATTGCACGAGGGTCTAGCCCCTGTTTATCCAAATACCATCTTAGCAATCTTTTTGAGGTCGATGAATCGGTTGGGAATGCTATATCCCTCATGTGATCTGGAGGGCGATCTCCGAATAGAAGTACACTTCCAACATGGCCCATTGAGACGATGCCAAGGTCTCCGACGAGACGTAGGCTGTCGCTGTGCTTCGCAAAATCAGCAGAGGGTATTGGGGCCATTAGGCAGTCCCTTCGAAGTACATGCCCCGTCAACCATGAAGGGGGAGCTGGCAATATCCTCCATTTTTCTGAAAGGTTGTGATACAAAGGATCACAATTTGTGAATGCGACGCGTCCTATGGTCCTATTCCACACGATATCACCTCAATACTGGTAGGGCCTTCGGTTCTGAACGGTTTTTCAACGTGTGTGGTTTGAATCTCGTATATGTCGTATTTCTTTGAACGGCATCCTGTCCCGTAGACTCAATCATACGTATTAGGCCGTCCATGCCTGTATTGAGGGGTGTGCTAGAACCTGCAGAGTGCATAATTTCCTCCTTCTCAACTGTTCCATCGAGATCATCGGCCCCATTGAGAATCGCCAAAGAGGCTAGATCATCTCCGATATTCATCCTGTAAGCCTTTAGATGTGGTATATTATCAAGCATAAGTCTGGATATGGAGATCGTTCTAAGGACCTCTTCAGCACTTGGTATCTTAGCCTCAGGTAAACGTGTTTTATCAGGCAGAAATGGATATGGCACGAAGCATTGGAATCCAGAGGTGTCATCCTGCAATCTTCTAAGCAAGTCCAAATGGGTGATTCTGTCTTCAAGTGTTTCAACGGTACCAAACAACATGGTACAATTCGTTGGGATGCCCACTTCATGGGCTGATCTATGGATTGAAAGATACTCGAGACTGGATTCTTTACCTCTGCATATTCTATCCCTCACGGAATCTACGAGGATCTCCGCACCGCCGCCAGGAATTGCATCTAAACCCGCATTCATTAGTCGAGTCAGTGTTTGGGGTATGGATATCCCAGTACGTTTTGCGATATGCTTGATTTCAACTGCAGTTAGAGATTTGATTGTGATGTGCGGAAATTCCTTCTTCATGGCCCTGTATAGATTTTCATAGTGCTCAACGGTCCATTCGGGATGAAGTCCTCCAACAGAATGTACTTCATCAATAGATTCCGAATATGGGCGTACTCGATCTAGATACTCTTCTACTGACAAGTGATATGCATCTTCATGCTTCGAGCCTTTCCTAAACGCACAGAATCTACAAGCTAGAACGCATATGTTGGTCGTATTGACATGCAGATTCAGATTAAAATGAATCTTTTCTCCATGCATTCTTCTCTTCACTGAGTGGGCCAATTCGCCGAGTTGCATCAGCGGGGCGTTCTTGTACAGCGACAAGCCCAAATCAACGTCGATTCGCCCACCTTCGGAGATGATGGCCCGGGCCCGATCCATAGCATCTTTGACTTCTAAATCAGCCATACTGAGTTCCAGCGACATAGTGCCGCTGTCATTGTGCATGGTGTGTCTCTCTAGAGCCCCATCTATAACTGAATGGCTAACTCCATAGCACCCAAAACGATAGGGAACCAATAAGGACCAATAGAATCACGTTGACACATGCAGAGTCACGCCATAGAAGAATTGAATGAGTCTGCGTCAAGGTGTAGGAGGAGGATTGTAGAAATGGTATACAAGGCTCAATCAGGCCATCCAGGCGGCTCCCTGTCGTGTATAGACATCCTTGTGGGCCTATACAGAAGCGCTATGAGATTCGACCCAGATAACCCTGGCTGGGGGGATCGTGACAGATTTGTCATGAGTAAGGGGCACGCTAGTCCTGCCGTATACTCGATACTGAGGGATGTAGGGGTTCTGGAGGACTCGGATCTCGATGGTTTCAGATCGCTTGGATCTGTATGTCAAGGACATGTTGACAGAAAGTGGACTGAGGGGGTCGACTTCTCCGCCGGGAGTCTGGGCATGGGTCTTTCATTCGGACTAGGATCAGCACTTGCAGCCAGACTCGATGTGTCTGAGAGGCATACTTGGGTATTGTTAGGCGATGGCGAGATACAAGAGGGGCAAATATGGGAGGCTGCGATGGCCGCATCGCATCTTGAGGTTGCTAATCTCACTGCCATAATCGATAGGAATAGGATACAGAATGATAATTTCGTGGATGATCAGATGAGGGTTGGGGACGTTGCTTCCAAATTTCACTCATTTGGATGGAATGTTATCGAGATTGATGGGCATGATATGAGTGAAATCGTGAGTGCTCTTTCTGAGGCTAAGGCGAGCGACGGGCCGACAGCCATTGTAGCAGCGACAGTGAAAGGGAAAGGTGTCTCCTTCATGGAAGACAATCCAGCTTTCCACGGGGCTGCTCCAAATGATGAGCAATATGCTGAAGCAATGGAGGAATTGTCATGACTGGAATATCAGAGCCAGGCGCATCAAGAGACGGATATGGCGATGCATTACTCGATTTATCCTCCGATGAGAGAGTTGTAGTTCTGGAGGCGGATCTTGGAAAGTCTACTAAATCATGCCACTTTAGGGCGAAGTATCCGAATAGAACGTTCTGTCTTGGCATAGCTGAGCAGAATATGGCACTGGTAGGAGCTGGTCTTGCAGAAGCTGGTAAGATTCCTTTCGCGAGTACTTTCGCGATATTCTCCGAACGCGCCTTTGAGCAATTCAGAAACGGTATTGCTAGAACAGGGCTTGTTGTGCATTTATGCGGCAGTCACGGAGGGATGCATACCGGACAAGACGGAAGTAGTGCTCAATCTACTGAAGACCTCGGTATCTTCAGAACTCTTCCCGGTATGACGGTAATGCACCCATGTGACAGAAACTCGGCTAGATCCCTGACACGCAATCTCCTCAGCCATGAGTACCCATCTTACACCAGGACAGCTCGTAACAAAACTAGAGAGATATACTCCGAGGAAGAAGCAGACAATTTAGAGATAGGCGTTGCATCCGAGTTGAGGGCTGGCGAGGATGCGACGATAATCGCATGTGGCGTGATGGTAGAGAGATCCCTTGATGCTGCTGAAGAGCTCTCACATCGAGGAATAGAGGTGCGAGTCGTCGATATGCACACACTAAAGCCCATCGATAAAGATGCGATTCTCAGAGCAGCAAAGACTGGTGCCATAGTAACCGCTGAAGATCATTCGGTAATCGGCGGACTTGGTTCTGCAGTTGCTGAGATACTGTCCGAGGAATGTCCGACTAGGATGAAAATGGTTGGAGTTAGGGACAAATTTGGTGAAAGCGGATCCCCCGAGGAAATCATGAATAAGATGGGGTTGACTTCTGACAATATTGTTCAAAGAGTGATAGAATTGGTACAAAAACCTGGGCGTACTTGATGTAGGCGTTCGTATCCGAATCACTCATGGCCGACGAGTCCGTACTAAGAGACCTGCTCGACGGGAAGATATCTCCAGAGGAGGTTGATGACCCCAATATAGTTAGCCTGATAGAGCGAATATATGGTGTAGAAGCACTTGAGAAGCTTGGATTGAGGCAGGCTGATTCGGCTCCGAGGAGTTTTTCTGAACCTGTTCCGGTAGAGATTGAATCCACAGAACCGGATATCGAAGGAGTCGTCGATATTCGAGACGACGAGGGGCGATGGGGTCCGAGATGGTCGATTCTCATATTGGGAATTCTGACAACTGCACTTTTCGTGTTCAATGTCTATGCAGGTGTTGGAACCGTGATTGAACTCTGTGAATCCGACTCCTGCGGGGAGACATACACACTTGGAAACGCTCCAGACTTGGAATCTTCAGACAGTTGGAGGGAGCCTGGGACACTGACAAACGAGGATATCATCGTCATAAGTGCGACCTCTATAATCGCAGTAGTGGGTTTGACTGGAAGATACAGATAAGAACCTAAATCGAGGTCTTGTAGATGGAGTTGGCTACTCTTAGCTTAGTTGGACTCCTAACGATCGCAGTGCTTTCCTTGTGGGCCTCTTTGAAAAATCGAATCGCACTCCTAAAAGAGAGCTTTCTATCTGGAATCCTGCTTGCCGTAGCCGATCTTTTTGTTGAGCTTCTCGGAACCGCGATGGGAAAATGGGAATACGTGGACTCTGTCTTATTTCTAGAAGGCCGTGTACCGGTGGAACTTGTTCCAATCTTCTTCTCTCTCGGTATGCTGATGGCATTTGCCTATGAATGGCTAGGCGAATCGGAGTGGAATATTTCGCTCGACCTCTCTCTGAACATAATCATCCTTCTCGGGGTATCGATATACGTCTTTAGAACTTTCAACGACCAGCCGGTTACTCTGGCAATGATCTCCGTGCCGCTTGGCATGTGGGGGCTTATGCAGATCGATGAAAAACGTATGAGGGCCCTGAGCATCACGTTTGCAGCTTTCGTGGGAGTGGCGGACTATGTCATTGAAGTCATGATAATCAATTCAGGAGATTATGGCTATCCTGCTGGTTTCAGAGCTGAGACGCCTCTGACATACAGTATGGTAATTTTAGCCATATTCGGAGTCATTGAGTGGCGCAGGAAAAGACAGACTAGTACATCCTAGCTAGATGCTGCCTCCTGAGGGTTTCCTTCCCGGTTATTATGCATATTCTGGGTGCTTCATATGGCTCAAGCAAATCTCCAAGAAGGGTTAAATTTGTTGATTTCTCAAGTTTTTCTGCGTCTGCATCATTGCCGTCGAATGCCACCTCATACACCATCCCTTCATCTAAATCGGAGGGTTTCTGAGGTAGTGACTGGAGGACAGCCATCTTCGACTCCATCAGATTTGAAGATCTTGCTCTAAGCTCTGTCGAAACGCCCTCGAGAGACTTCGATACAATTTCTTCTAACACATCGATAGGGTGACTATCCTTGCCACCAGTTCTAAGAGTCATCACGAAAGAATCACTGGAGAGATCACGTGGACCGATTTCTATCCTAAGAGGCACGCCCTTGATTTCCCAGTCATAATGCTTAGCGCCTGGGCGCATATCTCTTGAATCGAGTCTAGCCCTGATTCCAGATTTCTTTAGTCGTTCTACAATAGTTGATGCCTGAGGCTCGACGGCCTCGTCAAGATGTGCCGCGACAGGCATAACGACAACTTGGATCGGTGCAATCGATGGGGGCATTATGAGTCCGGCGTCATCGCCATGAACTCCCACCACAGCACCGAGAAGTCTCTCACTCATACCGAATGTCGTTTGATGGCAATTACTCTGACTGCCATCCGCACCCTCGTAAGTGATATCGAATGCGCGAGCCCACTGATCCCTGTAGTGATGATATGAGGCTATTTGCAGCGTCCTCCCGTTAGGCATGATTGCATCGACTGCATTTGTGTACCATGCGCCAGGGAATGTATCCCAGACAGGTCTTCTCGATATGATTGCAGGGAGGCAGAGATCATGAAGAAGCCTCCGTACTATATCTGAATCCTCATCTATCTGTGCATCGGCTCCAGATTGGTCTGCGTGTGCAGTATGGGCCTCGAAAAAGTGGATTTCGCGTACTCTGATGAAGGAACGAGTCTGCTTAGTCTCGTATCGAAATGTGTTGACGATCTGAAATGTTTTCAGAGGGAGATCTGCATGTGACCTGATCCATAGCGAGAACATCGTATACATCGGAGTCTCGCTAGTGGGGCGGAGAAACATCGGGACGTCGAGATCGTGTTCACCAGCATGTTTTACCCAATAGACCTCCTTCTCGAAGCCTCCAATCTCTTCTTCGATTCGCAACTCCGAGGGGTCTACGCCTTGTTCTCTCGCCATCTTAAGAGTCTGCACCAATTTATTCTCCTTATCCAAAAGATCGTGGGGCACTAACAATGGGAAGTTGTACTCATCATGGTCCGTATTCCTCATCTCCGTACGAACAAGTGTGTCTATGTGGCCCATTGCACTCCACCCGTAGGGCTTCCACACATCCATTCCCTTGATTGGGTACCGCTTATCGACAAGATCTGCTATCTCCACTATCGCAGGGTACCACGCATTGAAATCTTCCTTGGTGGGAATGCCTCGTTTGGCGCTACCTGGTCCCTTGGGCATAGTCCTTCCACCGCGTCATGCCCTTCAAAATGCCGGGTATATCTACTCCATCCAGTGTGAAACAATCGATTCAATGGATTTGCAGAGATGTTCTAAATCCGGTATCTCATCCACATCGTCCCTCGTTACCAAATGTGCTCTGGGCCCAGGGCCATCGAGATTCTCCAATAGATTTGCAACAACTGCATCGCTTTCACAGCGTTTCATGTGGGATCTCGCTCTAGAAATCAACTCTCTGACCTCTATTCCACTTTCTAGTTTGAACGAGATTATCCTAGCATCTGGGTTGCTAGATCGTATAGACTCAATCAATCGAGGAGATGGTTCGAGATCAATGGGTACGGGACGCTCAGAAGATGACATCTTCTCCATCAAGGGGTTAACTGGCTGGAAATCTAGGACTGCTGCTGCAACAATCCACACATCCGGCATGGACTTAGACATGACATCCCTAACTGCATCGACCATCTCTTGAGGGGTTCTGGCGTTTATGTCCGATTGAGCCCCATTTGTTTCCACGGCCCCGGATATCCTAGTGACATCATGCCCCATCCTCTCCAAATAATCGCTTATGTGAATACCAGTTTTACCAGAGGATTTGTTCGAAATTACACGTACAGGATCAATAGGTGACTCGGTGGCTCCATAAATCACTGCAATGTTTGCTCTATTCGGGAGATTTTCGTTGATCTTCGCTGCTGCGAATCTAACAATATTTGAGGGAGATGGTTGCTTCCTTCTCCCCTCTTCGGATGGAGAAATTAATACCTTGTAGCCAATCGATTTGATTGTCTCAATCATATCCCTTGTAACTGCATCGTCAAACAAGTCATCATGCATTGAAGGGACCAACAGGATTGTCTTCCCAGCTCCAGATGCAGCCGTTATTGCCATCATCGCAGGATCATCCATAACTCCAGCGCATATTTTGGATAGCGTGTTCCTCGTTGCTGGCGCGACAAGCACGATATCTGGTGTGTTCAACCCGGGCAAATCAGAAGACCAGCCTGTATTCACTTCACTACCAGTTGCCCACCCTACGGCGAGGGGCGAGATGATTTTCGTGGCTTCTGATGTCATAGTCACCATGATTTCAGCCCCATGCCTGCGCAACTCTCTTGCCAAGCGTACGGTCTCAACAGCAGCTATTCCCCCAGTCACAACAAGGTGCACCACCTTACCCTTCAGGGAGTCGCCAGACAGTTGAACATCGGAGTCGCGCACATGTACACGGCCAACGTTGTTTGCTTTCAGGTCATCGACAGACTAAACCTACATGGCTGGCGGAGTGGGTACATGGAGGGGATAGGGGCACGCCTTCACCGTCGGACAACTCCGTTCATGCTCCTTGATGCCGTTATACTGGCCGTCCTTCTCGCCAGCCATGTAACCATCTTTGGATTCCTGCTATCCACCATAGCGTCTGTTGTGGGCGCCTCTGCATTGTTGTATGTTGTTTTCAGCGCCTATTCATTCAGGAGGATGCGTCTAGGATCGCTATCCGTGGCGATGAATGCGTTCTATGTTCTTTTCACATTGTATGTTGCAATTGGCATCATTGATTTTCTTGCAGCTGGATTGATTGGTGATGGTTGGCTATTCATACAGGCTTTTCTAGTGCTGCTATTGGCACGGTCATGCTTGCAACGAAGAAGGGCTTTGGATGATCCTCGTTTTAGATCATGGTGGACGGTATCTACGGGAGAAGATGTATTGGGAATCGAACTCTCCGAGGGGGAATTACTTGCGACTTGTCCCTCGTGCTCATCTATGCTCGCAGTGATTCCTGAGAAGCTTGACGAAGGCGATCTCTGCCCTATTTGTGGGAAATCCCTAACAGGAGGTTGACCATATGATCTATCATCTTGGAAGTAGGGCCTACAATCGCTCAATTGCGACTCCTATCCCCATGCCTCCCCCGATACACATGAGCGCCATTGCCCTGGACCCTGCCGTACTCTCGAGCAACGAGGCTGCTTGACCTAGTATCCTAGCCCCGCTGGCGCCTAGAGGATGCCCTATTGCGATAGCGCCCCCGTGGATATTTACCCTTTCACTATCCAATCCAAGTTCTGAGATGGTTGCAATACTCTGCGATGAGAATGCCTCATTGACCTCGAATAGATCTACATCAGAGAGTTTCCATCCAATTCTATCCGAGAGCTTCCTTCCAGCGGAAATCGGCCCGATTCCCATCATACTGGGGTGGACTCCAGTCACTGCTCCTGCAACTATCTTAGCCATCGAAGGCATGTTCATCCTCTGAGCGTATTCTTCAGAGCAGACGATCATCGCAACGGCTCCATCAGTGAGCGGGGACGAGGTTGCGGCTGTTACAGTTCCATCCTCATCAAATGCGGGTGGAAGACGTGCCATGCTCTCAATCGAGGTACTTGCTCTTATGCAACCATCAACTGATATCTCCTCTCCATCCGAGTCTGAAACTCGGATTATGTGCTTGCTGCTAGCCTCATAAGCTGCAGCCTTCATGTGGCTCTCAAAGGCAAATGCCTCCTGCTGCTCTCGTGAGATGCCATACTCTCTCGCAACATTCTCAGCAGTTGTTCCCATTGATATGTACGCATCAGTCACGCCTGACTCAAGAACGGGGTGGGGGCTCCAATTGAAGCCGCGTCTCTTCACTCTGGACATCGACTCAACGCCTGCGACTACGTAGCACTCCCCCTGTCCGACACTAATGGCGTTAGCAGCTGATATTGCTGCCTGCATGGAACTGCCACATAGCCTGTTGATAGTCATCCCTGGGACAGTTTCTGGGAGATTAGAAAGCAAGGCAGCCATTCGACCTATGTTGTAGCCCTGCTCGCCCTCGGGATACGCACATCCGACAATCACGTCATCGATATCTTCCGAGTTTACGTTGAGTCGCGACACGATCTGCATAATACAAGACGCCACCATGCTCTCTGGCCTCATATTCGCGAGTTTCCCCTTGTGGGCTCTGTGAAATGGAGTTCGGACCCACCCCGCAACGATAGGAGTCATGACTTCGAGGGTGGACATGGCTGCTTAACGATTGAGTCGGACGAACCTCTGACCGGTGCGTATTAATCAGGGTCTTTGTTCGCCGGTTCATGATTCGCGAATGTAGCGTACACGGTTATTTCTCTGATGAGCCCCTATGCCCCGCCTGCAATGATGAGGGGAAGTTCATCATGCGCTCCGGTGAACGAGACAGCATGGCCAGGAGACTGGCTCTCATTCTGAGGCACGCTCCTGAGAAATTCGATCTCGAGATGGATATTAACGGCTGGATAGACGTAAAAGATATCATTCGCCAATTCAAGAAGAGGGATGAACGGCGATATCATTGGCTCAGGCCCCATCACTTCAGAGCGGTCTCTGAGACGGATCCGAAAGGGAGATACGAAGTTCGTGGCAACATGATTAGGGCCACATACGGGCATACAGTTGAGATTGAACTGGACCTTCCAACAGAGAATATCCCCTCCTCGCTATATTTCCCGTGCGGCCCTGATGAGGTTGAGGCTCTCCTGGAAGCGGGACTGATACCCTCTGGAAGGGCCCATGTTCATCTTTCAGGGAGCATAAGATCCGCAGGTGATGCTGGTAAGGTGCATCACGATAGACCTGTAATACTTGACGTTGACACTGCAAGAATGGTGGCTTCTGGCCATACTGTCTGGCATGCAGGGGTCACTGTCTATCTTGCAGAGGGCGTCGATCCTGAATTCCTATCAGTCGCAGACCCTAATGACCCAGAAATGCAGATTCTGACTGCTAAATGGGATGAAGAAGAGTGAACTAGGACTCTCTGTATGCTCCACAAAGGGGGCAGAATCCTAGATCAGATGAGACCTTCTCGCCGCAGGATGGGCACATCGTCGGATCGGGGTTTCGTGCAGAGGGTATCTCGACAGGCCTTACATTCGCATCCTTCTCAACGAATGGGTCGCTGATGATTCCGCTAGACAGTGCAACGAGATCTGAGAAGCTCTGGGCCTCGTGCAAAGCAGAGTTGAGTCGTCTGAGGGTTATTTTCCTCTCCTCGATATCCTCTATAGCATCCGAATCTTCGATTCTTGCCTGTAACCATCGTTTGAATCTAGACATGTCCGCGTCCTCGGCCATGGCATTCTGCATGAACGAGGACAGAAGAACCTGTGGTCGACGGCGCCCTCAAATGTATCGCTTAATGTGGAGTGAATCGTGGGACGAACCGTAATCAAATTTGGAGGGGCTCTGATTACCGAAAAGGAGTCAAGAAAAGTGTTCAGACCGGATACCATATCGGCTATTGCACCAATACTATCCGATATGGTAAATTCAGGAATGGACCTCATAATCGTACATGGCGCAGGTTCTTTCGGTCATATAGATGCTAAGTCAGGGGATCTTTCCAGAGGACGTGTGTCTGGCAGAGAGGAAGAGCAACGTCGGGCAAAGGAAACAGTCAGGAAATCGATGAATGAGTTGAATGACTCAGTGGTATCCATTCTTGAGAGTCATGGGATGAGATGTCGATGCCACCCCCCAAGAGAATGGGCTAATGGGACCGGCCCTAAATTCGAAGGGGATATCGGAAGATTCGAAGAAAATGGATACGTACATGTGACATTTGGTGATGTCGTTGATGTTGCGGGGAGTCGAGAGTTTGGTATTCTCTCCGGTGATCATCTCATGGAGAGGCTCTCCACCGAACTTCCAGAAGTGGAGAAGGTTGTCTTCTTGTTAGACGGTATAGACGGGCTGTATGATATGGATCCAACCATGAAGGGTTCTCGGATGATACCTGTTTGGACATCATCAACGTCTTACGAGACTTCTATCAATGAGTTAACAGATGTTACAGGCGGTATGGCATTGAAGGTCGAGGTTGCTTCGCGAATTTCAGAAAACGTTCCATTAGTCGGTTTCGTAAATGGTCTGGACCCCGATAATCTTCACAATCTCCTAATCGGAGAACGTTTTATCGGTACTCTGTTTGAGAGGGCCAAAAGTGATGAATGACGAATGTTTGGGAGAATCATGCGCGATGTACTCGAAGGTCTGGACTCCGATCAGAGATCCATGATGTCAGAGTTGTGCATCCTGGTTGACAAAGAGGATAATCCGATTGGTAGCGCTTCTAAGAAAGACTGTCACTATGGCGAGGGTGCCCTACATAGGGCCTTTAGCGTCTTACTATTCGATTCCGACGATCGATTACTAGTGCAAAAGCGCGCGTCGACGAAAATCACATTCCCGTCTATATGGGCAAATACCTGCTGCAGTCATCCACTTATGATATCGGATGGAGGAGCAGGGGCAGAAGAGCCGGTTCGTTCTGCAGCCATAAGAAAAATGGAACAAGAGCTCGGTATACCCTCTGAAATATCGGAGAAATGGGATTTCAGGGAGATTGGTAAATTCAAATATAGTTCAAGATGGGATTCCGAATGGATAGAAAGGGAAATCGACCATGTCCTGATGGTTAGAGGCGATGCTGATATCAAGCCCAATCTAAACGAGGTTGAAGCGTTTGAATGGTTAAGTCTCGATGAAATAAGAAGTATGGTAATGCAAACTGGACGTTGGTCTGAGGAGGTAGTCGCCCCATGGTTCAAGGCTATCATGAGTGCATATCTGCCAGAGGGGAAAACGGTAGAGGAGGCAATGGGGAGTGTGTCTAATGAAATTCTTCAATTCGGAAGGATGTCACTAAATCCAGGTGACTCCACTCAGATTCTCGCGCAAATATCAGGACATAGGGAGAATGCAGAGGAGCATATCATGAAGGGGCTTTCTAAGATTAGCCAACCAAGACTTCATGCAGCAATGAGTCACTTGTTTACGGGCGGAGGCAAGCGTCTCAGAGCAATGCTCCCCATCCTGGTTGGTGAGGCAATTGGGAAAGGGCATGAAGGACATTACGTTCTCGGCGCTTGTATCGAGATTATACACAATTTCACTCTTGTCCACGATGACATCATGGATCAAGATCCCGTTAGAAGAGGTCTCAAAGCCGTGCATGTAGAATTTGACGATTCTACCGCTATTAATGCTGGAGACGCCATGCTCGCTTTAAGCTTCGAAATGCTTGCAGATTCCAATCATATTGATGATGATGAGTTACGACTTCTTGTGAAGAATATTGGAGAAATGGTCCGAAGAGTGGCAGAGGGACAACAAGAGGATTTCGAGTTCGAAGGCAGAGATGTCGTATCGGAAGATGATTATCTCGCTATGATAGAAGGTAAAACAAGTGCAATGTTCCAAATGTGCGCCAAGACAGGAGCGATAATTTCTGGAGCTTCAGATGAGATGGTCGAGACTATGTCCGAGTGGGGTTTGATGCTTGGCCTGTGCTTCCAGATAATGGATGATGTTATCGATCTGAGATCTGATACGGAAACTCTAGGAAAGACTTCTGGTTCAGACATATCCAGCGGTAAAAGGACGCTAATAGCGATTCATGCGCTATCAAGTGGCATGGACATGCCCAATTTCAAAGCAGCCTTCGGCAATGAAGACGCGTCTGAGAGTATGATCAGCAAGGCGATTGTAGATTTGGAAGATTCTGGAAGCCTGAATTATGCGTGGAAGAGAGCGCTGGATTACCACGAGGCTGCACATCAGGCGCTTGACAAAATCGATCCGTCTCCAAGTTTGGATATACTGAGGACAATCACGGACTTCCAGATAACAAGAGTTCGATGAGCCTCAATCCGAATAATATGCTTCGCCCGGGACCTCTGGTTTGAGGCCCTTTCTTTCACGGATATCGCCCACAGTCTTCTCGAAGAGATTCATCGGAAGGATGTCGAATCCTGCATTTTCAGTATTCCATACAGCGCGACCTTGGCTGGCTGCACGTATGTCATTAGAGAATCCGAAGGACTCCCCCACGGGCATCTTGCCTATCACTGATGCAGTTCCCCCATCCACCGGCATATCCTCGATTATTCCCCTTCGATTCGTAACTTCCCTTGTGACGCCACCGATGACGTCGTTTGGAGCGTCGATTCGTATATTCTGTATCGGCTCCAAGATAACCGGCCGCGACCTTACGAGGCTGCCTCTTATCGAGTTTCTTACCGCAGGAATCGTCTGTGCAGGGCCTCTGTGTATTGCATCTTCGTGGAGTTTCGCATCCGTGAGCCTCACCATGACACCCATCAGGGGTTCCTCTGCCAGTGGGCCTTTCTTGCAAACCTCATTGAATCCCTCGATGATTAGCTCTCGCGTTTCATGTAGATTCTGGATACCTTTGGTGTCGTTCACAAGGACGTTTGTCCCGTGGATCGCGTATATTTTCCTCATCAGATCTTTCTTCATGCCATATGCAGCAAACTTGTCACCAACTTCCTTGGAGTCCTTGTTCCTGACTGTGCCATCGCCAAACTCGCCTTCTCTAAGAGCCTGGATGACCTCTGTGGGCAAGGGTTCTGTTTCAACATAGAACCTATTGTGTCTGTTCGGCGACTTACCTTCGAATGCTTGACCTTCATTCTTGGACTGAATGCATTCTCTGTAAACCACAATTGGGTCGCTTTG
Source organism: Euryarchaeota archaeon UBA250 (assembly GCA_002504845.1). Lineage (GTDB taxonomy): Archaea > Thermoplasmatota > Poseidoniia > Poseidoniales > Thalassarchaeaceae > MGIIb-N1. Next base: position 18,378 of record DATW01000011.1, on the reverse strand, counting down.
TTTGACCTTTATGCCGTGCTCCTCCTCGAGCCTGTAAATCGTGATCTCAAGATGTAGTTCACCCATACCGGCAAGAAGCGCCTCTCCAGTCTCGCTGTTCGTACTCACTTGTAGTGAAGCGTCGGCCTTAGCCAAGCTCGACATTGCGCCTATGAACTTCGGTAAGTCCTTCATAGCAAGTGGCTCGATGGCTTTGGTCACAACCGGTTCTGAATAGTGCCTTATGGCCTCGAAGGGCGTGGCCTCGGGATCCCGCGTAACAGTGACACCTGCAGCAGCACTCCTGATTCCTGTGATTGCAGCAATGTTGCCAGCAGTCACAGAAGGCACTGATATTCTGTCCCCTCCGACCATCATGGAGACCTGTTGAACACGCTCTGCCTTTGCACCGCCAAGAGCCCAAACACTCTCTCCCTGCTTAATCTGGCCAGAATAGATGCGTCCTACTGCAACTTCACCTGCATGAGGGTCCATCCATATCTTGGTTATCATCAGAGAAAGAGGGCCGTCCTCATCACAATCGATCATGGCCTTTCCTTGAACTGAGTCAAGATCGCCCTGCCAGATATTTGGTATCCTGTAGACTTGCGCGACCAAAGGGGAAGGTAGTTTGTCAACAGCCATGTCCAAGAGGACTTCGTGCACGGGGGCCTTCTTCGAGAGTTCCTTCTGCTGATCATTTTTGCAGTGCTCAAAGATATCAACGAAATTCAGCTTAGATTTCGCCATGAATGGTACTGACATGCCCCAGTTGTAGTATGCAGATCCGAAGGCAACGGTACCATTCTCAACAGATACCCTCCATTCCTTCTTGAGCCCCTCTGGAGCGAATGTGGAGATTAGCTTGTTGACTTTAGCAATGATTAGCGAGAAGCGCTCCATCATCTCCTTTCCATCGATCTGAAGCTCATTGATCAGTCGGTCTACCTTGTTTATGAAAAGAACTGGTCGCACCTTCTCCTTCAAGGCTTGGCGTACGACTGTTTCAGTCTGTGGCATTGTTCCTTCAACCGCACAGGCGAGGATTATGCATCCGTCGACAGCACGCATTGCACGTGTGACGTCCCCGCCGAAATCAACGTGTCCAGGTGTGTCTATCAGGTTGACCAGGTAATCTTCACCGGATACGCTGTGCACCATTGATGCGGAAGCAGCGTTGATCGTAATCCCTCTCGCGGACTCCTGCTCATCGAAGTCAAGGACCCTGGACTTTCCAGCCAAGTCCTCGGACATCATCCCTGCTCCGGCGATTAGATTGTCCGAAAGAGTTGTCTTGCCATGGTCGATGTGGGCAGCAATTGCTAGATTTCTAATTCGATCTCGGTCATGCATGACCTCAGTTGCTCGCTTGATGTTGTCTTCCTTACGTCCCATTTAGCACACCACTGACGGTTCGGGCGACTTTTGAGAGGTTCATAAAGCCGACCGTTTGGGCGTACGCGAAATGAGCGGCTGTATCATCTTGCAGATGCTGCGATACGCTCTACTTCCTCGCGCTTGGAGACTGCAAACGAGGCTATGTCTCCCTCGGAAGCCTTGCTGAGTTCAGATACTATTCCCTGTGTCAAAGTTCTGGTGCTCTTCGCCGTGGCTGCAGCGCACCCCTTGGCAAGATTCCTCATAGCCGTGTCAAGTCTTCTGCTAGGGGACGAGTCGACTGCCTTTGGCTGGCTCACAGCACCGAATTTTATCCTGGTTATCTCTTCACAAGGTGCTGAGTTCACGACTGCGTCGATGAAAAGTTGCAGAGGGTTCTCCCCCTTCCTCTCGGCCATTGAATCGAGTGCGGCCTCGAATGCCTTGGCACAATGCTGCTTCTTGCCTGCGTACTTTCCAGTTCTCATGAGGCTGTTGATGAATCGTTCTATAATGGAAAGCTTGGATTTTCCAAACCATACCCTAGCATGCCTGCCCCCGCTGTGGGGCGTTCCGATAGTTGTGAGGTTGACGTAGGGTGCTAGTCCTGGATCGTTACAGGTCACTTCTGTTGCGTCCCACTTACCAAAAACCATGGTGCCTATGCCGGCTATAGCAGCCTGCTGCTCATGCATCTGAACTTCTTCGTCAGACATATTGATCACCTTACAGGCTTCTCCTTACGTCCGCGTACCATCTCGTCGAGAGAGACGCCATTCACTTTTATGACTTTGAATCTAACACCGGGCAAATCTCCGTAAGATCGCCCCATTCGTCCACCTATGCCTTCAACCATGACCTCGTCATGCTCATCGATAAACGAAATCGCTCCATCACCTGGTGCGAATGCAGTCAGCTTATTTCCTGTCCTTATTAGAGAAATCTTGACGGCCTTTCTGATACCGGAGTTAGGCTGCTTGGCCTCGATACCGACCTTCTCTATGACGATGCCCTTCGCTTGGGTGCTGCCCATGAGGGGGTCATGCTTCAGTACGCCTCCAGCTTTACGCTTATCTTGGCGTTGTTTGAACTTACGCTCCTTCCACCTAAATTTCTTACGATCACCCTTCATCTTCGGTCCTGAAAACAACCCTTGACCCAAGTGACGCACCCCTAAGCAGGCGAGGCCACCTGCCCGGGGTATAAGAGCGTGACGCAGGGAGAGAAGTAAGTATCTCGACCATTGGCCCCCTCAACATTCAAGCATACGACGCCAAACCGAGCAACATGGCCTTCAGGGATCTGCTGGGTGGCGCCATCCGCCATTCGGATGCAATATCAGTGAATCACGGCATACTGGATGCTTCTCAATTAGGGGGGCATGTGGCGACAGTGTTCGAAAATATCTCCGAATGCCCGGGGCACAGGGCAGCTGCAAATGTCCTAGTCAGAGAGAGGCTGTGCGAAGCATTCTCAATAGACCCTGGAGAGTTGATCGATGTACTAGCGTGGGCCATGGACAACCCCGAAGAACCTGTTGAGGTGGGCCGTTCAGATGCTGTGGTTCTCCAGAATAGGCAGGACGAGGTTGATCTACGCGCGATTCCCATCCCATGGCATCACAGGGCTGACAGAGGGAGATATCAATCTGCTTCAATCATAATAGCACAGCATGACGGTGTACGAAACGTATCATTCCACAGGCAATATCTGAGAGACTCTACCACCTGCGTCTCGAGGTTCGTCCCGAGGCACCTGAAGACAATGGTTGATTCGGCCCACTCACATGGTAGCGAGGTGCCAATATGCGTGGTAAATGCGCCTGATCCCACAGTATTGTTGGCTGCAGCCATGTCATTCAATGAACATATAGATGAGTTGAAGGTCGCAGCCGCATTACACAGAAGAATTCACGGCACGCCCCTAAGAGTAGTCACTCTTGACAACGGTATCGCCGTTCCTGCTGATGCAGAGTACGCCATGGAAGCGAGGATAACATCAGACAAAAGTGATGAGGGTCCATATGTGGATATCACCGGTACCTTGGATGATGTTAGGCAGGAGGCAGTCATAGTGTATGACTCGATTCATCATAGAGATGAGCCAGTTTTCCATGCGCTGATACCAGCTGAAAGAGAGCACAGGACACTCATGGGCCTTCCAAGAGCGCCTACCATAAAGAAAGCTGTATCAGAGGTTGTCACGTGTACCGATGTACATCTAACGGATGGGGGTTCAGGATGGTTATCAGCTGTTGTTCAAATCATTCCTGAGGAGCCTGGGGACGGTCGGAAGGCAATCGAGGCAGCCATAAAGGGGCACGGATCGATGAAGCAAGTTGTTGTCGTGGACACAGATATTGACATCGCAGATCCCGTCAGGGTAGAATGGGCTCTCATGACAAGGTGGCAGCCAGATCGGGATACAGTCATTCTAAGCGATCAGAAAGGCTCGTCATTGGATCCCAGTCGCTATGATGATGGAAAAACAAGCAAAATAGGCATGGATGCGACAATCAAATCAGGAAGCGATGATTCAGCATTCAGGAGTGCTGTATGAGCAACTCTGCTGACAGTACCCTTGAGGAACGACTCCTCCATCCAAGAAGGAGTCTTGGAGACAGATATAGGACTCAAGCAGAGAGGTTCCTATCATCTGGCAATGAGTCTGATGCCGTATGGGGTGAGCAGATGGCTTCCAAGGCAGTTCTCCATGATTTTACGAATCCCAGAAATTGGAAAACCCTAGTCAAGTCTAGAATCGCGCTGAGAGATGAGGCCGGTGTCTCCTCTGCCTTGAAAGATTTATTCAGCGTACTTGGCAGGGACCCGAATCTAACAGATATGCTGAAAGATGTGGACATGCTCCTACACGGTGCCTCGATTCTTTCCGAATCACTTCGAATAGACCCCCTTGACCCGGATGAGTGGTGGGGGCTAGAAAATCCGATTGATAGCCTTCTGGATAAGATAAAATCACTGGATTTTACCGATCCCAGAGCAAATCTCCTATTTTCAAGGAGGCTGGAACGAGCGCTTGACAATGGATTTGAAGATGAATACCTGGAACATGCCACGATTCTCCTGGCACAGCGTCCAATGAATCATGAGGCGTGGACTAAGCTTGGAAGAATCCATGAGAGGCGGGGATCCACAGATGAGGCATGGCATTGCTATGATCAGGCCCAGGTGTGCTATCCGCCCTGCGAGGAGCGCGATCGATTTATCGAACGAATGGGGGCTAAAATGGACGGAAGTGGAAAGCTTCCTTGGAAGAAACCGCCGATAGAGAGTCGTGCTGAGTTCCTGGAAGGAATGCGTGTTCTAGCTGGGGTCGAGTCAAATTCCGTCTTCGATCAGGAGGAGGAGGTCGGGATAGACGACCCGATAAAGGCACTCATTGATTCAGGCAGGTTGAACGAAGCTTTCTTCCTTGCACGGAGAAGAGCTGCTGAAGGGGATCTCGAAGCCGAGCACCTCATGAATGAGATATCTGAGGCCATGCAATGAATAGGCGATTCGCACTATGCTGGGTGACTTCTTCTCAGGCGAATAACGATGATGTGGAAGCATGGTTAATGGTCAACAATATCGAACGCGGATGGGAATTACCCGGGGGATGGGTCGAAGAAGGAGAATTGCCCGAGGAAGCTGCTTTGAGAGAATTGTTCGAAGAAGTAGGTTTCCTCGGAGTAGCCACCCACATAGAGAAAAATTTCTTCGAAGGGGGAGATTTAGTGAAAATCGAGGTTGATGAATCGCCTGAACCGATAGGATGGGAAAGTCAAGATGAGAAAATAATGGAAGTCGGATGGTGTCTTGAAATCCCGGAAATGAAGAAATGGGACATAGCAGAGATCGAAAAAGTCAGAAGTCACGATTGGTCTGATTCCGAGTCACTCAGATTCAATTCATGAATCCAGTTTACGACCTCTGTATCCTCAATATCTCCAGACTTCGAGGCAAGAAGTTCTGCTAGAGGTTCGGATTTGAGGCAGAAAGCAGCATCCACAAGAAGTCCCAAATCTGGTCTCTGGGAACCCGACGGGTCCTGCAAGATGATTTCAGAAAGCCTCATGGCGACCGTCAATGCATCCTCAGGATGGGCCATCGCAGCAGTTTTGTTCTTGGGGTCCCTTGGCGCCGCGTCTCTAATTACCTCGTCCATGGTTTTTGCTTCCAAGGAAAGAATGTCAAGTGCGATGTCCAACCACTCGAGTGACGCTATGGCTTCCTCGCCGTACATCCCCTCGGATTCGAATCTCGATGCTGAGGACCACAAATGGCGAAGGGCTGATTCGTTGTCACCAAGTCCAAGGTGGAGTCTTCCGACCTCTAATCTTGAGAGTGCTATGAGATCATTTGGGTGTCCAGCCATGGGCGTTATCTCGCTGTGAATTGCCAGCGCCATCATGCTCTCGCCTGAAGATGCATGCCAACCAGCCAGATTCAGAAGTGCCAAAGCATGGCCTGGTGAACCTGGATTGATTGACGAGATTCTCTCAGTCGCCCATCGTAACTCAACTCCAACCATGGATTCCTCAACTGCTCCAATCAATGCTCTATCCAAGCGTATTCTTGCCTCAGCCTCAATATCTCGCTCATCACTGCCTCTAGATCGATTTAGAAGCTCCTCTGAGAGATTTACAGCGAAGGCTATCTCACCTTCTGAAATAGATCTTGAGAGCCTCAAAATATCTCTCCTCAAGGGAGAAAGCTTCAGCATTTCCTCTGGCTCAAGCTGTCCAGCGGAATCCAAAGATAGGGCTATGTCAAGTTCAGTCGCAGTAATTCAATCACCTCTGGCCTGAACTCCTATCTCAGCGAGTAAAAATGCTATTGCTTCCCCCTGGTTGGCGTTTCCCATCCATCCCGCAGCGCCTTTATGCCCGCCACCATGACCGCCCTTGGCGATAGCAAGTGAGCTCATGATAGCCCCCATATCCAATCCAGACTCTATCGATCTCCATGAGGCCCGAGCAGTTATCCTGATGTTACCGTCCTCAAGATGCTTTGTCACGATAGAGGCATCAGCGCCCGACGAAACCAAAGATGTGGCTATTCTGGATTCGTGGCTACCGCCTTTCGCAGTAGCGACTATCATTCCGCCGCAGTGGTGTATCTCCATGGAAGATACAGAAGAGAGGATTCTCTTCCTTTGATCTGATGGCATGCCGTCTCCATCGATTGTTTGGAGTACGTCCTCTGGATTCAAAGTGCTGTTATCTAAAAGGCTGACTACGCTCCTATGAGCATTCTCTGAACCATGCTTGAAGCGTCCTGTATCCGTCACTATGCCTGCATACAACATCTCTGCCCATTCAAGAGGTATCCTGCCACTATCACGAAGTATCAATTCGAGTATTATCTGACATGTCGATGACGCATCGGAGGATAGGAGCATTGTGTCCTCTGGCCATTGATCTGAAGAGCTGGCATGATGGTCTATGACAAACATTGGGATATCCCCTGGCATCTCAATCCCGACTTGGGAGGGACCTCCTGTGTCTACTGCTATGATTCCAGCGAGCGCCCTTGGGAACGTTGGATGGCGGTGGTCCATCCATCTGAATTCCATCCCAGTTCTCTGAAGCATCCTCTTCGATACTTTGTCTGCATGTAGCCCGGTTGCACGGGCTCTCGATCCTATCCATGCGGCGAGTACCGTGGCTGAACCAATAGTGTCCATATCTCCATTTTTGTGTGACAAGACAGCGATCGCCCCATCTCCAAGGGAGGATATCCATGGCTTGAGATCATCAATTCGAGCATTTTGGACCATTCAAGGCCTCCATTCATGATTCAATCAGTGCTGAGATGCGTTCGTACTCATTGAGTAGTTGCTGTTCCAGATCTTCTAGCTTGGACGAGTGGCCTATGAGCGCCTCCAGGGAGCTATTCAGCGAACTCTTGAGTTTCGACCTGTCTCCCACTTCGAGAAGTAATGGGCCCACTGCTCTGAAAACTGCATTATCGTCCGGTTGTTCATCGAGTAGTTCCAATGTTGTTGTTATCTCCCCGACCTGCGATCTAGTGGTCTGCAGTTGTCCACGGACGTTGTTGAGATCCTGTGCTATCCTCTGAATCGATTGAATGTCAGATTGCATCATACCCACGCCCCTATGGCTTGACCGGTTCGATGTGCAGCAATTAGGCTTCTTAGGACCGTATTCATCCTAGCCCTTGCATCGCTGATAGAATCTGCATGAATCTCGAACTGAAATCCGCTTGGAATTTCAGAAGTTTCTACCTCAGTTTGAAGGGCTGCGGCTAGCCTAGGATCTGCTGAAATCGAAACAGAGACCTTGACGAGCTCATTCTTCCTCGTCGCTGGCATCAACCGGTCCCTCCGCTATGCGACGCTCGTAATCGAGTGCCGCCTGCTGAGCGATAACTGCGAGATCTGTGGAAGTTGCACCCTCTCTGCCACGGCGGATGATTCTGCTATTTGCCTCTGTAGCCCTTGTGAAGGGTTCCCAGTAACCACCAGTGAATTTGTTCCCGCACTTTCTGCATGACCAGATTCCTGCAACGTCCCTAGTAACCTTCTGATACTGGCAACTAGGGCATGTGAATTTCCTGCTTCTCTTCTTCAGAACAGATGCTGCACGTCGGCGTACGCTGACACCATAGCGGGGTCCGAATCTAGCCGAAGCGCCAGCTTTCTGAGTTCTCTTCGCCATGATATCACTTCTCTATTGCATTGTTGACTAAGTCACGTAGTTCAGCGCACCTTTCGATCGCATGCTCCATGATCTCTTCGAATTCGGCCGTCGTGAAGATTCCCTTTAGACCCTTCTGAAGCGAATGAACGTGCCCATCGTCGCCTAAGGTAATGTGTATGCGTTCGTCTCCGCCTAGCTCTTCTTTCTTGCTCGCGTCCAACACATACCTGCCGCCGACCCGGTGATAGGAACACATGGTCGGAGTCTTGGAAACTGGAAGGGGGTAATCTTCGCCTATCTCAAATCGCTCAGCAGGCACGATTGCAGAGCGCAATGCTGCTATTCCTGCTAACGCGAATGCATCGAAAAGATTCCCATCGTCAGATACAGCGAATACGTCCAATATGACTTGCCATGCCCTCTCCCCGGGTATTATGCAAAGCTCATCGACGTCTATACAACCCGATTCGCGTATACCACGATCGACGACACGCCCGAGTTCTATTGACTGGGGACTCGGAGGTCCGGGTTCCCATGAACGGCCTGCTACTGGCCTTACTTCTGCACTGCACATTAGCCCTCCTTGATTGGGACGATCCGGATAGGGGGTCATCAACTGGAACTTTACACCAGCAAGGACGATCGTGTTCCCCATCTGGACTCTTGCTGAGCCCTCGGCCCTTGGGAGTATCCCGACCTCGAGAGAGATGTCTCTCGATTCGAATCTTCCTCGTCCATCGATTCTCATATCGGAATCAGCCAGATCCGCCAGGTGCTTCCTGAGAAGCTCGGGTACAAGAGGTATGGACATCAAGCATCACCTCCCTTCAGGGCTCTGGCCATTATTTCGTGGATATGGGAAGCAGCCTCCATGTTGTAGTCCCATGCTATCTTGAAATCCTCTTGAGAGAGGTCTCCATCCATCTGTAGGAACACGAGTTCCCCGCTGTTTGGAAGTATGCCCATTGGGAGATCCGCCTCACCGTAGTTGTCTTCCTCTTTGTTGAGGTCACAGACCACTACGCCGTTTACCTTCCCAGAAGCGACTGATACGACAAGATCCGTCATTGGTATGCCAGCATGTGCAAGAGCAGCGGATGCAGCGGTTATTCCTGCGCATCTAGTGCCTGCCTCAGCACATAAGACTTCGATCTCGACCCTTATCTTTGATCGAGGATATAATTCGAGGAGGACGACACTTTCTAGTGCCTCTGCAGTCACCTTACTTATCTCTCGGCTTCTTCGATTGAACCCTGGTCTGATTCGATCAGTTGTGCTGAACGGCGCCATGTTGTAGCGTACATCGAGAACTGCCCTGTCTTGACGTTGAATTTTGCGAGGATGTGCCTCCATAGGGCCATATACCGCTGCAATAACGTCATTCAAGCCCCAGCGTACCCTCGCGGATCCGTCAGCGACGGGGACTACGCCCGTTTCAATCTCAATTGGCCTGCACTCAGATGGCTTTCTTCCATCCATGCGTAGTCCCTTTTCATCAATCATCTGAACATCTCCATATCCGCCCATCATACATCACCTCCGTACTCGGAAATTTTCGCCTTCATCATCATGGCACCGAGCTCCGCCCTGGCCGAAATGATTCCAGCTACATCCCCATCGATCCACACTCTCGCATTATCTGCGACAATGATTCTAGTATCGGTCTTTTCCTTTAGTTCTGACAGATTCGCACCTTTCGATCCGATTACCCTGCCAAGCAAATGCGGGTCAACAGACTCAACTGACCCGGTCTTGAGTTTTCTAAGGCCCATGCCCTTCATAGTTGCAACAGAGGAGTGGTTTTCCTCCACCTCTTGAATCCTACAAAGAATTGCGTCGCCCACATCCAACACTGAACGAAGCCCGCCGAAGGAAGCTTTAGAGGGTCCAAGTGACAGAGGAAGAATCGCATTGAAAGGAGCGCCTATGTCAATGAACCAGATATTGTTCGTCATACCCTCGACGAATCCAATTACCAAATCACTCGGACGTGGTACATACGCGGTTCTTCGTGGCTGTATGCCGACGTTTTTTCCATCTTTCATCATTCTTCCCTGTTTAACAGCCTTGAGCCTTCCGTCGACGACGATTACGCCGTGACCTGGCTCGAGCTCTTTCGAGTCTCCGAGATCGTCGCCTGGTGCGACGAGAACGGACTCTCGACTTCCGTGCGGGCCCCCCGCACCTCGTCCTCTTGTCATGTCTATCGGGCCGGCGACCCTCCTACCCCTCATAACCGTTCACGTGGAAGGAGTGAGATGATTATCGATCGAGATGCTTGACTTCAGCGCGGCTACAACGCTTCATCACCTGATCTATCAGATCATGCCGCATCCCTCCTGGGCAGGAGACAACACAGGCCCAGTCACCGTTTGAGAGCCATTCTTCTTTCTCAACGAGATCTCTCAGAACACCCAATGCCCCACCATAATCTGAACCTGGTATTCTGAAAGCGATTCTTGTCATCACGAATTGAAGCGGGATGAGGGGCCGGAGCACTTTGATCGCATCTTCGACCTGTCTTTCTACAGAAAGGAAGGGGTCTACTGAGAATCTAGACTCAGCCAGAGCATTCTCTATCCTCGTTCGGGGGTGGGGGGACTTCGTCTTGGGGTCCGTTGCAGTAGTTGCGATTGCATTGATGATTTTCTTTCTCTTTTCCTCAGTCATCTCTTTCCTTTGTTGGGTTGTCAGTTGAATCGATCCCTTTTCCAATATCTTGGCAGCGCACTCGAGTGTATCGTTTGTTTCGAAGCTCTTCACCAAATCGCTTTCATTCGGCCTGTCTCCCTGTCGCGAATCGGACCAGATTTCTTCAACAGCTAGCACGTCTTCCATATTGACGCTGCCTGGATTCTTCTTCCACTGCTGAGCGAGCTCTGGGTCGACGAGTATCTCGTAACGGGAACCCCCTCGCTCAAGACGGGCTATGACTGCATCGTCTAGGCTCACCATGTCAGACGAAAGGGGAGGAGGCGCATATGTCTGCCGGCATCAGACCTTGCCGATATGGGAGGCTGTAGCATCGCGGTCAAGTTTGGTGTATCCATCTGAATCCACATATGCAATCTCCACAGCGTCTCCGTTCAAATCATCGTCAAGAGATGCTTTTAGTGCCGTAAGTCCCATTTTGACTGCGGCGTTGAGAGTCATCCCGGACTTCCAATTATCTTCGAAATACTCTATCACTTCAGAACGGCCTCGGCCGATGGCGCCAGCATGGTATGACTGGTAGGCCCCAGATGGATCCGTTTCGAATAAGTGGATACCTTCCGAGTCTACGCCAGCGATGAGCAAAGCGGTCCCATAGGGCCTAGCTCCGCCGTACTGGGTGAAAGACTGCTTGTGGTCGCACATTCTCTTGACGAGGGTTGTCACGGGAATTTGATCTCCATAAGTCATTCTGTTCATCTGACACTGAACTCGTGCCCTATCAACCAACTGTCTTGCATCAGCAATCAATCCCGATGTGGTGAAGCCTATGTGGTCGTCTATCTTGTACATCTTCTCTATGGAATCTATTATGATCAGCTTGCTAGAGATTCGCTTGTCTACAATCAATATTACCCCATCTCGATACTTGAGGCCTACAGTGGTTGTTCCCCTCTTAACGGACTCCCTGGCATACTCCACCTGATACAAACGTCCGTCAGGTGAGAATGTCGAAACTCCATGGTCATATCCCCTTCCACTAGGCTGCATCAATCTCAATGACCCCGGAAGGCCTCTTATCAATCTTGGTTGTCGGCAGGGTCGTGACAGGCGAAGAGAGAGCATTGAAGACTCGTCGGGTCATAGTACTACATTCAGGCGGCAAAGACTCGACATATGCGGCGTGGTGGGCACAAATGAAGGGATGGGAAATAGCGGCCTGCTGCACCGTACTGGTTGATTCTAATGATTCAATGATGTTTCAAACCGATTCGTCTTGGATTTCTGGACTTCAAAGCTCAGCCATGGGGTGTCCATGGCTACCTGTTGTCAGTGCGGGTGAACCTGAGACTGAGGTCTCCGACTTACTGCAGGGGCTTCATACTGGAGTGAGCAGAGAGGTAGTCGAGGAGTGGTTCGAGAAAAGAGGGATTAACGCTCCAGAATTCGTAAATGGTGTTGAAGGTTCTTGGGACGGCATAGTGGTTGGTGCACTTAGATCGGACTATCAGAAAACCAGAATCGAGAGGTTGAGCGCGGAACTTGGGGTCTCGGTGCACACCCCACTGTGGCACCATGATGGCCAACGCCACATGACGGACATAATCTCTCATGGATTTGAGGTTATGATGGTCTCAGTTTCATCAGATGGATTAGACTCTTCGTGGTTAGGACATGTTTTAGATCATGACAGCCTAGAAAAGTTGATTTCTCTTTCTGAGCAACATAGGTTTCATCCAGATGGAGAGGGCGGAGAGTTCGAAACACTAGTACTGAGTGGACCTCATATGAGCGGTAAGATACTCATTGATGGGGAGGCTCGATGGGACGGCGCGCGAGGCACATGGCACATCAAAAGTGGGTCAATGTCCTATTGACAAAAGGCAATAGGCTCAAGGCGTGGGCCTCGGCCCACATGATGTGTCAGTATCTCCGATAGACTACCGCTATGGACGTCCAGAGGCTAAAGCGATATGGTCCAGAGAGGGACGTCACTCTCGTCAGTTGGCTGTTGAAAGAGCATTGGTTTCTGCGCATGCGAAGATGGGGCGAGTAAGCGCCGAGCATGATGATGAGATTGGCAGGATATCCGTTCCGGAGATAGTGACAGCGGATCGTGTCGACGAGATAGAGCAAGTTACCCGTCACGACATTATGGCACTGACAAAGGCCATGGCCGAACAAGCAGGCGATGCAGCGTGGTGCATACATCTCGGAGCGACTTCGAATGATATCGTCGATACCGCAGTCGCGCTTCAGATAAAGGATTCATTGAGCGTGCAGAAAGAGGCTCTATCGACTTTGATAGGGACTCTATCGGATCTTGCTGGGAGGGAGCGCGATACGGTCATGCTCGGTAGGACCCACGGCCAAGCCGCAGTCCCCATCACCTTCGGTCTGAAGATTGCAGTCTTCATCGATGAATTCGTCCGTCATTACGAGAGGCTCTTAGAAGCAGAGGGACGGGTGACTGCTGGCAAATTCCTCGGAGCGGTTGGGACCGGTGCAGCCCAGGGAGAAGGGGCAATGGAGCTTCAAAGGCTAATACTGGAGAGTTTGGGGCTGTCTGTACCTGTTGCGACTACCCAGGTTGTTGGAAGAGACAGGTACATCGAGTGGGTTTCATGGATGGCTAACACCGCCACCAGCGTTGAGAAGTTGCTTCAGGAGATTAGGAATCTGCAGAGATCGGAAATAGCCGAAGTTTCAGAATGGTTTGACGTAAAGAATCAGGTCGGATCATCAACAATGGCACATAAGAGGAATCCGATAACAGCCGAAAATGCATGCGGTTTGGCAAGGATTGTCCGTTCGATGATCATCCCTTCATATGAGAATGCGCTGCTGTGGCACGAGAGAGATCTCGCGAACTCATCCGCCGAGAGATTCACACTATCGCATTCAATGATACTGTTGGACGATATACTCTGGAAGTGCAATCGGGTCATGTCGAGATGTGTGGTCGATCAGGAGCGGATGCTCGCTAATATCGAGTCGCAACACGGCCTCGTAATGGCTGAGAAGGTCATGCTCGCACTTGTCGATGTCGGGATGCACAGGGACGCGGCTCACGAAGCACTGAGGGTGGCGTCGATGAAGGCATTGAGTGACGGCTGCAATCTTCTCGAAACCTGCAAGCTTGACACCCAGATAATGAGTCTTGTATCTGAGGCCGAGTTGGTGGAAATGTTCGACCCCCGGGGGCATCTCGGACTCAGCGGTGAAATAGTAGATGCGACGATCAGCAGAGCAGAATCAGTCCTATCGAGATAGAGGAAATCAATAACCCTGAATTGGAGTGGGTATCATGATTGACGACCATCGGTCAGTGCATCTCGTACATGGGCCTGGCAATGACGGCATGTTGCTTTGCCTGCAGGTGGTGAAAAGATCCTTGCTTTCCGGCTCCAATGTCTTCTGGATTGGTGATCTTCCGGCCGCATCAGCGAAATCCGTACTCGGATCAGTAAATGAGGAGTTTCTTTCTAGGTTATTGGTTGGGTCCAATGAAGCAATCGAGTCGGATTCCATGATTCTAAGAACGGCGGACTTGGTGATAATCTGGCCATGGTGCACAAATCACGGCAGGGCTGGAAAGTCGGAGATTTCCAGGTTACGAGGAATTCTGGATTCGACCAACGGACGAGTTGTGGCCGCGTCCTTGGGCAATCAAGACGCATCTGGAGGGGGCGGCATTACAGCGAGATCACGATCTATGCTCGAAGAGATGGGGTTGGAGACATGGTTCCTAAGCAGGCAAGATACGGGATTTAGACGCGTCCTCAAATCCCCCGATCTTGAAGTTGAGCTGGAACGGCGTGATGGCGAGTTCTCGGTCGTATCAACATCATGACGTCGCCCTCTGGCGCCCTCCGCACTCAAGACAATAATTCAGGAAGAGCCATGCTCAAGATTAGTAGCGGGATGCATATTGAGAGGATTACGAGGTATGCCAATATGACGAACCACGCTTTGTCGTGATGGCGGTCGTGGAATCTCCCCAAGGGCGCCATCGAGGTGCCGATTCCATTCATGAAGAGTCGGAAGGGGCTATTCTTGTCGCGATATTCGTTGGACACGTATTCCACTGCTTTTTTTGTATACTTCTTGGCGACTTCGTCGGGCGAGGGGATTTCTTTCAGAGCCTCCGCTGTTCTTTCCAGCGTAGGGATCCCTTTGGACGTACCATCCTCCCTCCAATCTGGATTGAAAATCTGGTATAGTTTCACCAGGTACATCCTCACGAAGAGTAAGGGCAATATGGTGACGATCCCCACTCCGCCTGTACTAATTGCGATGACTAAAAGGGGGATCAACCATGATAATTCGATTATCGTAGGGGCGCGTTCATTCTGGATTCTCTGGTTTTCCGGTTTAGCCGCTTGGAAGAATAACCATACAACTAACAGCATCATCAAGGACAAGATAGCCAAAGGTAGAATGATGTTCTCAAGACCAAGGGGGAGTTCCACGAGATTAAGACCAGCGGGTCATTTTTAGGTTTAGTCTAATGGGTCGAAGAGATATGCATTAAAATCCGATTCGCCAATGGGCAACAGTAATCCTCACCAGTTGAAATCCGATTCAGAACCCCTGATGATTATGGTATCCGGCTTCGATTTTTTCCCAGATAGTTTGCGGTACGAGAGTCCTATCGAGTATAGTGAAATTAAGACATATGGAAAACATAAGACTTCCACCCACCCAACAACAAACCACCAACCCAGGAAGATTATCGCCCCTGGGGCATAATCGCGAAGATATACGTTCCCAAGGCCAGGGATTATCAGTTGGAAAAAATAGGCCAACTCGATACTTGGCAGTTTCGTCCAATGCACTTCTTGGTGTTCTTTTACCCTCAAGGCCATTTTGCGTCACTTGACATCAGCCGCAGAAAATATTAGAATTTTATCAGATATTGATTATATGAATGGGCATGATTTCCTAGGTTAATCGAATTTTTATCTGTCTGGGGTCCTGTGGCAGACGTTTTGAGTGGGTTTCAACATCATTTTTGCAAATGGTTGATATTTCAATTCACATACGCAATAATATGTATTACAGGATAACCAGAGGAACAGTGAAATCAGGTAAGTTTGATGATGCTATGTCTACGATGGAGTCATTGAGAGAAAGTATAGGCAAGATCGACGGCCTGGTAAGTAGCAATCTAATACGAACAAGTGAAACTGAATTGGTGGCCTTTGCTGCTTATCGGACCAAGGAGCACTTGGAAGCATCGCAAGCCGAATTCAAGGAGCTCATGGTGAACATGATGCCATACATGGCAGAGACGCCTGAGATATCTTTTGGTGAAGGGGTATTTTCCTTCAATTCATAGATGGACGGCGATTGTTGCAACAATGAGCATCCCCCATGATTGCAACTGCGTTACGATGGCCAGGGCACATTGCCCAACGGGTCCGGGCCGAATTGATTTGGGCCTCTCTCCCCCGGGGCAAAGATGGTGACGAATAGAGGGATGCCCCCGAATGCAGCAAACACACCAAGCAGAGAGGCGATGTCGTACCAGCCCGGGATTAGCGTCCATATCAGATATTCGATTAGCCACAAAGACGCACATGCAGCAAAATAAATCTGGGCATAGGTCGTCCAACCAGTGCCCCAATTCATATCCTGCAGCCTCTTTACAGTGATCGCATATGCAGAGTAAAAAGCTGGTACTATCACGAGGCCGAACGTAATCTCGAATAGAGGCGAATCAATCTCAGAGAGATCCACCAATAATGAATAAGCGACTTCAAGATAAAAGGGGACTAAAAAGAACCAGATTATTGAAATGCCAAGGTAGCGAAGTCGATTCAAGCGCCCCTGGAGACTTGTAAACTGGTCCAAAATACTCATGCTCCACACCTCGTTTACAGTGAAAGATGCAGGTCGACCATCAGGATTATTCTCAATGTTCATTATTCACCTCTTATTGTTCTACACCCGTCATTGTATTATCTTCTGAGTATTAAAAATCCGATTATTATTCCAAGAAAGACTAATTCCAATCTTTCGTGGGTACTTGGCCAATAGAGAAAATCCAACCAAAACTCATCGAAACCCCAATTTCTTCTTTCCTCCTGAAAGTCATGAAGCCTTGAAATTAGGTTTACAATTGAAATTGTGATGATGAAAAATCCAGAACCGATTCTGATAGAATCAGACTTCATGGAATCTGTAAAGTACAATCCAGAGATCAGCAATATCGAAAATATCGTTGTCGTATACAATATCCAAACCAGAACATCGCCCATATCACCTCCGTATTCAAAAAAGTCAATGATGTCCATAAATTCCCCAAAGGCGACCATTAAGGTAGGGATCAATAGCAAGAGACAAATTATTCCGAAGACGTAGTCTATTGTGAATCTCGACCTATTTGATGAGTTCGAAGGATTCTTTTGATTCATGAAATCCCACTCTGGACCATCGGACATAGGCACTCCTCCGATCATACAAAAATTAATTTTTCACATGAAACAATAACTTGTACTGATTCTGATATGCACATCATACCCCCACACAATTACATGTGACGGAGAAAAGGCTATTCATATGTAAAAATAGACTTAATCATGGGTGAAAGGAATTGCGCTATTGAGGGTTGCAATGCACTCGAGTTTCGAGCCTCTGGGTACTGCTTGCGACACAAGGACGACCATCCATGGTTAGCCCCGCCCGAGCCGGCCCTGGAGTTCGTCGCTCAGTCGAAGGAAGAATGGAAGAAAAAGGAAGAGGAAATCTGGGGGGGCCCTTTTGGATGGTTAATCGCCTTAACAGTGTGGTTCTTTCCACCGATTCTACTTTTGTTGATACCGATGTATATGTTCACTTCAAAAGAGGACAAAGGGCCCGGTGACGAGGATCTAGACGCCAACTCCCGCCGAGATGAAGACACAGTCGTCGAAGATTCTGATGAGGTAGTCCCCGAACATCTGAGATCCAATGAACTCACAGAGCCGTCCGAAGAGGCGCTTGAGGACTTAGACCGTCTGATGGGTGAGAATGCTCTTCCCGATGGTGAAGACGTAGTCGGCGAAAATTCAGCTGAGCCGCAGCTTCCTTGGTGGGTTATAGAGGAAGAACCTCAAGAGTAGCGAATGTACCGAATCATTGGTTAATTTGAATCAACACCGCTTACCATGGTCGAGAGCCACATGCCCCCGAGCGTAACCGTTTCAGGAGCCGGAAGCTCGGAAGTGAACGGGAACTACGAGCTCATGCCAGGCAAACATGAGAATAGACACTGGGGCACTATCGCTGGTCATTACCAGCATACTCAGAACCCTGAGATCTTCATCGCCTTCCAAGACTGCGGAAGGAACCATCAACGCCCGGAGTGGAACAAGTGGATGATCATCTCAAAAGCCGGGGTCCTCTATGCCGCGCATACCGGTGGAAAGACCGGTGTTCCCCCGCGTGAAGGCGTATGGGAAAATGTCGAAGGCTGGGGTAACCCGGGCGCCCCAGGCGGCAAGCATCCGGCGCCAACAGTCTATCACCCGG
This sequence comes from Euryarchaeota archaeon UBA250, assembly GCA_002504845.1. GTDB lineage: Archaea > Thermoplasmatota > Poseidoniia > Poseidoniales > Thalassarchaeaceae > MGIIb-N1. The sequence goes on along the minus strand of DATW01000011.1, from coordinate 191 downwards.
CCGACGCGACGACTCAAACACAACGGCAACTCAACACCGACCGTTCCTCCACGTTTGCTTCAGGTGAAAATATCCTAGTTTCGGAGCACTCATTACCAGAATATAATGGAATTTATACAATCCAAAACAATGAAATTAATGGAAAACCATGGTTCAAAAATAACTCAGGGTGTATTCTGTATTTCTATAAT
>DATW01000084.1:3879-29142 GCA_002504845.1 Euryarchaeota archaeon UBA250 | reverse complement strand
TTCTAGTTAAAGGAATTGACAATCGAATTGACAGCATGCAACCAGTATTAGGTTGTGACCGGATAATCAGATGGGTCGACCATAGATTGTCTGTAGATGAGGTTGTGAAATAGCTTATGCCGATTCAATCGTATAATCCAGTGTGATGAGCTCGACCAGATACTCTACCTCTTCGCCATCATCCGTGTGAGAGCATCCGGCCGAACCACCTGTTTCTGCTGTGACGCTTATTTCCAAAACATACGGGCCGAGTCCAGAGTCGCCAACCTCCAGGCCATCGACAATATCCGATTTAGATAGGCCACTAACATTTCCAATTAGAGATTCATTGAACCACTCAACCTCAACCGAATGAGATGAGGCGCCCCCTCCTGAATTTTGCCCGCTAGATGATCCATTGTTCTCGGCATTGGAAATCGTTCCAGTTATCGTATCTGGATCGGGGTTTGAGGCCCCGGGAATTCCGCATCCAAATCCTGAGCTGGATTCATCTTCCGAATACTGCAGAGTAACTCTGACGCCCACCACATTCAGATTCTCGGATCCTGCAACCGAATCCGTATGCATATCTATTGCCAGTGTCTCGCCGTCATTCACGTACTCGATCCCATCCGATAATTGCTCACTACCGAAGTTAGCTTCAACCAGCCAATCCCCCGATGGGCCACCGTTTGATTCCAGCGAGTCGGGGCCGGAGATAACGTAGGTAGCCTCCACAGCAGTAACTGGTGCTAGAATTATCATCGCGCCGACTGCTAGGGTTCTGGAGTCAGGTAATTCGTAACGGCCAAGAGGGGAAACATCTGAGCTACGTAATTGATTCATCACAATGTGCGTGATGAAAGCAGCACCCATGCCTGGAACAGAGGGGAATATGTCCTCTCCGAACCCGCTAATGGACCACAGCAATACTGAGATTAGGGCTGCTAACATCATTGCCATGGTATGTATCGTATCAGGTTGATAACCGGCCCATCTTATGATCAATATCGGAACGAAAATCGAACCTAGGCCATAAACCGCTAGTACCACCAACAAAAACACGGAATCGCCGCCGGGCACATACAAACCAAAAATCGAAATCATGGTTGCAAATGCAGCAATGACCAATGTCACAATCTTGGTCTTTTTGTGATCTTGGCTGATACTGGGCATCACATCATCGGTAAATGCTGCGGTGCATGCCAGAACTTGGCTATCCGCCGTCGACATTGTGGCTGCGAATATAGAAGCCAGAATCAAGCCGACCCAAATGGGCCCCAGTGTTTCCATAGCTAGCATGGGTAGGCCGAGCTCTGGATCGAAGTCCGACCCAGCGAAAACAACTCGGCTAGCAAATCCGATTAAGGTCATTATCAGAAGAAATGGAGTCTGCCAGACGAAGAACCAGAGCATGGCTGTCTTTCGGTCTTGATCACTCCCCAAAGTCATGACTCGACTGACTACCTGAGGTTGGCCAGCAACGCTTAATCCGCCTAAAAAGAAGGCGAATACCCACAGACTTACCCCGAAATTGAGATCTGCGGGGACTAGGCTAGTTAGATTCGCATTTTCAGCGACCAATCCACTATGCATCCCAGAAAATCCGCCTACTTCCTGTAAAGCCACGTAACAAAGTAGGCTTGAACCGATTATCATCACACTAGATTGGGCAGCATCTGTCCAGATGGAAGCCCGAATTCCGCCTGCATAACAGTAGGCAACGACCAAAACAAAACCGATCAATATGCCGAAAACTTCTGACCATCCGAGCATCACATAGAGTGCTTTTCCTCCGCTGGTTAGTTGGGCTGCGGCATATACCGCTAGGAAAAGCACAGAAAGAATTGCAGCGAGTTTGGCTTCCGGCGAGCCTGTTGCGTCCGATACCAATGAAGAAAGGGAGCGTACCCCTCGTTCATTCGCTGACTGTTGGATGAATTTGTACAACCACGCCCATGCCACGATCTGCCCTAACATACTCCCAAGGCCGATCCATATGATGGAATAGCCCATGGTAAAGGTAAATCCGATGTAACCGATGAACATGTAACCAGAATTCCAAGTGCTCACTGCAGACAATGCGGCTAAAGCCGGATTCATTCCGCGCCCTGCTACAAGATAGTCATCCGTCGTGTCCTCTTTGACCCACATACTAGCTAGGCCGACTCCAGCGAATGCGGACATGAATAGGATGAAAGAGCCTATCAGTACCAGATCCATAAACGGGTGCTGGGGGATATTCAATATCAATAATGGGTACGATGAATTCCCAGATCATGCGGCCGAAGACAAGGATGAGTCATTACGGATGAGGCCGGAGCAACGGCATTATGACGTACACGTCAAAAAGACCGGCATTGACAGATAATCGTGGGCAAAGAGTGGTGGTCGGACCTAGCCATCGAAGAAGAGAGGTCCGAGGACGGGGATCTCCCAGAATTTCGGCCACTTGATACAGCATCTGGAGTTACGGATGGAAGGCCGAATTTTACTACTATTCTTATTATTTTGAGCCTGGGTTTTGGTGTGTCCTTTTCCCTATTCCTCCGTGTAGGGGGTTCATTTGAGTCCCTCTATGTTCATCTTTGTAATTCATTCTGCATGAATATCGGTATAGTCGCGCTATGCATATCCCAATATCGAAAAGGCAGAGAAAGCTTGCCATCAAATGTGTCTTTGGCGATATCAGTATCAGTCGCGTTCTTTGTCACACTGATTTTCTTCATGGTCTGGGCAAATACGCACTAATTGTGGACGTTGGCGGACCCCATGCAAATCTGCATCAGGGAAGATGTCGAATTCTCCGACAGCATCCTTTGCTGCAATTCGACGTCATAGCAGAGAGCGGCACAAATCTTCCAGATGAATTCAGACTGTCGATTTGCATCTTCGGATTGAGAGTCCTTTTCGAAATTGAGGATGTGTCCCTTGTACATGCAGCTCATCTCTAGTATGGACTGAAGAGGAGATATCGTTTCTATGAAATCGCGATAGTCGTTTTCAGAGTGATCCTGCTTGGGGGGATCGAGTATACCGACATTCGCCCTGATGTACAACTTGCCATCAACCGGATTACCTGCCTCTTCCATCAATTCCTCTACACCGGGGTATCTCTCTATGTCCATGCTGTTGGGTAAGACGGGTTGGATGACATCTTCAATTTCGAAAACAGATTCTGATGCTATCTCTATTATGAGGTTCGAGCCTGATTCCTCGTAATCCGAAACGGTGCATAGTACGCCCAATCTCGCTGGTTGGCTCCAGCCATTCAACTCGCCTGCCTCTGGTTCTGCAGCTATGTAGCCGAATGGCTTCGAGTCAAGTATGCAATCATTCATCATCTGCTTATACCGGGGCTCGAAGACTCTGAGGCTACCATTGAAGCCAGGGAAGAAATCGGGACCCAGCAAGAAAAGAGGCAGGTTGTCGATTCTTTCCATAGCTTATTCAGAGACATGTGAAATTTAATCATCTGTATGCTTATGAGAATACGAGATCGCTTTGTATGAATTTTATTCAGGAGAACCACGGATGTTTTCCAAAATGATTCCGAGGGACTTTTTTCCCGTTTTTCATATAGTATTGATATCCAGAAAGAACTGATTTCAGATATTTTTTGAGTCGCGGCCTGACCCATAGAGAATGTGGGAGATACGCAACATAAATCGGCAATTTTGCCAATATGTGCGGGTAAACCGTTATTGTCAATTCTGTTTTGCCCTCAATAGCAGAATTGATCTCCCAAACTACGTAAGATTGTGGGCCGGCAATCTCTCCTATCAGGAGAGTGTAACCAAGCCCCTCGTCCCAGGTTATGAATTTTCGAATATAATTGAGCCCATTGAGGTAAACGAGACGGTCGGAATGGTCTTTTTTATTCCAGTTGACAACTTCATTCGACCTACAAAATGGATGGGATTTATTCAGGCTGCCCGGTTCACTGATGATCTTCCATAATTCATCTGGTTCGCAGTCAAAGATCAGTGATTGGGACACAGGAAGCCTGCTGGTGAATTCTTGCACGGTTCGCCCCCTCTCTTTTCAGACATAATGTATACGTGTTAAACAGTACCCCATGGACTTAGTTCGAGGATTGGTTCTGGTGCGGATCGCGTTATTTCTTGTTTCACTTATGCTGGTAATGATATTGCCAGTTTCTGGTGAAGAAGAGATGTTGCCTATGACTCAGAGTATCGAAGAAGGGCGATTGAAAGTCACTGCCAGCACGAATCCAAATTCCTCATACGAATTCGTTCAGAATGGTTCATCATGGGAATTGGACCTCTCGACTCTCCCGGATGGCAAACATACGATTGGCTTGAAATCAGACGGGTATGAGCAGTTGGCAGTTTTCTGGACGGGGGCCCAATCGGGATTCATCTGGGAAGATGCTCTCATTCAGATGGTTATGGTTGATCGATTTGTCAATGGGAATACAAGTAATGACGGCGTATCAAGCGGATCCTCGTTCGAGGCTGACTGGCAGGGGGGAGACCTGCAGGGTGTGACGCAGATGATCGAATCTGGTTACTTTGAGGATCTTGGGATAAATGCTATCTGGCTTTCGCCACTCAATACTAATCCAAATGGTTCGTTCATCGCCAGAGATGGAGTCCACCGTGTATCCGGATACCACGGGTACTGGCCGATTGAGCCACGACAAGTCGATCCGAGATACGGGGGCGAGGACGCGCTTGATGAATTGGTGGAGGCCGCGCATTCGCGGGGCATGAGAGTTATGGCTGATTTCATCATCAACCATGTTCATGAAGATCATGTCTACTTCCAGGAGCGCCCTGAATGGTTCAATGACGGATGCCTGTGCGGTACCAGCGGATGTGAATGGACCGATAGGAGGCTTGATTGCTTATTCATGGACTATATGCCTGATATTGATTGGAGCAATGGAGAAGCTCGCGATCAGATGGTCTCAGATGCGCTCTGGTGGATAGAGAGGTTCGATCTCGATGGTCTGAGAATCGATGCCGTCAAACACGTTGATGATGGGGCGATAACCGCATTGTCCACGGCAATAAAACAACGCTTCGAGGGCACTGGGAATGATTTCTACTTGAAGGGCGAGACCGCGATGGGTTGGGCTGGCCATTCACTGGAAGACAATCACGAGCAGTATGCTACAATCAACCGATACATCTCTCAAGATGGGTTGGATGGACAGGCCGATTTCGTTCTATATCATGCCGTTGTTGATAATGTCTTTTCGAATCAGCATATGGATTATCAGCATCTGGATTACTGGACCAACAGAAGTCAAGATCAGTATGTTCATGGAGCGATAATGACTCCGTATATCGGTTCACATGATACTCCGAGAATCATCTCCAGGATGGAGAATGATGGCACTCAATGGAACCAGTGGGCGGAGCAAGAGACGCCGGGGATCCCGTCAGATTGGGCATATGCCCGTCTTGAGCAAGCTCTGGGATGGTTACTAACGACCCCTGGAGCGCCAGTCATCTACATGGGGGATGAGTTTGGAATGCATGGTGGCGCTGATCCGGATAACCGAAGAATGCTTGACCACAACTTGACTTCACAACAACAGGAGTTGTACGACTTCACAGCACTACTTGGCAAGTTCAGACTCGAGAACGAGGCTTTGCGAAGAGGGGCCTATTCAACGTACTATGCAGATGCCAATCTTCTTGCATATGAAATGGTATCAGAGGGGCAGGAGTTGCTTGTTGTGTTGAATCGTGGAGGTTCGACGACCCTCGATGTGGAATATGATACAGTGCTAATAGGTCAAGCGGAATTGACAGGGGGAGTTCTTGGAATACCAGCCTTCTCAGTCAATATTATCGGTTATGATTCCACAGAGGATGACGCTCAGGATATCGAAGAAAGAGGGCCTGATGATTTTGTTCATGAAGGAGGGAGTGAAGAAGTTGGGGAGAGCGATATAAGGAGTTCAACAACTCTTCAAAATGGACTAATTATCTTGGTTTTCATCATGCTGGCTTTGTTAATTCAGACAATTCGTAGAGTCTGAAATGAGCTTCAGTCCCCTTCCAATAAGATTGGGGCGCCTAACAGCAAGACTTCTCGACGCTTTCCTGGGCGCAGAAGCAAGTCTTTGCCGGTTTGATGTCCGCTCTAACGCTTCTTTCCTCAAACAGCTTGGCGACCTTCTCAAGTTCGCCAGTGTCATCGCCACGAGCCTCGAGGCAGAGCTTCAATCCGAGCAAGCCCCACATATTGTCCTTCCATAGTTCGATGTCAGCACGGTACACTTCCTCGGCTTCCTCTACCTCGCCCTGCTCAAGGAGGAGTGCGCCGAGGATATGGCGAACAGGCTGCATTTGCCCCCACGGTTCATTGTAGGCTAGGTTCAGCGAGAGATCGACCCCACGGCGTAGCTCTTCGAATGCAGCGGTGAAATCGTACGACGATCCGTTCTCCTTGGAGATGTACTGTCTTCGATATTCAATCTCTGCTTCGAGGATGGCATCATTGACATTGAGAATCGAGGGGCCCTCATCAGGATCCTGATACATGAAATTGTTATGCATCATGCGGCCTGCGAGTGCTGGATTCTTCAAGGCCTGCTTGAAGAGCGCCTGTTCAGCCTCTGCCTCCTGAACCATGCCCTTGGAGGCATAGGCCACGCCACGGGCATAATGCTGAGTAGCGATAGCGGCAGGGAAGACGTCCTTGTCAGAGTACATGGGCTCAGCGATGATATCGTCCCACTTGCCGAACCTAACCATCACATGCCAGGGCATTGTAACATATGATTCCAAGAAAATGGCGCCCATCGGGATGATTCCGGCGAGCATGAACTGCACACCACTGTTCTCATCGCCTGCAGGCAGGGTATCGACAGCCTTTCTAGCATACTTCAACGCAGTCTCATACTGGCCATCGAACATCGCACACCAGACGATGAAGTGGTGATTATGCATGCGATAGAACTTGTAGAACTGCGATTCATTACCGGTGATCTCGACATATCGATCGTCGGCCTCGACAGCAGCGATATTGCACTCTATGGCCTCTTTCCACTGGCCAACCCATGCATCGATGTGGGATGGCATGTGAACCAAGTGCCCAAGACCGGGCATGCGGGTGCGAAGAACATCAGCAGCTGGAAGAGCCTTTTCCGGGAAGGGGGACAGTTCCAGAGCATGGCAGTACAAGTGACACAAAGCAGGGTGTATCTTGGCTTCATCACTGCTCTCGAAGGCCTCTTCCATGATCTTCACAAGCAGTAGCGTGTTGTCATCGGCAGGGGTGATTTCCCCCGTAGCAGTATTTTTGTCCCATAATTGCCAAGCCTTCAGATTCATCAAAGCCTCGACATAGATGGCGGTCACGTCCAAGTTGCCCTCATACTTCTCGTACAATGGCGCCATGGCCTCGGCGAAGGCGACATTCAATTCAGGGTCATTGCCCATATTCAGCACAGACGGGTCTGCTGCATCACGGGCCTCTGCCGAATGACGGGTGGACAAAGCCCGAATCAGATCTTGTTCCAGCTCAGTGCAATGATCCATGACAGAAAGAGCCTGTTGAATGGAATCATGCCCTGAACCCAGACCTGGGGCCCAGTTGTAATTCGAGGATACGCAGTAAGAAATGCCCCACCATGCCATAGCGCAGTTCGGGTCTGCTTCTGTGCATGCCGAGAAACAGGCGATTGCCTGCTCGTGGTTGTAATTCAACATATGGCCGAATCCTTCGACGAACATTTTCCGTGCTTCTTCATTGGCACACGTCACGTTCATTGCGAACGCATAATTATCTTCTTCTCCGAAATCATATCCCTCTGGTGCTAAACTCATGTTTCACGGGATGAAGTGACGAATATAACTACCACTACTACGTACTATACCTAAGAAGAATAAATTGCACTAGAAATGAGTGAATTTACTCTTCATCATCGGGAAGAGCATTCTCACCCATCAGACGGTCTAAGTCCTCAAGCGCCTCTTCGGACGGCTCTGTGAGTTCCTTGGATCTCAGATGTTCGGGGACTCTCTCATCAGCATCTTCGACGAATTTTGGCCTTCCCGAGAGGATTCTATAGGCCAGGAAGATTGCAACCATGCTGAGGACTATCAGTGCGATGTCTGCTGCCGCGCCCTCGCCTAGAATCGTGACCATATTCCCCTGGTGGGCATCGACCGAATAATTACTTTGGTTAGGGGGACATTTCAGGGAGCATTCTGACAGCAGCATTCGGCGGCCCTTCGGAAAGTGGTTTTGCTATGTGCCTCCTGTGGCTGGGAGGTGGCTCAGCCCATAGGCCTGCGTTTCTAAGGGGCTTGGATATCCATGATCTCTTGCGTTTCTTCTCACATTTTGAGCATCGAAGCATGGATCTCTTACCCTCGCTTTTCATAGCGGAACCACAGCATTTGGGCCGGTTTTTGATAATGGGGACTGGATCGATCAAACAAACCCTCTCGAGATGTATTGAATCATCAGGTGAACGGAGGCCAACCCAACGTATGATGTCCCCGACTTGCATTGAACGAACCTCTGCATTTACAGGCCCTCCTTCCTTGAATGCCAGTATAGTCTCGTTTTTTCCCCCCGACATCGCCGTCAAAGAGACATGCCCGCCCGTACCGATAACGGGCTCACTGGTCACAGTTCCAACGAACATATCGTCGAGATGGTCGTCGCTGCATTGATTCGTCTTGTGTGTCCCGTATTCGATACTCTCCTCAATAAAATCAGAGGCTTGCAGGTCATTGTGTGCGTCGATCACTGAAGACTGACTGAGGCCTCTGATGCCATACAGGACCGGGCAAGGTGTCCTTGGGGCGATTAAGCACCTTCCAGTGGTAGGGTCCCTGTTGGCAAATGTACCGGGATGTTTGGCAGATATCGATCCGATGAGTTCTGCATCGACAGTCCTTGGGCTGCCTATGCGATCCGGATATCTCCAAGCAACGAGTTCCCATGTAAATTCAGAGGCTGGCCATGCTATGGCTGCCGATGCACCGATTGCGCCGTGAGGCCTATCGCTACGGGTAATTACTCGATAATCGGATGCTTCGATGGATGATAATCTGTCATCGAGAGACACGTGACCCCTGACTGTTTCCCAGTACCATGATGCAGGGGCGTCTCCTAACCCAACAACGATAGCTGGTCTTGATGCATTTCCAATTTCTGAATTATCTGGCTCTGGTATCCAATGCTGAAGGGTTTCGTAGAGTGTCCCGATATCCAGGGGGTTGATTGAGATCAGGAGGCACAATGCGGCATTACCCCTAGTTCTCCGTTCAGCGAAGGGCCACAACCTAACGAGCCTCCTCTCCATCTCTTCTGCAGAATCGATGTTGCGTGTGAGCAGCCTGGATAGCTCATTCAAGTCGTATGTCGTACAACCGCCTTCCGGGTGGTCGGTATCATCCAGCCCTATTCTCGCTATGACTCGTTCCGAATCGGACATCAAGAGCGCTCCTTGTCATCGATTGCTACGATTGAAACAGAGCCCCTCAAAAGGCCCCACTCAGCTTTCATCATACCCCATCCGTAAGCCAGATGTGCCGCTGGTATGGTGATGCAAGATGCGAATACAGTGCTTACAGACCTATGAGGAGAGGTTCCCAGAGAGGCACCGAGTATGCATACCAAGAAGTAGAGCGACATTGCGCCCATGGAGAAGTGAAACGATGCTCTAGAGAGGTCCCATTCGCCTTCAAGCGTGAACCAAAGATCCCACTGTGCCCCGCCACTGACTGCTCCATATACCAGAGCTAGGGCAGCAATAGCAGCGAATAATGGAAACATCTGGACGGCCCTGTGGGTGGGAGATCTTAACGAGGGCTCCCTATCTATTGCAAGTCTGCGCACATAGCCGTAATTTCGAATCTGTCTCATCATGGGGATGATGGCCGGGCGACGTCGATGGGGCATGGTGCATGAGGGGTCCAGGAATAGACGGTGGCCAGCACTTACTATCTTCGAGTCGAGCAAGACATCCTCAGCGCCAATGGCGCCTTCATCGAAACCTCCGACTTCCCTGAGTACTTCTGTTCTATATGCGACATTCACGCCAGGGTTGTGCATAACTTCGACAAGCTCGGCATCTGGTCTTGCACCGTACCTGGTTCCAGCAGTCATGACGCGCGCTCCAAATGCTACATCTGTGCATTTAGAGAGCCAGGGGTCTTCTTCAGGTGCAAAATTCGTACCGCCCACGCCTGCTACATGTTCCCTGTCGAACCATCTAATCAAACTCTTGACCCAACCAGATGGAGGTATGACATCATCATCAGTGAATAGCGTGTAGGGAGTTTGCACCATGGATAGGCCGTTGTTACATGCATCTGCCCTAGTACGGCTGGAGTCATCGATTCGTTCTACCCCCAGTTCCAAACACAAGTCGGATGTTTCGAAATTGCTACTTGAGTCAATGACTATTATGTCATAGGTTCCGTCCGAATCCCGTAGAAGGTGCTCGAGCACTACTCTAAGTTCATGCGGATTATTGATAGTTGGAATCAGGACCGTCGCTAGGGAACCGCCCTCTTCATCGTGATGCACGGTCATCGGATTCGGGCATCCTCTATACGCGTTGAGGGTAGTTGAGTAACATGAAGGAGCCTATCGGCCTGATAGTCGACCACTTTTCGGAGGCTGTAGGCGTACATCCCGAGATGATGCGGATCTTCATGACCATGGCGGGCGCTCTCTTCCTAGCGATTGAATTTCACAGCAACAAATCGGAGGGGCGCTCCGTCTATGCTGCGGTCGGATGGTTGCTATCTGGGATCTCTGTATATCTCTTGGCGGAGCACTATGTAGAGATTGAAGATCCCGTCCTTGTGCTCATGACTTCAATTTGCCTCCCTGCAAGTGTTGTTCTTGCGTATGTTGAGATGAATGGTTCTCGATTGGATCCGACTCTCGTTTGGCTGAGGGGCGCAGTTGCTTGGAGTGTCATTCCATACTATGTCGTATACGCCATACCAGCACTCAACATGGGCTTCGTAGAGATGACTGGTTCAATCACGGTCTGGTGGCTAAAGGCCTCTGGGGCTGGTTCATACTCATTGGGTCCGATGATGGTTGATTTGGCTCAAGGCGGTCATATACTAACTTCGGACTGGGGCGGCAGCAGGGCCATTCTAACTGAACCTCTTGGGGAAGGTGGTTTCTACCTCCCCATGCTGAATTCGAGTGGACAGCCGGTTAGCATCGGGTTCATACTTTCTTGCTCAGCGTTACAATCGATGATTGTCTTCGTCGGAGCGATAGTTGCGTTGTCTGGCGTTAGTTGGAAGAGAAAGGCGCGTGGCCTCTTCATCGCAGTCCCAACCATATTCATTCTCAATGCTTTCAGGAACGCAGGGATAGTATGGTTGCATGTGAATTACCAAGATTGGAGATGGCTGGGGATGGATATCTTCGAATTCGCGCACAGCTATGCTGCAAAGGTGGCCAGCCTAGGAGCCATGTTCTTGATGGCATTGGCACTCTTTGGGCTTCTTCCGGAACTCCACGCTCACGTGATGAGGATTCTCGAGTTGCCTCTGAGAAAGAAGGATTCACCTGGATCGTAGTCTCTCGTATATCTTGCCGGAGAGAGGCATGTCGTGCTCCCATGCGAATTCTTTCATGACTCTGAGAGCCTCTCGCTCGAGGTCTGAGTCGCCGACGAAATCTGTGACTTCCAGCAACCCTTCCCTAGTATTCGCTTTGAATGCTGCAATGGGCTCTTCTTTGTGGAAAACAAGGTATGCTGATCCGTATCCGAATCGGCTACGGAGGATGGTCGAGAAATAGTGTATCAGAGCGTCGCTTGGGGGTATCACCAAATCTCGGGTCTTGACCGCGTTGCTTCCGCTTTCCAAGAGTTCTAATCTGCCCCAACAAACGTCTTGCATATCATCCACGAGGAAGCCTCTGGTGAGCATGCCTTCTTCCTCGAGCCCCCTCATAACATCGGATATCTCCTCTGCGGAGAATGCTGATCCTGCAAGCCTCTCAGTTTGCTTCAAAGTCAGTATGGGGAAGTTCTCCACGAGGTCTTCGATATATTTCCGCTTGACGTCCCAGAGGTCGACATTCTTCAGAGGCTGGACGGTCCTGAATCCACCCCTGTAATCCTGGACGATGTGCCCTGATCGAACTAGGGGCGATATTATCTTCCTGAACTCGGATCGTTTCAGGGCATGGCGTTCCATGAAGAGTTCCGCATCGTGGTGTTCGTCGAAGAATTGTATCACGTCCATATCCTCTTCGGGAGGCTCCGAGTTTCGTATTGTGAGGAGTCGCTGGAAGTGCCCGTATCTCGCCCATATCAGGTGATGCCTCAGATTTGTGCCTTGATGGAGCTGATGCGCGGAGGCCATCGACTGTAGATCGACGCGATACATTTCGCACCTTCCCCTGAGGGCGAAGTCATCCCTCAGCTCAGTGATGTTCTCAAGTGCTATGGTCTCATTCTCCCATCTCGTCTTTTGATGCATGTTCTGATGGTGGAATAGGGCCCTGTAAGCATCTGACCTTGGTCTCGGCTGGACCACACCCCCGCGGAGATAACGCTCTCCGTCGCCCATCGAAGAGAATCCGAGATCAGCGAGGACCGATTGGATATTCTCGTCACAGTCATGGACAGGTACCCCGTTGAAGGCGTGGAGTACCGAGATGTCGACAAGTCGGTCTCGATAGTTATCGAGCATTTCGCCGAATGCATCTTTGAATTCCTCGAGATAGCTAAGAGGCACATGGACGTCTTTTATTTCCAAGTAGTCATTGACCACGAACATCAGTATCCGACCGACTGGATCCACGCCCTTGAAAACGGGGTTGTACCATCCCTGCCTGAGTACTAGGCGTACTTCCTGGATGAATCGGCTACAGAAAGGATCGGACTGAGAGAGTATTCTCATCGATCTGTCTTCATGCATGGGTGCTAGGAGCCTCTCCGCATCTTTTGGAGAGGCGTAATAATCAGTAGGATCAGGCTGGAGTGCGACGACCTTGGACACCCTGCCGCTCGACTCCAGTACCCTAAGAGCCTCTGCGAGTTCCTCTACAGGCCTGCTGACGTAGAATCTGAGTATCTGCGGCTTTATCGGACCGATTCTCTCAATCAAGAGATGTATGGAATCTTCGAAGCTCATCGGCTCAACAGCGCCGTGGACCTTCTCGATGTACGATACTGATCGCTTCCTATTGGGCACCTTCTCGTATCTCTTTACTGTGGCGAGTTGCCTTTCGAGATTCGATAGTGCACTCTTGACTGTTCTCTGAACATGCTGGTTCTCCTTTCCGGAAGGGTACATCTTCAGGAGTTTCGTCCTTGTTATGCCTGTCTCCGGGATCTTTTCCAAGAGTTCCAGCTCCATGGGGCCGAGCCAGGGCTCTGCTCTGAGTCCAAGAAGCAGGGGTATCTGGTTACGATGCGTGTATCCAACCCGATTGTGAAGTAGTCGTCCGTTTACGATGTCTCTGTCGTGCTTTATGTCGATCCAATCCCTGAATCGGTAGTCCTTGACCCTGTAGAGGAGCTCGTCCCTCCTCTGAACAAAGACTAGATCGCGTATGGCGTCCAGAGGTTCGAGCCTGCGCTCGAATGATTTGTTGTATATCAGCGTCTGAAGGGTCCTGTAGTCTACGACATTGAGTTTGCCTCCAGTTATTCTGTACTCGTCCAATCTGAGAATATACTCCCCCTCGTCAGTTTGGGTGAAGAAGCCGATGGCGACTAGATTCCTCATCTCAAGTTCCTGAAGCGCCGCGTCTACCTGTGCCTTGGGGAATGGCAGCCTGTCTGAGATTGCATCGAGGGTCCTTGGGCCCTCTGAACCCAGCATATCCAGAAGTTTGAGACGTAAGCAGTCTACTGCATCAGAGAGTTCTGTCTTCAACCACTTATCTGGCGTACCGCCGGTGAAATCCGATGCTATCTCGAAAGACAAGCCTCCCGTGTATAATTCTCGTAAATCGTCCATTTCTGAGGCGCCTGAAACGGAGAGAACCCCCAAAGTGCCGTGGACTCCTGCCATCCTCTGGGAGAACCACTTTCCGTCTATCTGGTTGTTACCTGTTGATCGTATCTTGGTTATCCTACCTTGCTCGGCTAGTTCGTGGACCCATGATCGGATGGTATCTAAACTGATTCCGGAGAGTTTCTCGCTGTATAGGGGGTGGGTCAGCTCTCTTTCCAGACCCCCGCCTATGTCCATCAGCCTGAGGAGGCCCTCTGCATCAGAAGGGACTTCCACCTTAGACTGGTAATACGTGTCGAGGGACTCGCTATCGAGTTCAGTTGCCAGCGACCTTGCCCCTAGAAGGCGACGGAGAATCTCGGGGTCGACGTCCTTGATCAGATAGGCTCGTGTCCTCAGGGAAAGGAGATCTTCGAATGCGGACATGAAGAGAGTTAGGCCGAGTGGTGACGGTATTTTCACACGACGGTGTACTATGCTGAGTGATTCTGAACCTCTTCCAGACATGAGGTCTTTCAACTCATCAAGTTCTAGATCATGACGAGTGATTTCCCTCATCGCCTCCCTTATCAGCACCGAGTCCTCTGCCTGCTTGTGCTGAGTCAGCAACTGCTCAGCACGCTGTTGGAATTGTTTCGGGCTGATCTCGTCCGCTCCAATCCTCCTGGGATTCAGCATGCTCCTCGACGAAACCTCGCGGAAACGCTTCGCGAATAGCTGTGTATCGAGAAGATACTTCCTGAGCACCTCATCTGCTGTATCAGAGGAGAAGAGGTCTGTTATCGAGGAGACTTCCAAATCATGGCTTAGCTTGATCATGAATCCATTCTCATCGAATGAAACCTCATGAACAAGAATGCCCTCGCGGTCAGCCATTCCCGCGAACATGTAGCCCAGTGCGAGATTGAATCCCCTCCCTCGACACGTGGTGACTACGTATGTGGGGAGAGGGCCTTGGATTTCTTCGATCAGAATAGTTCGCCTGGAGGGGACCTGAAATGTGGTGGCTGCGTGTTCATCCAAGAACTGTGCCAGAGCTCCCGCCACTAGTTTGCCCAGGCCGTAGTTCTCGCGAAGGAACTCTGGCAGGTCGCCGGAAACCTTCTGCACATCGGAGACATTCGAGAGGAGTTCGAGAACCTCTTGAGAGAGTTCGATTGACCTGCTGTTGGCTTCTCCAGTCCACGATGGTATAGTCGGCCTATATCCTGTAGCAGAGGTCACGTTGACACGTGTCCCTATTATGCTCGATACGCGATATGTGGAGCCACCTAGGAGGAAGACATCGCCCCTCCTCAAGCTAGAAACGAACGAGCTTGAAAGCTGCCCGACCATCGTGCCGTCCGAGGAGAAGACGAGATAGTTATTGTCAGGGGCTATTGTTCCGATGTTCGTATAGTAAATCATCTGAGCATAGCCTCTCTTTCCAATGGTATTCTCTTCCCAGTCTATCCATATTCGACGCTCTTCCCCCAGTAAGTCCAGTACCTCGATATAATCGTCGTACGGGAGATTCCTGTATGGCCAAGAAGATGTCACAAGTTCGTAGGCGTCATCGATGTCCCACTCTGAAACGATCGTGAGGCCTATCATGAATTGAGCCAGGACATCTAGTGCGTTCTCAGGAAATTTCAGCAGGTCCATGGATCCGCGTAGAATCCCTGTCTGAAGCGCGGTTATCTCGAGGAGATCGTGAGAGGATGTTGGGAGGAACCTGGCTCTGGGTACGCCGCCCACCTGGTGTCCGGCTCTACCGACGCGTTGAAGTGCTGTTGCGATGGACCCGGGGGATCCGACTTGCACAACGCAGTCTACAGACCCTATATCGATACCCATTTCCAGGCTCGAGGAAGACACAACTGCACGAAGATGTCCGTTCTTGAGTCTCTGTTCGACATCTAGACGAATCGATTTGTCCATTGACCCGTGATGTCCTTCGACCCCTTGGAGCCCTGCAAGTCTCAGCTTCTGAACGACCGTCTCTGTCATGCTACGAGTATTGACGAATACGAGTGTCGTGGTATGCGCCTCCACCATATTCTTGATGACGTCGACATTGTAGTCTAGCAATTCTTTCACTGGAACAGATGAGAATCTGGGGGTGGGGAGAAGTATATCGAGATCGAGTCGTCTTGCGCCGGATATCTTCGCTATCTTGATCGTCTGTGGTTCAGATTCCGTCTCTCTGGCATCAGACGCAACTAGGAACTCGGCAACCTTGCTCAACGGCTCCATTGTTGCGGATATGCCTATTCTCTGAACGGGGCTTTGGATAACTCTGTCCAGCAGTGCGAGGCTTAGTGCGAGGTGTGTGCCTCTCTTCGATGGAACGAGGGAGTGCATCTCATCCACTATCATCCACTTCAAGCCGGACAATATTGGGCGGAATCTCTTGGATGCGAGGCCCAGAGCAAGAGACTCCGGCGTAGTGATTAGGATGTGGGGCGGACTTCTGAGGATCTTGTCCCTTTCTTTCTGGGAAGTGTCCCCTGTTCTGAGGCCTACTCTGATTTCCTTAGCCCTCTTCGGAAGGTATGATTCCCTGATTTCATTCAGTGGGCCTATGAGGTTCTTCTGGATGTCATTTGCAAGAGCCTTGATCGGAGATATGTAGACACATGAAACGCCATCCTCGAGTGTTCCGTTCATAGATCTCCTGACAAGATCGTCGATTATCGTAAGAAATGCCGTGAGGGTCTTCCCGCTGCCTGTTGGCGAACAGAGTAGGAGATGGTGCCCCCCCATTATCTGAGGTATGGCCATCTTCTGGGGTTCAGTGAAATCGGGGAAGCGATCCTTGAACCACTCTCTGACGGGCTGGCACAGGCTCTCCAAGAGCTCTTCACTCTCTGAGGATTCAGACACGTACTCTAATCTAGGCATTTACGAATGGCACCTATCCAACCTCAGCGAAACCGGTCGATACATGAATACTTCGTTCCCGAGTATTCCTCAGATGGTCATGATATGCTCTGTTAAACGTCAAGGAACGGGTTTGATTCATATCAGTCGCAACGGAGCGAGACGCATGGCCAGAGACGATTCGGGGCGGATGGAGAGGCTTTCCTCCATCATGCGGAGAAGAGGCATCGTGGCCCCTGCCTTCGAAACATATGGCGGAGTCGCAGGACTTGTTGACTATGGCCCGCTGGGCGCGTCTATTCGAAGAAGGGTGATAGATGCATGGATTGAGTACTGGTCTTCATCGGGAGACATACTCGAGATTGAATCGCCTACCATAACTCCGGAAGAGGTTCTTGTGGCGAGCGGTCACGTTGGCGAGTTCAATGATCTGATGACAACTTGCAAATCTTGCGAATCCGTATTTCGGGCTGATCACCTATTGGAAGGTTCCGTGGACGAGATAGACGGCCTATCCGCTGACCAGATTTCTTCATCACTGGAAAAGGAAGGCATTAGTTGTCCGGGATGCGGGGGAGACGACTGGTCCGAATGCGTCCCGATGAATCTGATGTTCAAAACTTCGGTAGGCGCCATGAGCAGGGGCAGAACTGCGTACTTGAGGCCTGAGACGGCTCAAGGAATGTTCATGCAGTACCCCATGCTGTATCGTCACTTTCGGCAGAAGCTTCCTTTCGGAGGGATTCAGACAGGTAAGGGCTACAGAAACGAAATCAGCCCTCGTCAGGGCATGATAAGACTTAGAGAATTCACGATGGCCGAATTGGAATACTTCTTCGACCCGGAAGAGGCGCCGATAGGAAAAGACGGTGATTGGTCGACGATTATTCAGATGATTCCCAGTTCAACAGGTCGGATGGAGCAAATGTCCGTTTCGGAGGCCCTCGATAAAGGGCTGATACTTCACCCCACAGTGGCTTGGTTCATTGCACGGACTCTCGAATTGGTGGTCTCACTAGGAGTTGATTCTTCTCGATTGAGATTCAGACAACACGGACAGGACGAGATGGCTCATTACGCGTCCGACTGCTGGGACTGTGAATTGCATGGCGAACATGGATGGATAGAGTGTGTTGGCATAGCCAATCGCACATGTCACGATTTGGAACAACATGCGATACACACAGGGAAAAGCGATTTCAGGGCCTGGAGGGCTTTCAAAGAGTCGAAGACCGTGAAGATAGACAAATGGTTCCCGGTTCAATCATCAATAGGTCCTGCATTCAAGGGTCTTGCTTCAGCAGTCAGCGAAGCCATAGGGGGCCTTGATGAGATTCCAGAATCTTTGCCATTCACAGTCACTTTGAATGACGGTACGGAAATATCCGTCGAAGAAGGCATGGCAGAGCGTAGGACGGAAGATCGCGTTGTAACCGGTGAATGGTTCACGCCTCACGTTGTAGAGCCAGCATTCGGTATAGACCGGATAATATGGCATATCCTCGATCATGCGTATGAGGAGAGTGAGAAGGAGGGAGATCGATATTCCGTCCTAAGGCTTCCACAGAGGACCGCTCCATTCGATGCAGTAGTCCTGCCGCTCTTTGACAAGGATGGGATGGGAGAGATGGCGAAGACTATCGCAGGGATTCTTTCTAAGGCACGCGGTTTGAAGATACAGTATGATAATTCGAAGTCGATCGGAAGAAGATACGCCAGGGCAGACGAGGCGGGCATACCCTGGGCCATTACTGTGGACCACCAGTCGCTGGAAGATGACTCAGTGACCCTCAGAAGAAGGGATGACGGTAAGCAAGTAAGATGCAGCAAGGATGATCTACAATCCATGCTGCTCAGTCATGGGTCGGATATGGTCTTCTGATTAGGAGTGTTCATCACCCTTCTAGTAAGGTGGCGCATCGTGGCGAGCGAGCAGGACTGGAGTGAGGGTCACCGCCCAGCCACTACCGAGGATATGGTTGGCAACTCTGAAGCCATAGGGAAAATCCGTGCATGGTTGAATAAATGGTCTAACGGTCAAACCCCGGATAAGAGGGGGATGCTGCTGATCGGGCCCCCTGGAACTGGGAAAACCACAATCGCAAGGGCTGCTGCATCAGATCATGGATGGTCTGTCATAGAAATGAATGCATCCGAGGAACGGAATGCTGCTGCAATTCGAAGAGCTGCTACGATAGGCTCTCAGAATACGTCCTTGAAGGCCTTCGGAGGTTCGGAGGAATCAGGTAGAACTTTGATTCTTCTAGACGAGGTTGATCACCTGAGTGGGGGGTTCGCAGTAGAGAACGAGGGGAGGATAATCAGATCGATGGAATCGGAAGATCGGTCGAAGAAGATATCTGGAGACAGGGGCGGAAAGGGGGAGGTCATGCATCTCCTCAAGACCACGAAACATCCTGTGCTGATGACCTGCAATGATGAGATGCGTCTTTGGGGGAGGACTTCATGGCGCGCGAATAGGGACAGGATGTACCGTCTTGCGGAATCCGTTCGATTCAAGAGAGTTGACCCCTCATCCATGATGCGTATATCTCGAAGAGTTCTTTCTGCTGAGGGCATAGATATCGATCCAGAGGCTCTGCAGATATTGATTGACGGAAACCCCGGGGATTTACGTGCTTTGCTAAAGGATCTACAGGCTTGTACCAAAATATCGAAGGATTCGCATGTGGATGTACAAACTGTCCGGAGGATATCTTCCACGTCGAGAAGAGACGTCGGCTTGGATGTGTTCCAATCCCTCACTGACGCCTACACAGCAGGGTCAGGATCAGAAGTCTATCAGGCATTGAGGACTTCGGACAAAGAGCCTAGAGAGTGTCTCGCATGGATATCATGGAACAATCAGTCGATACTGGAAGAGGAGTTGAAGCATATCTCGGCGGGTATGGTCATGGGGGACAGGGCTCTTGCGACTACGTACCTTAGTACAGCGCACAGAGGATACTACTGGTCCATGGCCCTTGCAGCACAGAGCGTAGCAGCTGCAGGTGCGAGAGCATCTCGCCCTCGACTGTATTATCCGGATTTCCTCAGAAGGGGGTCCGAGAGTTGGAGGAAGAGCGATATTGCCGCACAGCTAGCAGAAGCATTCCACACGAGTGAAGCATCTTCGAGAGAGGATCTGCTGCCTCTGATGCTAGCAGCAATGGAGGATAGAACGGGCTTCGAGGACTCTTCGATAGATTTGAGCATGAGGTTGGGGTTGGCCGTAGAGGATCATCTGGCGCTTAACGGGGTCCGCCCTAGTAGCAAGGAGGGGAAGAGGATGGCCAAGGCGTATGATGATCGAATGAATAGTGACTCTCTGATTCCAGATATGCCTCTTGAAGAAGATGAGCAGCCGGTTGAAACCGTATCTGATCAGCCGTCTCTTATGGACTTCTAACTCAATTGCTCTTCGACCATAGCCGGGGATTGAACAGGATGAGGACGGTGAGAATCTCAAGTCTGCCTAACCACATGAGTATCGAGGAGCCGATTAAACCGAATTCCGACATTGAGGCGTAAGTATAGGTTGGGCCGTAAGCCCCCATAGCAGGTCCAGTGTTTCCAAGCATGGAGAATATTACCGATACGGCAGATTCCAAATCTATGCTTGGTTCTGCAAAGGATATCGCTAATATGGACACGACACAGAGCAGAATCCATGCACAAATCATGCCAAGTGCAAGGCTGACTCTGCGTTCATCCACAACCTCGCCATTCACCCTTATGGGGACCACGCGCTTGGGTTGGACAATCGTCATAATTTCCCGACGTGCTATTTTGAGAAGCATCGTCACTCGCATCACTTTGAGTCCTCCGCTGGTAGATCCGGCTGTGGCTCCAACAATCATCAGAATTAGCAAAATCAGCTTCGGGAACAATTGCCATGAGCCCCAATCCGCAGTGCTGTATCCCGTACTGGTGATGATGCTAGTCAATGTGAATATCGTATCTCGGAGAGATTCGCTGAGAGGTGTTTTTTCCCATAACACCATGAATGATGATGCCAATAATACAGATAAGACCCAAATAATTGCATAATAGACCATCTCCTCATCTTTTAGCTCAGAAAATTGAGCCTTTACCGCGACGAGGTAGATCGCAGCGAAATTGAGTCCTGAAACTAGCATGAAGAATACCAGTATCGATTCGAGAGCTAGAGAATCATACCCCCCTATCCCTCCATCGGTGGGAGTCATGCCCCCTGTGGCGATAGTGGTCATAGAGATATTCACCGAATCGAAGAAAGATAGGTCTGTGAGATAATTCAGCAGAACGAGTTCAATCAAGGTCATTGCAACGAAGACCGCCCATAGGATTCTCGCTGTCGATTGGAACGTTATGCCAGTCGGTGATACGGTGGGCCCGGTTAATTCGGCTCTTGCCAGGGACTTTCCTCCACCGACTGTTCGTGAGAATATCAGTAAACCCAGCATTATGACGCCCATCCCCCCGAGCCACTGGGTAGTCGACCTGTAAAGCAGAATCATCTTGGGGAGGCTTGCGAGGCAATCAGGCGTGGATTCGTCACATAGAGGGCTCGAAGAAGATTCGATGACCGTAGCACCGGTGGTTGTGAAACCAGCCATAGATTCGAAGAACGAGTAGATGAATCCTTGAAGGACTTCTGAAAACGAGGTATCCGATCCAGGGCCTGCAAATATTCCGCCAAGCCAGTAGGGGAGTGTGCCGATTAAGACAATGGCCAGCCAACCCAGTCCGACGGATGCGAATGCCTCTCTATCGCGGATTCTTTCCTCGATTTCCTCCTGATCCACTCTACAGAGAAGTGTGCCCAGCACCAAGGCTATCAAAGCAGGGGCTGCGAATGAATAGATTGGGACATGCCACGGGGATTCCGGACTCATAAAAGCAAGCGCTAATGCCGCTATGATGAATGGGACGGATATTATTCTGAGTGTCTGCCCGACCACATATCGGACTACGTCATAGTGCATGAGCCATCACCCGTTTATCTCATCTGCAAGAGAGAGATGCTCTTGTTTGAGGATCATAGCAACAGTATCTCCTTGCACAATCATCGTATCAGCAGTGGTAATTATGCTTTGTACACCTTCTTCTCCTTCTCTGAATATGAGCGGCATCGTTCCCTTGAGCCTGTTGCTGGCATTCTCAACAGTTGAGTCGACAAAGGGATGTTCCTCCACAATATGGAATAAGACAATGACGATATCATTGAGAGATGTCGGGACACTGAAGTCCCCGAGATCTCCGAAATGTATCGCTCTTAGGATGGAAGTGATCGTGATTTGCCTCTGACTTACTGGCCGAGTAAGTCCGATTCTCT
Source organism: Euryarchaeota archaeon UBA250 (assembly GCA_002504845.1). Lineage (GTDB taxonomy): Archaea > Thermoplasmatota > Poseidoniia > Poseidoniales > Thalassarchaeaceae > MGIIb-N1. The sequence goes on along the minus strand of DATW01000084.1, from coordinate 7,044 downwards.
TCACAGCCTCTATCAGCGCCATATCTTTGAGGAGGAGCCCTGATCTTGGGATTCCCTTGTCTGAGGCTTGCATTGCCATAGCGATGTTTCTGTTATCGTCATCCATACTTGCTATAGCCACATCGAATCCTTCTATGTCTATCTCCTTGAGGAGTTCTTCGTCTTGAGGGTCTCCATGTATCACATCGAGCCTCTTGCTGGATCCTACTTTCGATCCAACCAGTTGATTTGCGAGATCTAAGTCTGGCTCTATGACGACAACATCCGCTCCTTCCGAGAGATAATGAGATGCGACTTCGGAGCCGAATGCAGTGGCTCCGAATACAAGCGTCCGAGGGTTTTCTGGGATGGGGTCCAGAGGTATTCCAAGTGCGGAAGACACCACTCTGAATTGATCAAGACTGGTTATAGCAAACGCAACTCTGTCGTTGAGCACTATCTCCTGGTCTAGGACATCGAGTTTCGCAGCATGACCATTTGTCTGCACTGCGACGATCGGAGGGAGCGATGAGAATGTGTCTCTGATCTCTTTCACGGTACTGCCAATCAGGGGGCTACCCTCTCCTGCTTCCGCGACGAGGATGTATGCGCCTTCGTGGACGGGGAGCGCCTCTTCGAATGCTGGAGCGACCAAACCGCTTGCAAGTCTGCTTACTATTTCCTCTCCAGCGCAAACAATGTGGTCTGCTTTAGACCACTTCGGGAGCGGGCCAGCGCCATACTCGGGATCCAAAAGTTTCCGATCCGATATCCTGGCGACTGTTCTTATTCTTCGGTTTGACGATTTATTCTCCTCGCTGAATACTCGCTTGGCAAATGCACATGATAGCAAGTTGAGTTCATCCGATTTTGTGCACATTATCACGATCTCTGCGTCTGTTATGCCTGCCTTAACCAGTGTTCTTCTGGAAAGAACGGATCCGCTGATAACAAGGCAATCTATGGACTGTGATTCGTTTATCGCATCCAGATCGTTGTCTATCAGGACGATGTCCCGACCTTCGTGCCTGAGTGCAGAAGCCACTCCGCGGCCGACCTCGCCAGCCCCTCCGATGATTATTCTCATCTATTCTGAGCGCAATACGAGTCCGATATAACCGTCACCATAAGAGAAAATGTATTTTTTAGCCTCTTTTCTTACTTCAGTGGCCCTTTTATGCATAAAATTATTCGAATATGGCCTAAGACTCCTTTTTACTGATAGCATCTCTTCTTATTGCTCTCCTGTATTCCTTTCTGGAAGGTTCAGAGAGTGTCTCAAGGGCCCATCTTGGAGCATTGTTGAAGGCGAAGTAGAAAGCTGGAGGAGTTGCTAAGACAATCGCTAACGGCTGAAATACGGATAGCACCACAGATGCAATCATCATTGCACGTAATACGGAAGATGCGATGGTGGCTGCGACTCTTCGTCCGAATAGGAGCCTTACGCCCTGCCAACCCGATATTGTCGCTGAACCGAGGGCGCATGTGGCGCTAACGATCGCACCCATGATTATCGAAAATACTCCAAATCCTGTAGAGCCGTCCCATGTCGCAGGGTCAAATATTCTGACTATGATATAGGCTGCCTGCATCGAGCCCAACCCGAGTCCGAAAGTCCATCCGTAAGGCATACTGCTAGAAGTCTTGACTGTTCTTGGACGGCCGACCACCACAAGGACCAGCATTGACTGAGATGCGCCGATTAGGAGTAATGCGGGCGCTATTGCGTCCCATGAGCGCCCCAAAACTATCTCTGCTAGGACCATTCTGTCCACAGCTACTGCAAACAACATGCCGATCACTATGCCGTATAGGAGGTGTCTGGCTGCTCCGGTTAGATCGTACAGTCCCGATATTCGAGACAGTCCGGCTCTCCATCCGAGATATATCCCTAACAGGGCTATCGCGAACGCGATTTGCATCTCAACGATGCCGATCAGCGGGGTGGCCATACCTGTCGGTCGGCATCGAGGGTTTAGATGGGACGGCACGAGGAACGTTGAAACGGGCCTTCACAGGGTTACTGCCATGGCACTGGAGGGGCTAAAGCGGCGGATCCTCGGTTCTGTTGGTCTTCTGAGGGGCAAGAAGACCCTTGATGAAGAGGCTGTGAGGGAGTTTACACGCTCACTGAGAAGGTCTCTACTGGAGGCTGATTTCAATGTCAGACAAACCAAGGACCTGACAGAAAGGATCCAAAGAAGGCTCATGGAAGATGAGCCGCGGCCCGGATTGAAGCTTGAGACCCATGCGATGAATATGGTGTATTCTGAGCTTGTCAGAATTCTAGGGCCTGCACGTGAAATCAGACCACATAATCAGACTGTTCTCATGGTGGGCCTATATGGCCAGGGAAAGACCACAACCACTGCTAAAGTTGCAGAGTGGTGGCGTAGAAGGCACGGCGTCAAAGTCGCAGTCATAGAGGCTGATGTCCACAGACCTGGTGCCCTCGCTCAACTTTCACAGTTACTCGATGGCAGTGGAATAGAGGTATATGGCGAAAAAGATGGGACCGATGCAGCCTCGATTGTCAAGAATGGACTTCGGAAAGTTGGAACTGCAGATGTTGTAATCATAGACACAGCCGGACGAGACAGTCTAGATAATGATCTCAAAGAAGAGCTTCTTGACATTGCGGAAATCGCCCAAGCCACCGAGAGGTTCCTCGTAATAGATGCGCAAGTCGGTCAATCAGCCGGACCGATAGCAGAGACGTTTCACGAACTCGTAGGAGTTACAGGGACGATTGTGACGAAGCTCGATGGGACAGCCAGAGGCGGTGGTGCTCTGAGCGCTGTTTCGATCACGAATGCTCCCATAGTATTCGTCGGAGAAGGTGAAAGAGTATCAGATCTTGAGCGCTTCGAGTCTGATCGCTTCATCTCGAGATTGCTTGGAATGGGCGACATAAAGGGGCTCATTGATCTTGCTCCGGAGGATTTGGATGAGCAAGAGGCGATGCGCCTCACACAGCGATTAATGTCGGGACGCTTCACCTTGAATGATATGTATCAGCAAATGGAAATGATGAGTAAAATTGGTACGCTTGATAGGATCCTCTCTCATCTTCCTGATGGGATGTTTGGGATGGGTTCAATGTCTTCTGCTCAAAAGAGGGCTATGCAGGGCAATCTTGAACGATACAGGATAATGATGGATTCGATGACTCAAGATGAGAAA
>DATW01000084.1:0-3500 GCA_002504845.1 Euryarchaeota archaeon UBA250 | reverse complement strand
GGATCTTCTGAGAAGGAAGTTAAAGGCCTCCTTGCACAATGGAATAAAAGTAAGAAGATGATGCGTGGGATGAAGGGCAATCGTCAATTCAGAAGACAGATGCAGTCCATGATGGACGTGGACGACATAGAGTTGGGATGAGTCATGCGGAGATTCGCAATCATTGGCTCAAGGGCCCCCCCGTCATCTACTTTCCATCTCGATGATTTGCCAGGATCCGGGAGGATTGATGTTTTATGCAGAAACATAGGGTCTTGTCTCCTCCTATCGCATGGAATCAGAGAAGATGTTGAGGTTATTGTTCACCTCCTAGGTAGCCCGGGTAAGCCAAGAAGGATTAGGTTCACAGGTTCCGAGATCACCGGTCTCAGGGCTGATGAAAGGTCGATCGCTGGCAAAATAAGGAAAGTCATTGTTGAGCCACTACCGCCTATCGGGACGTGGAAGCAGGTCTCTCAGGGCATGGCGCACTCCGGAGGCGATCTACGCACAACGGTCGAGGAATGGAGGAGGATGGCTGTGGGTATATGTGTGCTCGATGTGAATGGTGATTCTTTGGACTGCATACACGAAAATCAGGGGGATATCGGTTTCATAGTAGGGGACGACAGGGCCATAGACGGCATAGATGATCTTGGCGATGTGGCCATGGTGTCTCTTGGCAAAGAATGGCTACTCGGGTCTGCTTGCATATCTATCGTGCATCACTGGCTAGACAGCCATGCAGGAAAGCCTTCTTGATCGGAGGTATTCGCTTGTTCGAGGATGGAGTCCGAAACAGATAGAGGATGCAGTTGAGGCCACACAGGCATTGCCGTGATCGAACAACCGCCACCCTCAATGGTGGCTGTATCGGAGCCTTCATCGCCCTCATTTATGATCGTGGCAGCACCTACCTCCACGAATTGCCCCTCGACCGTATTCGATATCCGAGTTGGTGCAGTGTACCATCTAGCCCCATGAGGGCCAGTCCTGTAGATTCCATTCCAATTCGAGGGGACATTGACATTGAGCATCATGTTGCCATGCAGAAACTGCGAGAGGGGGAGGTCCTTGTCCGGCCCTGATGGTTTGGATTTCGCCCCCTCTGGCCGCATGAATGACGGCGGGGGTGTTTTGATTATGTTGGTGGCCTTCTCGATGATCTTCATCGTCGCATCTACTGCTCCTCCGAATTCAGATTCGTTGTAATCTGCGAGACTTGTAGAAATTGAAGGAAGGCCATACATCGAGGCTTCTCTCGCAGCTGATACCGTTCCCGAGTGTAGGACGTCCACAGATAAATTCGGCCCGAGATTGATTCCAGACACACATAGAGAGGGCTTGATGCCCATTCGATGTTGATCGATGGCGCCTTCGACTGCCACTATTACAGCATCACAGGGCGTTCCCTCGACGGACATTACCACCAGAGGAACATCTTGATTGATTCTGATTGAACGCTCGATATCGGAGTGTATCTCGATTCTCATTGGCTTCCTTAGTGTGAGTCTCATCCCCGAAGCTGATTGCTCTCCGCGTGGGGCGACCACGAGAACAGGGAATCTCTCCGAGTGCAGTTTGGAGATCAGTGCAAATAGACCGGGGGCCTCCACGCCATCGTCATTTGTCACAAGTATCGAAGGTCGGCCCATACATCGTGGCATTGGACGTCTCTTATTCAACTCGTGCTCTTGGCTCAATTCTCGATTCAAGCCAGAATGTGAGTATGATAGCGCCTACTATCATCATAATCCCGCCCAAAACAGTCCAAAAGCCTACTTCGATGGTTCCGAGGACAAGTAATCCAATGACTGATCCGAGTATCGGTTCGAATAGAAGCCCGACTGAGATTATTATGGGTGGGAGCCATCTTAATGCTGCATTGAGGCCCGTGTGCCCGAGAAGTCCGGCTCCGAAAGCGAGAGCCACTACAGTGAGGAAATACTCGCTTCCAATCCATCCAAGAGGGTGGGCGTCGATCGTAGAGGCAGTAGATTCGACAGATGCAGACAGCCCTGTTAGAATAATAGCAGATACAGTGGTTACTGGGAAAGCGTAGATGAAAAGGGGGATCTTAGAGCCCGATCTCAGAATCCTACCTATGGCCAAGTAGGCCGCACCAGCCACTGCTCCAAGAAAGGCTGCAGCATCGCCGGCGTATGTGACGGAACCTGAATCTGAAGCGTCTAGTAAAGCCAAACCTGCACCCATGAATCCCAAAGATGCACCACAGATGAGCAAGGGGTCAGCCTTCCTCTCTATGACGAACATAGCTGAAACAATTACGATGGGGTGGCTAGTGACAAAGAGGAGGCTGTGTGCCAAGGATGTGTGATCGAGAGACCATGTCCATGCTGCGAAATGAATGGCAAGAGCGAATCCGGAAAGTAAGATCATCGAGATATTCCGAAGGTCGTAAATCTCATTCTCAGCCCGTCTGAGTTGTACCATGAAACCTGGCAATAAGACAATTGATGTCGCCCAGAGCCTCCATGATGCACGCAGCACAGGAGGGGTATCCATGGATGCGAGCAGGGGCCCGCCGCTACTCACTCCGAAAAGCGCGATCGCAAGTATAGCCCATGCCATCGCGGGTGGTCGTTCGTATGTCACGTGCCCCTACCTCATGAGGAATGTCGGGCTCCATCCGTATCAATGATCACGTGTAATCCTGTAGCGGCCCATGGCCTCCATCCATTGGATCTCTCCGCCGGCCTCTAGATTCATCTCCGTATCAAGCGGCAGTATGAGAGTCTCATACGTCTTGTTATCCATGGCATTGACCTCGTTGCCCTGGACGAATGTTATGACTGCGCTTCCTTTCTCAATCACGGGAACCTGTATGTTGTCAGTGACAGTACCCACGTGGCTTCGCTTTTGACCAGTGAAGATGTCCTCTAGTTCGAGTCTCGCCTTGGCGCTTCCGTGTTTGCCGGGCTTCGACTTAGATATGCTGAGTATCTTGTATGCGTCATTCTCTATAGCGACGTATCGCCCCACTTTGAGGGTTCGGATCTCAACTCTAGTTGTGCCTGGCATGGTTCCACCTATGTTCATGTATCCTATTCTTCGCCTTATCATGGTTTACTTCGAAGTGGAGTCACAGAGGTGTTGTGCCGACCCCCGGAGTCTGATGACCCCGGGGGCGGTTACATCTCGGCATTCACTCTTCTATTCGCCTTCCAGCGACCAGTGCAGCTCCGACAAGCGCAAGTGCAGCGAGGGCCGTTGGGAATCCTGGCACGGCTGCGCCGAATCCTAGATCTTCCTCAGCGGGAGCCTCGTCGATGTTGATGTCGACATTGGGGTCAAGCGCGTCGCAGATTCCATCGCCGTCGTAATCTGGTGGCGTGTCGCCGTCATCGAGCGTATCGGTTCCACAGTCGTTCTCATTGGCATCTGAGAACCCGTCGCCGTCGTCGTCGGAGTCGGCGTTGTCGCCAGTTCCGTCGCCATCGGTGTCGAGCCACTCGTTCTCATCCGCAGGGAAGGCGTCGACATCGTCGTTGTAAGAGTCG
>DATW01000048.1:9276-37733 GCA_002504845.1 Euryarchaeota archaeon UBA250 | reverse complement strand
CTCTGAACCGCTCTAACGACGCTCTGCGCATGATATATCATCTGATCAAGAGTGATTGGGACAGTAGTCTCGTGGCCTGCCATCACATTGGAAGCCGAGTCGCCCACCAGTATGACATCGATACCCGAGGCATCAACCAATCGCGCCAATGAGAAGTCATAAGCGGTCAGCATAGCGATTTTTTCACCATTAACCTTCATTTCCTGAAGGGTATTTGTCGTGACACGCTTTGCTCTGCTAGCAACGGACATGCATCCACCTAGGATTATGCGTGGGCATCCTCTGACTTGAATGGCTCGCTCGGAAGACTTGATACTGGAACCGGGCTGCCGAATCATGCCCACGGGACTGTAGCTCAGTTGGGAGAGCGCCGCACTGAAGATGCGGAGGCCGCTGGTTCAAGTCCGGCCAGTCCCACCATCAATCCTGATCCTCAAGCAGCGAAGCCTGGAGCCGATGCAGCTTCCCTATCCCTTCTACTGCTGCATTTAGCAGTGAATCCAACTCATCTCTTGTGTATGTGGCCTCTTCCCCGGTCCCTTGAACTTCTACGAAGGAGCCCTCACTCGTCATAACGACGTTCATGTCGACATCAGCATTCGAATCTAGGACGTAGTCGAGATCCACTCGAACTTTGCCATCGACCATCCCCACGCTCAAGGCTGCAACGTCATTTGCCATGACTGCAGATTCATGATCGGCACGCTCTTTGGGGGTCAAATCCGGAGGCGTCCAACCATCCTTGAGATCTTGCTCACTGCCCCTCAGGTTGATTGGCAGGCAGCGTCCTGACGCAATTAGTCGACGTATCGCCAGTCTCAATGCAATGTTCCCGGCAGTGATCGATGCGCATCTCGTACCGCCATCGGCATTGAGGATCTCACAGTCAACAGTCATGGAAATGGGTCCGAGTGCCTCCAAATCGACAGCCCCCCTGAGCGATCGAGCCACTAGACGCTCAATTTCATGCGTCCTCCCCTTAGCACCATTACGCTCCCTTCTGAAACGTGTATTCGTCGAACCGGGCAGAAGAGAGTACTCGGCATGTATCCATCCCCTGGTCGCATTTCTTGGAAACCATCTTGGGAGGCCCTTGTCCGCTGTAACGGTGGCTAAGACCATCGTTTCGCCCTGTTTGTAGAGAATCGAAGAAAGAGCATTCGGCGTGAAATCAAAATCCACTGTTATCTCGCGCATTTCTTTCTGCGCTCTTCCATCTTCTTTTCCGCCCGACTTCATCTTCGCCATGAGGCATCTTTCGGCCGGAGTGCCATCAATCATTCCCTTCTGGCGTGGGGCGGGCGATACACGTCCATCTTGTCTTTGAATGTGGAAATGTAAGGCCCTCCGATTAGGTCTATGCAGTACGGGATGGCTGGGAAGAGGTCTCCAAGAGTCTCTCTTATCGATTTTGGAGAACCTGGAAGATTGATGATTAGCGTAGATCCACGGACCCCTCCGAGCTGTCTAGAAAGTATGGCAGTGGGAACATATTTCATGGATATCGAACGCATTTTCTCCCCGAACCCGGGAAGAATTCTGTCACAGACAGATTCAGTTGCCTCCGGAGTGACATCCCGGGGCGCAGGCCCCGTGCCGCCGGTTGTAATGACGAGGCAGCATCCAACATGATCGCTGAGATCCACAAGCGCGTTCGCAATGTCCTCCACTTCATCCGACACGAGTCGCCGATGAATCTCAAATGAGGTCGACATAACCTCATTCAGGAAGTCTTCTATCTCCGGTCCACTGAGGTCTTGATACTCTCCAGAAGAGGCCCTGTCAGAGGCCGTCAGAACTCCTATCCTTGCTGGCTCGGAGGAATCCATGTTTGTCTAGGAGACAGTTAACTGAAATAAACGGCCCCCTTCAAAATACAAATTTCGTCGGCTATGTTCAAGAACCGCCTCTCAAGATTAGAAAGCCCGAGGCGAGGAAGTGTCGAGTCTGCCCCATCCTGCACAGGTTTCCCCCCTCCATAGGACCCAATCCGGAGGATTCTCCGGACCGTCGAATAAATTCAGCAGACTCGATGCTGAAATCTCGACGGAAGAGTGATTGAATGAGTCAAGATAAGTACGATACTGAAGTAAGGTTGGTCCTTCAGGAATGCAAAGATGCAAATCCCGAGGAAGTAGCAAAAGAGTTTGAAAGATACGAAAATGAGTTTCTCATACCTCCGAGGGACGCACTTCGTTCAGTCGTCAGGAAGTTCATGGAACCTGGCTCGGATGCAGATAAGACCGTCCGGGCACCCGCTCCATCCGTCAAGAAAGCGTCAAAATTCTCAGAACTCGGTTCCAATGATCGAAATGTAACGATCGAGGTCCTGGTGGTATCCTACAATTCAAGGGTCCAGCAGGTAAGAGGGGAAGAACGGCAGATAGGATTTGGTTTCATCGAGGATTCCCCCTGGGACGGCGATCGTCAACGATGGGAATTCAAGGACTGGGGAAATAAATCCCAGGATCTGGCAGCCGGCTCAGTCGTACGTCTTGATGGCGTATCTGTCAATGAGTGGAATGACAAGAAATCGATCAATATCAATCAGACGTCAAGAGTTTCGGTACTCAAGGAAGGAGGGGCACCAACTCTTGCCCCCACCAATGAACCAGTAACCATAGAAGATGCTTCACGGGGCGAAGGGACAGTCGCAATCGTGGCACGCGTACTCGCTGTCCGTCCAGATCAGATCGTCCGAAGAGACGGTTCGGGAAGCATAGATGTGATGCGAGGTAGGTTAGGCGATCAAACCGGGACAATGGGCTTCCTCTCATGGAAGACATTGGACATCTCCGAGGGCGATCTCGTTAAGATTGAGAACGCACAGGTCAAGAGATTCCGAGATACTCCTGAAATCAACATTGGCGATTTCACGAAAATAGAGCCATATCACGATGGCGCATTCCCCGAAGCAGAAACACTCCAAGCAAACTCGTCATGCACCATCAAAGACCTTAGAGATGGGATGAGAGATGTAGAAATAATACTCCAAGTTGTTGATTGGAATTCTCGCTCGTTCACCTCCAAAACCGGCGAAGAGCGCGTAGTTCGAAGTGGAGAGGTACAAGATCCAAGTGGCCGATGCCGCCTAACGTCATGGGGTGAGGTGGATATTGAGGCCGGTTCCTTCATCCGAATAAAACGTGCAAGAGTTCAGGCGTGGCAGGGATCGCCAGACCTTGTAATCGATCAGCTCGATCAAGTAGAGATACTGACAGAAGCCCCATTTGGGCCCATAGACGCCTCAAACCACTGGGTTGAGGAAGATCTTGACGATCTCACATCTGGTGGTTCGAGGAGAGGCATATCTACGACTGGAAGGATAGTGTCATTGAGATCTGACTCTGGGATAATCTTGAGATGTACCCAAGAAGGATGTAGGCGAGTACTAAGAGACGGTGTCTGTGGAGTACATGGGGAAGACGTTGGTGAAGAAGATCTGAGAATGATGATGGTTGTAGATTCAGGGGTTTCCAATGCGTCTCTTCTTGTTTCTCGCGCACCTACTGAAGCATTGATTGGAATGAATCTCGATGATGTTAGGAAAGAGATATCTTCGAACGGGAAGGAAGCATTTCACTCGTCATTGAAGGACAGATTCCTTGGGCACCGTGTGCGTGTGATGGGTCGCTCGATCAATGATGATCGAGGTTGTATGATTCAGGCTGATGAGGTGCAGATTATGGAAGTGGATCCGGAAGGAATTGCAAAAGCTGCCATAGATCGATGGGGGGTGGTTCTTTGACAATGTCCGGCACAATGCGAGTGGGCAGACAGACCGCGATCCGAGTCTTCGCACACGAGTATCGTGATGCAAGCCTCCCGGACCAGGGCTCAGGCGAGTACGACCCAGGATATATGGTCACGAGACTCGGAGCCAAGATAAATCGGGCACTTATCTGCGGTCTGATTGATAGTTCGGAGAAGAGAGAGAGCGATAGCGGCCAGAGCTACAGATTCAATTTGAGGGATGTTACAGGCATCCACAGGGTCGAGGTCTCGCCGTTCAATCCGGAGCTACATCCTGAAGCAGAGGAGATCCATGCGCGCTTCGAGCGAGGAGATAGATTCCTCATGATGGTCGTTGCAAAGCAGAGATCATTCCAAACTGAAGACGGCGGGGTATTCACATCATACAATGCGCAGGAGATGACGGTTATCGATAAGCCCAGGTATGCTGAATGGCTAGCAGAAACTGCTGATGCAACCCTTCGCAGGATAAACGCACACGAACTTGCTATGGCGGCTGAGCAGAGTATGGCCGGATTCAGGTCTGCAGGAGTGCCGGAGGATCTGATCGATGGAATGCTGCTTTCCAGAGCACATTACCCGCCTTTCGAGACTGAGGTGTATATGCTGGACGTCCTTCAAGCTTTGAATGCAGCATTGGGAAGATCCGTGGAGATTGTAAAGCCTGAATCAGCAGACGAATCAGAACCTGATTCTACCGTTCCTGACCAACCCGTGGAAGCCCCCTCTCCTGCAACAAGCGATATGTCCGTCGAAGAGGTTGTAGTTGCAACTATCGCAGCAGGCGATCGCGGAGAGGGTGTCGACTACGATGCTATTGTCAGGCAATGCAGCGTTCATGGCCACTCGAGGGAGGAGGCAGAAGATGCAATAGACTCCCTGAGGGCCGATGGCGGCCAAATCTCGGAACATCGCTTCGGATGGTTTAGGCTCATTCAGAGCGACTCCTCATGATCGCCGACGCCAACTCTTCAATACCGCGATTATCGAATCTGTATCTCAGCGATTCCAAGTCGATGCCTTCGAGTATCTCGTCAGACTCACCGATCCAGCACTCAGCGATTCTGGAGGCTGCTAGGTGCAAGTCTCTACGAGCCCTTTCCGAAGATATCTTGAGGCCTCGAACACTCATGATTGAGATTAGGAGATCGGTCGAGGATCGGTCCCATGTCGGACCCCTCACCAGGCCCACGGTTCCGACCATCCTTCCAAATTTCCCCGGGTCTGATGAGAGGTTCTGAAGAACTCTCGAATCCTGAGGCTCCGTATTCTCCAAAGCGCGAGATAGAAGATCCGAGACGTCTTCAAGAGAAGCCACATCAGGCACCCTGACCCCAATTTTAGATTCAGATCCCGATCTCCTCACCTTAGTCGTCTCAAGCTTGGGGTCCCCCAGCAGCCCATTTCTCCGTAGGCTCCTTTTGATGTGCCCCCATGCTCTTCGTTGACTTGCGAGAACCCCTGCTACATGCCCCATAAGTACGGTACGAGGCCCATTCGAAGGAATCTCTAGATTCCTGCAGAGGTCAACCAGTTTCTGACGCTCCATGGTGGCTAGAGACTCCACAGTGAGGCGATTTGCATCCTGTGTAACATGAAGCCATATTCTCTGCCTCCTCTCTTTGTGGGAGCCCGATGCCTTGACTCCAAAAATCCTCAGAAGATCTCCCAATTCTCGATTGCTAAACGACTGTATTCCTTCCCAAGAGAGATCGAGATCAGAAAGGACGTGATGACGAATCAAAGATGCTCGCAGCACTTCGACAGAACCCCTCTTGGAGACTCCTTCGTGTTCCGCGTTTTCCCTTAAACTGCGAAGATCAGATCGGTAGAGGCGATCGAGAACAAGAGGGTCTACCTCCGGAATCGCCATACCTTCGCGCACGAGTATTGGCGGATATCGATTCCGACTCTCATGGTCATGCTCGGCACTATTCACTCACTGCTGAAAAATGCCGGAGAACCGGCACCGAGTCTTGGATGCTCGCTCTGAGGCTCCGATAAAGTGGAAAACATCGCCCTCCACTCCATGCCCATCGTCACACATCCGCTGTGGAGGTTTTCCGACTCGATCAGCCGATCCATTCTGAAGGTCCGCATCCCATCTTTTGACACATATTCTACCCTTATGAAAAGACGAGAACCTTCTGGGAGGATATCTCCCTCTGAGTCTCTGCAAGATTGTTCGAGAGCAAGGTCCCTGGTCGCCTCAGCCTGTTGGAGGAGGCTGGATATCGTACGATGTTGCACCAAGATTCCAATCCCATCAGCCACATCCTCCGACTCAGCCCCAAATAACTCGTTCATGACATGCCAAGCCGCCTCCCCCTCTCTTCCAAACATGCCTTCTAGGCGCTTTCTTGGAAAGCCCTCTCTGGTGATGATGATAGGGAGATCCGAGTACATGGGCGGGAGGAAGAACGACCCACCTGCCTCCTTGGGATCCGGCCAGAGAGCGAACCTCCTAGTCTTCAAGTTGAGGCGATCGAAAGATTCTCTTGGTATCGTATATGCATCAATAACCCCATTTTGACGCATATCTTCCAGCCATGATACGACATTTTCTTCTGGAAGGGGAACGTCCTGTATCCCTGACCACGCTTTTGGAGACAATACCCGGAGATCTCTTCTAAACCTCCTGAGTTGTCTTCGAACGATTTTGGAGCCACTGATGACTATCGCCGATCGAGGAAGATGCGAGGGCCTATCGCCTGCAACAACCACATGGAAAGGTCTGTGTTGATTGATCGCGCCTGCCACTGAGAGGCCTGAAGAAATCATCTCGATTTGCCGCCCATGAATGGCTCTAGATGGAATCATAACAGCGTCTAAGTCACTTGATTCTAGTAACTTGAAACCTTCAACCAGATCATGAATCTCAGTGTGCTCATGACCATCCACTTCGTTGATCCTGTTTTCACACCAACATGTGTCGTCGTTCAAGAAACCGATTGACAGAGACGACATCAGGTTACCTCGAAGACACGCGCCGTGCCTCATGTGTTCGCAGGCACAGCCGTTGATATATCCCTCCCCTTGTCTTCAGCCCATGAGTGGAGTGAGGGGGGTACTCGCCCGGAGGTCGTTGGAAGAGGTTCAGTCCATCGTCGAGAAAGCCCTCAGGGATTATGTCGAGGAAAGATCTGAAGATCCTGCGATGAAATACGCCCGAGACATACTTCTCGCTGGAGGTAAGCGGTTCAGACCCGTTTTGGGATGCTTAGCCTATGAAGCAGCAGGCGCAAAACTCGACGATAAGATGCTCAGATCAGCTCTTGCCGCGGAAATCATACACACTGCTACCCTTGTACACGATGATATCTACGATCAGGCGAAACTCCGTCGAGGACGTCCTACTTTACATTCTCAGCACGGACTTGCCCACGGCATCATAGCAGGAGACTATCTCTTCACTCTCGGTTATTGGCTGGGTTCTGAACAAGGCCCTGAAGTGATTAGGGCACTTGCTGACAGCTGTATTGCTATGGCGAATGGAGAGCTGTTGCAGTTCGACCATATCGGGAACCTCGGGACTACTCCGGAGGACTACTACCGGATTATCGACGGCAAGACTGCAGGTCCCATAGCATGCGGGTGCAAAGTTGCCGCAATGGTGGCAGAGGCAGATCCGGAAATCATCGATGCTATGGATAATTTCGGATGGGAAGTCGGCCGGGCATTTCAGATGGTGGACGACCTCCTTGATCTGACAGGGAATCCGAGAATGGGGAAGCCCAGGGGGACTGATATTTACGAGGGCAAGATGACTCTACCCATCATACACGCACTGACCTCTCTTCACGGTAACGATAGGAAGAATTTGGCAGATGTATTGATGGATTTCAATGACGATAGGTGGGATGAATTGATCGCCCTCTTGGATACTGCGGGTTCAATTGACTACGTGAGAAGCCTCATCGACTCGCACGTACAGAGAGCCATCGAAGCTCTGGAACCCCTCCCCAATTCGAATCAACTGCAATTGATGGCAAAATTCGCTCGTAAATCTGCTCTAAGGACCCTCTGAGGCGGCGCCATGGCCAACAAGAAGCACGACGTCATTGTCGTGGGTGGGGGACCCGCGGGATCGACAACGGCACTGTATCTCGCACGTCGAGGGATCGATGTACTCGTAATCGACGGAAGAGACCCGATTGGTACACCTCTGCAATGCGGCGAACTTGTACCGAGCAACGAGGAGATGAGCCGTCTTTGCCCGAAGGTTCCCGACATGGACGATTTATTCCAGACCCCCGATCACGCCATATGTCGACGAGTACCCGAGATGCATCTCGTAACGCCCTCAGGAAAGCGTTTGAAATATCGATTTGAAGGCATGGTGCTCGACCGTGTAGCGCATGATGAAGCACTGGTACAACGCGCAAAAAGTGAAGGTGCCAAGTATCTAGTTGGAACGCGTGTCAAACATGTCGAGAGTCAGTCAGTCACCTTATCCGATGGACGTATATTCGAAGCCAAAGTCATCGTCGGAGCAGGAGGTCATCACGATATAGTGCGGCGAACCGGATGGTCTGAGAAATCCCTCAACATACCTGTCAAGTTTGCAATTAAAAAAGGAGTTCACACCGAAGCTCTAGAGTTGCATTTCGGAGCAATCGCTCCGGGAGGCTATGCATGGGTCTTCCCGAAGAACGGCTCCTCTAACATAGGTATAGGAATTCAACCCAAGTTCGCACGTGGGACTTCCCTGAATATTCTTGCTAAACAGTTCATAGATTCCTACAGTGGAGATTTGGAATATGAAGGGGCTGGAGCACTGCCGATGTCTGGCACTATTCGGAGCTTCATCAATGGAAAACACGTACTCGTGGGCGATTCAGCAGGGATGGTACTCCCTTCCAACGGTGCGGGGATAACAATAGCAATGATTGGAGGCAGAATCGCCGGGAACGCAATCGCAGACCATCTGCTGGATGGAGTACCTCTCGAATCTTACGAGCGTGAATGGAAACATCAGATGGGGTCAGTAATGTCTAGGTCAAAACGAGCATTTGCACTCGGCTCCATCCTATTCAGGCTACCCGATCGTGTTGTGGACTTGGTATTCAATAGACTCACAAAGCCATTCATATGGCGTGCAGTAACATGCAGATCTCTCTTTGCATTAAGGGTTTGATGAATTTCAGCGGCGGCCATGCTTGTCCTTTCTTACGCCTTTGCTTGCCATATGGTCGCCATGCCTGGGAATATGACCTTTGAAGAAACGTCTTTGAATCCAACTTCCTCAAGCATCCTGACATAATCCCCAGTCGTCCCAAAGTGCACGTAGGTTTTCGTCAGCCATTTCCAAGGATGGTCTTGAACTCCACAGACCCATCTTGCATAGGACCCTACCCATATTTGCATGTACATTTTTCCAAGCCACCCATGCAATCGATTGATTTTCGCTGGATCCACAATAACAATCGAACCACCTGGTTTCAGAACGCGAAGAGCCTCTGAGAGGCCCTTGCGCTTGTCATACCAGTCCCTGAAGGAGAAGAGGGAACAAACGCCGTCGAAGGTCGAATCATCAAAGGGAAGAGATTCGGCTTCACCTTTGACAAAAGACGCGTCAGAATCACCCCTTTCCCTTCTCTTTGAATTCACACGAGGCTCCGCCGCTGCGATCATCGAGGGTATGGGGTCGAGACAAACTAAGTCCCGCCCTTCGACAATTTCAGCAAAGGATCCAGGCCCACAACCAATTTCCAATATTTTTCCTTCCTCGGGCAAACGGCTAGCCACCATTCTCCGCCATCTACTAACTTGACCAACAGTGGCAAAACGATTGATTCGATCGTATACGGGGATGGTTGCCTCGAGATTATTTTGGAGCTCGTTCCAGTCAACTTCGCCCATCCCCTCCGTGTCCATGTGACTCGCTAAAGACGGGGGGTATTTGGCACATTGTGAAACTATCAACCCCAATAGAACTTATGCGACGTATTGGTCAACATGATATACCCCCTTTCGATGGGTCCGCACGAATAGGCGGTCACCATGAGCAAGAATGATGTTCTCAAAGCCATAAGAGAAGCAGAATCAGAAGCTCAAAACATCCTCGATGAAGCCGGCAAAGAAGCCTCTTCAATCGTATCAACAGCACGAAGCGATGCCTCTGAGATTGTAGCAAAAGGACGAGTCCAGGCAGAAGCCGGAGCACAAGAATTAATCTCATCTGCCCGAAAGGAAGCTGAGAAGAAAGCCCAGAAAACGAGGAATTCAGGACAAAAAGATCTAGACAAGATCCGCTCAGAAGGAGAAGCGAATAGAAAAACTGCCGTAGATGCAATAATCAACTCTTTCGTCGAATAATTACTTCTATACCGGTGGTCGAAAAGATGTCTGGCGAGTACACCAACAAGAAAGTTGGCCGACTGATTGCTGCCGGCTCTAGGTCAGCAATCGATGATGTCGTCAGCGTGGTCTCAAGATTGAAGGCAATACACATGAATGAGTATGAGGATGATCAGGAGGGGTTTAGCCTTGGGTCGCCGTCCTCCCGCAATGACGTTCTTGGAAGCCAGGTTTCCACATACAGGTCTATTGTCACGCAGACAGGTGCAACCGGACCTTCCGACACTGTCCCGATCGACGAGGCAAGGAAGATGGTCGATGGCGATTTTTACTCATCAGTCCAACAAGTAATGGAGTCATTTTCAAGAATCGATCAGATTGAAGATGAGATTAACTCAATTGAAGCAAGTACTGAGATTCTAAGGACCCTAGAGCCTCTTGGCATAGACCTTCATCTACTAGCGGGGTATACTGCCATTTCCTCTTTTGTCGGAACATGTTCTAGCCCCTCGGCAATCTCTGAGATGAATCTCCCAGATGATGCCTACGCAGAGGTTGTGGATGATGTCGTCGCAGTCTTTTGCGTCAAGCAGCATGAAGCAATGATGTCCTCGATCTTGGAGTCAGCAGGTTTCCAAGCAATTGAAGTCCCCGGGGGCGAGGGAAGCATACCCTTGATGATACAGGCTGCTGATAAGGAGCGGTCCGAGTTGGATGAAGAAAGACAAGAAATTCAGTCCAAGATAAATGCATGGACCGAAGAGAACGGCGCAGAATTATGTGTCGGCCTCGAACTGTTGGAGCTTGATTTCTCAGAGTCCGAGGCACCCGTCAAGATAGCAGTTACAGACCACACTTTCGTTATAGATGGCTGGATTACCGACGACAGGTCAGAGGAAGTCATAGATGCACTCAGCCCATATTGCACATACACGGAGTATGAGGCGGTACGTCCGACTATTTTCCACCACGACGATGATGGGCACCACTCATCAGAGCCAAAACCCCCTGTAGCGTTTGGCGATCACCAAGCATCAGCTCCGATGGAATTGCTTACTGATGCAATTGGAAGATCAGATTATGGAAGGATGGACCCAACAGTCTTCATGCTTTTCTCATATCCCCTCTTCTTCGGTTTGATGCTTGGGGACATGGCTTACGGCCTCCTCACAATCTCTCTTGGATTGTTCATCAGGCGATCATTCCCCAGCGATAAAACAGATCAACTAATGAGGTATTTCGGGATGCTTCTCATCTACATTGGTTCAGCAACGGTTTTCTTCGGATATATGTATGGAGAATTCGCAGGCTTTGAGTTCCTGCCCCACATAGAAGCTAAGTATGCAACAGAAGATGTTTGTAAATATACGTGGGAGCACGGTGCTTGCTTCAAGGATGCATACGATGTCCCCGCATGGGTCTCATGGATGACCGCTCTGTACCCTGATGGCGGCAGAATTCACTACGTACTCGAGTTGCCCTACAGCCTAACCTTCGCATTCCCGTTCCATCGAGTATCATCAGACCTGATGAATTTGATCGTCATCGCAATATACATCGGAATATTCCACCTAATGGTAGGCTTCATTCTCGGCGCCATAGACGAGGTTAGAGTCGGACACGGGTGGCAGGGAGCACTCTATGGCAAGGTGTCATGGATGATTATCATGGTTGGTGGCTTCCTTTTCTGCTACGATTTCTACAGGGAAGATTCGATCAATACCCCTGGATTGGCCCTGATTTCAGTCGGTCTGATTCTGCTAGTCGTCCACTTGATGCACGAGGGAATGCCGTTTGCAATATCCCTGTTGTTGGCTCCGATAGAGGCCATCGGTTTACTTTCGTCCACCCTTTCTTACATCCGGCTGTTTGCTGTGGGTATTGTGGGTGTAAAGATCGCCTACGCTGGCAACGATATGCTCTACTCGGCAGCGATAGAAAATTTCGCAGACGGTGGACTTGGAATCTTGTTGGGGCTCCTCGCTCTTGTTGGCTGGTTCGGAGTCCAAATGTTTGCATGGGTCTTAGGGCTCGTCAGTCCGAATATCCATGCAGTTAGACTACATTTCGTTGAATGGATGAAACAATTCTATCTCGCCGATGGCGAGCCCTTCGAACCGTTCGGTTTCGAAGAAAGATACATTGAGGTTGATAACACAACATGATATTCCTGCAAAGCATGGAAAAAAGGAGGAAAAGAAAATGAAGAAAAATATGATGAAAGGAACAAGCGCTCTGATGGTTTTAACCTCGATTGCAATGATTGCCTCGGTGGTCTCCGCCCAGGAAACTACGTCCTACAATTGGGACGCTGCCAAGTTGGGAGCTGGAATAGCTCTCGGACTTTGTGGAATCGGTACTGGTATGAGCCAGAGCCAGATCGGAGCCGCAGCAGTGGGAATGGTCGCTGAAGGCGGTAACTTCGGTAGAGCTCTACTGTTCACCGTTCTGCCAGAGACAATCGTACTCTTCGGACTACTAGCGTTCTTCCTCTGAGCATCTAGCTTAGATGGATAAGAACACGCAAATGAGGATGTATTATGTCTCTTGAAGCGCTTTCAAGTCAAATTGAGGCTGAAGCCAAAGCAGAGGCTAAGGCGATTATCAAGGCCGCCGAAGATCAGGCCAAGGGAATACGCTCTGAAGCAGAGGCTGAGGCCGAGAATCATATGAAACAGGCTCTTTCTAGGGCTGAAAAAGATGCTGAGCAAATATCTGTAGAGGTAGTTGCGAGCGTCAGACAGCAGAACCAGAATGCGGGCCTAATAGCTCGAAGAGCCGTTCTCGATAATACCTATCAAGCTGCTAGAGAAGCCGTTTCAGCATCTAAAATGAAAGGTAGAAACGCATTGATCAAGACTCTAATCAAGGAAGCAAAATCTGAAGGGACCAAAGATATGGTCTTACATCCCGTCGAAGTTGATAGATCAACAATTGAGAAGGAGAAGTCCGGATTCAAGATGGGAGATTCGATAGAAGGGCTCGGAGGATTCACTCTGGAGTCTTCTGACGGATCGATATTGCTAGACTATCGATTCGATGGTAAACTAGACGCTGCTTGGAAGAAGTCTCTTTCAGAAGTAAATAAGATTCTATTTGGATAAAGGGGGGAATTGGAATGGCGCAATCGGTTGGAAAGGCAAATTATTCAGCTTCTTCAGCCCGTGCCAAATCAAGGAAGTCCGCACTGATCGACCAAGTTAGGATGAAACAGCTGTTGCAACAGGATGTCAATGCAATTTCGGCCAGTATCGCAGATTCAGGATATAGGGCCGATTTGGATCTTTACGCATCTCGCTTGAAAGGCGCTGAGCTCGTGGAAGCCGCATTATCTCACAATTTAGATCGTGATTTGGCAGAAGTCCTCCATTTCTGCACCGGATCAGTCCGGGATCAGGTTGCAATCTACGCACTGCGCTTCGAATTCGCTAATGCCAAAACCGTGTTGAGAGCCATTCACAGTGGAGCAGATCATGAAGTGCTTCGAACGGAGATACTCCCTGAAGAGAATTCTAGCAATCGCAAATGGCTCGATATGGCAACTAGATCGAAGACCCTTCCCGAGGCAATCACCCTGATGGGCTCCTCCCCCTGGGGCAAGACTCTGTCTAAATTACCAGAGGGGTCGACACTTCAAGAAATGGAAGACGCACTTGATCGCGCGTATTATGCAGATGCTCTCAAATCCGTCTCACTACCTGGTTCGGATTTCACCTTAATGCGGTATCTTAGATCGGAGATAGATCACAAGAATGTAATCAACATCCTTAGATCGATAAGACAAGGTATCGATCAAGAGAACATCATTCAGATCATGATACCCGGCGGCCGCTCGATATCGAAGGACGTACTCCGAGCAATGACTCGTGAGACTACTGGGCTAGGGGTAGTTGAGACGCTTGCAAAGAGATCCACAGGATTCGACTCAGAAGGATTGACGGAAGCAATCGAAGCATCAGAGGGCGGTTCGCTTGACCCTGTCATACAACTACTCGCAAAGAAGCGAGACGCTCTTTTGTACAGCATGTCTCACAGAAGCCCAGTATCGGTCCTTCCAGTAGTCCATTACATCGAAAGCAAGACCCATGAGGTCCAGAACCTCCGACTACTCGTCAGAGGAAAAGCGGCTGGACTCTCAAACGAGGTCATTGAGGAGCATATGAGGTGATTAAATGGAGATCGTAGTCGTAGGGTCACATGAATTCACACTTGGATTCCAACTAGCAGGTGTAACCCGCCTGTATCACCCTTCATCAGAGAAAGAGATGGCATCGACCATCAGGGATCTCTTGGAGGACTCGTCCGTCGGCATAATAGTCATGGACAATTCAGATCTCGCCCAACTTTCGGATCGTCTCCGAGAGCGGATCGCGGAAAGCATCACGCCAACCGTTTTGGGCATCGGGACTCAGGAGGATAATACCCTTCGTGAGTCAATCAAGTCGGCGCTAGGCGTCGATCTATGGAAGTAAATAACAACGGAAGTGAAGAAATGAGTAAAAATGAAGGAGTCATCTATCGAATATCTGGACCTGTCGTTACAGCGACTGGAATTGAAGCAAGAATGTACGAAGTGGTCCGTGTCGGCCATGAGAAACTAATGGGTGAGGTCATTGAGATACATGGCGAGCAATCTGTCATTCAGGTTTACGAGGACACATCGGGAATACGTCCCGGTGAACCTGTTCTGAGCACAGGACAGACCCTGTCCGTTCAATTAGGGCCAGGGCTCCTCACTCAAATCTATGACGGGATACAGAGACCTCTTCAGACTCTTGAAGAGGTCATGGGCGTCTTCATCACGCGTGGTGTGGATGCTGACGGACTCGATCTAAAGAAGAAGTGGGAGTTTGTTGCAACAGCGTCTGTTGGCGATGAGGTCACCGGCGGTCAGGTAATTGGAACCGTGCAAGAGACAGATACGATCACTCACAAGATTATGGTGCCTCCAAAGGCATCTGGAAAGATAAAGTCCATCAAGTCAGGAGAATTCAACGTCACTCAGACAGTTTGCAAACTTGACGATGGAACTGAAATTCAGATGATGCAAGAGTGGCCAGTACGTCATCCTCGCCCCTATTCGCAGAAGTATGCCCCAGACACACCCCTAGTCACGGGCATGAGAATACTCGATTTCCTATTCCCTCTCGCCAAGGGCGGAGCAGCTGGGATACCAGGTCCTTTCGGTTCAGGCAAGACCGTTACACAGCAATCACTCGCAAAGTACTCGGATGCCCAACTTGTTGTCTACATTGGTTGTGGTGAGAGAGGCAATGAGATGACTGAAGTTCTAGATGAGTTCCCTCATCTCATTGACCCTAACACTGGAAAGCCTCTGATGAACAGGACAGTCATGATTGCAAACACCTCGAATATGCCTGTGGCAGCCCGTGAAGCATCCGTCTACACGGGAATCACGATTGCCGAATACTTCCGAGACCAAGGATACGACGTTGCTCTGATGGCAGATTCCACAAGTCGATGGGCAGAGGCCATGAGAGAGATATCCAGCCGACTAGAGGAGATGCCCGGTGAAGAAGGATATCCAGCATACTTGTCTAGCCGACTAGCGGAGTTTTACGAGCGTGCAGGGCGTGTCGAGACCCTCAATGGGGAAGATGGATCAGTCACCGTGATAGGCGCTGTTTCACCTCCGGGCGGAGATATATCCGAACCCGTCAGCCAAGGAACCCTCAGGATTGTCAAGGTTTTCTGGGGACTCGATGCTGGTCTGGCAAGGCAGCGACATTTCCCCGCCATTAACTGGCTCAGTTCATATTCGCTCTACCCCCAGAGTCTGAATCAATGGTTCCGCGATAATATCGCAAGCGACTTCCCGGAAGTCAGGACTCAGATCAGCGCACTTCTGAAGGTCGAAGCAGA
This sequence comes from Euryarchaeota archaeon UBA250, assembly GCA_002504845.1. Classification (GTDB taxonomy): domain Archaea; phylum Thermoplasmatota; class Poseidoniia; order Poseidoniales; family Thalassarchaeaceae; genus MGIIb-N1. The sequence goes on along the minus strand of DATW01000048.1, from coordinate 21,797 downwards.
GTTGCAGGAGATCGTTCAACTCGTAGGTTCAGATGCACTCCCAATCGATCAGCAGCTGACGTTGGAAGTCGCTCGTATGATTCGAGAGTATTTCCTGCAGCAGAATGGTTTCGACCCCATTGATGCCTACAGCGGCGTGCAACAGCAGTATGCCATGGCGCAGGCTATTCTAACATTCCAGGAAGAGGCAAAGAAGGCAATGGCTGCTGGTGCACGACTGCAAGACGTCGTGAACGTACCAGCCCGTACTGAGCTAATGCGCGCCAGATTCGCTGAAGGTTACCTGGAGAAGATCGGCGGGCTCGTCGAGGCCATGGTGGTCGAAATCGCAGCAACTGCGGAGGCCAACTGAAGGAGGAATGATGAATGACAAGCAAGGAGTATAAGACAATCACAGACATCAAAGGACCGTTGGTCTTCCTAGAGAAGACTGAACCAGTGGCGTATGGAGAGATCGTGAGCATTCGTCTGAGTGACGGCTCTCAGAAGAATGGTCAAGTTCTGGACACTTCGGACGATATGGTCGTAGTACAGGTTTTCGAGGGTACGGAAGCGATAGATCGTAAAGCGGGTGTGAAGTTCCTTGGCGATGTATTCAAGCTCCCAGTGAGCAAGGGCCTCGTTGGAAGAATCTTGGATGGAGCAGGACGTCCTCGTGACGGGGGCCCCGAAATAATCGCGGATGAGAATGCAGACATTATCGGCGCTGCAATAAACCCCTATTCCAGACAATCACCGCACGATTTCATACAAACTGGGGTCAGTGCGATAGACTGCTGCACAACTCTAGTAAGAGGTCAAAAATTGCCTATTTTCAGTGCATCCGGCCTCCCACATAATGACATCGCTCTGCAAATCGCACGTCAGGCGAAGCTTAGGGACAGCGATGAGGAATTCATCGTGGTTTTCTGTGCAATGGGTATCACGGCGGAAGAGTACAACTTCTTCAGATCAGATCTTGAACGCACAGGCGCTCTAGAGAATGCTGCTTTATTCGTGAATCTTGCAGACGATCCTGCTGTTGAACGGCTAATCACGCCACGCCTCGCGCTTACTGCAGCTGAGTATCTCGCCTTCGAACATGACTATCACGTTCTCGTCATATACACGGACATGACAAATTATTGTGATTCGCTACGACAGATTGGAGCAGCTAGGGAAGAGGTCCCAGGTCGACGTGGATACCCTGGATACATGTACACAGATCTCGCCATGCTCTATGAGCGTGCAGGTATCGTGAAGGGCAAGAAGGGCAGCATAACCCAATTCCCCATCCTTACCATGCCCGGAGACGACATCACTCACCCCATACCTGATCTATCAGGATACATAACAGAGGGACAGATCGTTATTTCAAGGGAACTTCACCAAGCTGGAATATATCCCCCGATCAATGTTCTCCCGTCCCTATCCAGGCTGATGGGATCCTGTATTGGTGAGAAGACTACGCGGGACGATCACAAGAAAGTCAGCGACCAAATGTATGCAGCATATGCACAAGGCAGAGAATTGAGAGGCCTTGTTGCGATTGTCGGCGAGGATGCGCTTAATGAGAGAGACTTGCAACTTCTGAAGTTTGCAGATATCTTCGAGGATAAGTTCCTGAGGCAAGATAGGGATGAAGATCGAACCATAGACGAGACTCTGAATCTTTGTTGGGAACTCATGACGAATATCGATACAAAGTACCTCGTTCGTCTTGATCAAGAACTCATCGAGAAGTACCATCCCGAAGAGAAGAAAGAATGAATTTGGAGCAAAGAGGGCTTATTTGGAGGTGATGTTTTGGCTTTGGATATCAAACCAACTCGAAGTGAACTAATCAACCTCAAGCGACGCATCAAGCAGACTCAGAATGGGTACAAACTCCTCAAAATGAAGAGAGACGGACTCTTTCACGAGTTCAGAATGCTTCTTGCAGACATGATAAAAGCACGAGAAGATCTGCTGGAGGCTTACAGAGCCGCCATCAAATCAATCAGTCTTGCAAGCAGCATAGAGGGCGCACTGCCTGTCAAAAGCACTGCCATTGCGATTGCTACTCGTCCTGAAGTTGAAGTTTCGAAGCGCAACATCATGGGGGTTGTCGTCCCAAGTGTAACTGGAGAGCACCTTACCTCAACGATCCAAGAGCGCGGTATAGGGCTCATTGGCGGTTCGGCGTATATCGATGAAGCAGCAGATGCTTATTCCAATCTAATCGAGAATATCGTAAAGGCTGCTGAGATGGAAGCAACTCTCAAGAAACTGCTTGCAGAAATAGAGGCCACGAAAAGAAGGGTGAATGCACTTGAATTCAAGGTCATCCCTGAAATGAAGGAGGCACAGACATTTATCCAATTAAGACTCGAAGAAATGGAGCGCGAGGAGACATTCCGTCTAAAGCGATTCAAGAATAAATAGACTCATCCCGACCTCCATTTGAACAAGTCATTGAAATGACTCCCCGGGGTGACATTCCCGGAGAGATACACTTGGCAGGGCAGAATACCATCACCATTCACCGCAGAGAATGGTCTCGTTCTGAACTAATCGAGCGTATGGCATCTCGCTTTTTCATCATCGGTGATGAATCAATAAGTCGATACTCTTGGATAGTCGAAGCCAGATCCGGCTACTCAAACGGAGATGCCATCTCAGGACTCAATGAAGAACTAGTCCAACTTGGGCTCATTGGAACCATAAGTTCCATGGATCCCCCTACTCTGACAATCAGAGAAAGATCCTACGGGTCGGACATACTCCCTGCATGGCAATTGGCCTCGATTTGGCTATTCTCATCGATTATGGCCATATTTGCAGGAAGCGCATGGTCTAGGAATGTCGGTATTTCTGGAAATACATATGTCACTTCGATACTATACTACGTCTTGCCGCTAATCCTCACGTTGGCATTCGCCAGCGAGTGTAAGCGAAGGATGAATCGAGACGCAGGTATTAGATCCGGTCAGATAATACCGCTTGCTATCCCTCAAATTTCGCCTATATGGTGGCCTTTCGGACTCTTCGGGCTCTTCAGTCAGAAGAGTTCCGAATACACGCCCGTTCCAGATAGGAGAACACTTGCTAAAATTGAGATAACGATTCCCGCTATCCTATTCATAGTAGGCCAGCCGTTAGTTCTGGCAGGAATACTTCTCACTCCCTCCGCACCTCCAGAGAATCTCGCATCTGCTCCATTGGTATTCCATGGCAGCATCATACCAAATCTAATCGCACCACTATTAATCGAATCAGATGTCGGAATCAGGCTTCAGTGGATCCATCCACTGGGCCTTGCAGGATTGTCCTTGAGCGTTCTTGGATGGTTGCTATTACTTCCGATTCCAGGCCTCCCGGGGGATAGAATCCTTTCAGCTATAATGGGTAGTGAGCGACATCTGGACATATCTTCCCAGAATATCTTATTCGTAGCGTCTCTGGGCGCCTTAGTTCTCGTATTCGTTTCAAGCGATTTCGTGCCATGGTTGCTGATTGCAACAATCGCCTGTATGCGACGTTTCGGCAATGATCAACTTAGACCTCCCCTTGTAGTTAACTTGGCCGATGGATTTCCGAGAGAATCTCTTGAGAGATATGCTGCTGCAACAGTCATCATACTTCTTCTCGGGATCCCGGGAATGTCTCCTGCGACTGAGTTTGAGCAATGGTCGGAGGGATTAGATCCAACACCGTGGCCATCAAGTATCGAGGTTAATGACACACAAGATTTTGAAATTCCACTTACCCCTATTGGGGCGATACCCTTGTCAGGAGAAATCGCGATTGAAATCGACGATCCCTCTGAATCAGGTTGGCAAGTTACGGATTCAGATGGCACACCAGTTGATGAGATCAAATTCGAGAATATCATTCAGAGCAATGAGCAAAAGATTTCCCTGAAGTTGATATCTAGTCCACCTGAATCGTATCTAGTACATCCAGCCAGAATAATCCTCACAATCGATGATGGCGTCACTATCAGACAGCATCCGATCCTTGTTACAATTCCAGGCGGAAGCGCACCATTCTCGTCTTCGTGGTTGCTGGAAGGAAACTCTACATCTGCATGTATCGATATCGAGACATCCGTCGATGACCCAGGCATCTGGTCTGTGGACCACCCATTCTGGTTATCAGAGGACACTGAGATGGAACCCGGTGTCAGGAGTAGGCATTGCATAGAACCTCTTCCAGGAGCCATAGAAGGTGCCGATAGAGACGACAGAGGGCGAGCAATGGCTCCAGAAATCACATTCACGCCTGAAGGAGAGGATCAGGGGGATGCACGTTCTTGGCAACTCCCCATAAAAGCGAGCGAATCTTGGTTAGGCCTACCAAGTGGCAATTGGACCGTCCCGGATAGGATGCTTATTCCAAATATCAGAATCGCCCATGGAAACCCTGATTTTGATCCCAGTTGTGTCAAAACATCATCTATGGATACTCATACCAATCTCGAAGGACCCATCGATTGGAATCTCGGGACTGCATCTTTGACACTCTCTCCGAATCCTATCTCAGTCAATCTAACAATCCCTTCTGAAGGTTGGATGGTTGTGTGTGACGGTCGTGAGATGATTGAGGTTCTGAGGATAAAAGAGGGCCTAGATATCCAATCATCAGATTCAGGCATGGGCATAGCTATTGATTCGGAGACATTCTCAATCGAGAATAGGGAGAACATGACCGTTACAGTAAGTAGGGAATGGTCTGGAGATGTGCCATCTCTTGACGTCTGGCATGTTGACGGTCCTGATTCGATAGCTGCAAATCAATCTGTAGAGGTGACAGTCACCTTCGATAGTGATGGAGGCGTTTTCGGCTCCGTCTGGCTCACCACTGATGACAATGGAGCAATCCTACATCTTGCAGCCAGATGCCCACCGGGAGGCTGTACCTGATGCGCATAGCCGTACTTGGCGTTGGATCAATAGGCGGACTAATCTTAGGGGCGCTCAGTACGACAGACCATGGCCTAGTTGCCGTATCTAGAGCAGAAACAGCACTCCGCCTCTCTGCTGAGGGGCTGGTCCTGCACCATCATGATGGTCCAATCGAGATGATTCCGCCAGGTAGATTTGAAGTCGTGGATACAACGATAGATGAAGAAGCATCCCAAGTGTCTCAATCGATCGACATCGCAATAATATGCGGAAAGTCAGGAGACACCGAGCTACTCGGACGGATTGCTCGCAATGTACTCGTTTCGTCTGGTATGGTTCTGAGCCTACAGAATGGCCTAGGCAATGTCGAGAAATTGAACGAGATTATCGGTAAAGAAAGAGTGCTAGGGGGTTCAACCACCCATGGTGCTTGGAAAGACGATTCTGGAGGTATACATTGGGCTGGTTTTGGAAATATAATTGTGGGATCCCTTGAGAGAAAGTCTCCCGGACAGATTGAAACATCTCTGATTCAGGCTTTCGAGCATGCCAACCTCAAACCATTGTGGTCAGAAGATCTCAACTCTTCGATATGGATGAAGGCGATTATCAATGTTGCAATAAATCCCATTTGCGCCATCGCAGGTCTCGAGAATGGGATGATAGAATCGAATCCACATCTCCTTTCACTTTCACTGGCAGCGGCATCTGAAGCAGCAACAGTTGCAAGAAATAAGGGGATTGATTTCCCCGATATCGATATCGAGAGCAGGGTAATCGAAGTGATAAGATCAACATCGAATAATCGCTGCTCCATGCTTCAAGACTTGATGTCTGGACGAAGAACAGAAATCGATTCGCTCTGCGGTCGTATATCCGAAGAGGCCGAAGCATCTGGAGTTCCCGTGCCTGTAAATTCAACACTCTACGCGCTGGTGAAAGCAATCGAGATTTCGAATACCGTATGAGGTAATTATTCCAAGTCAATGTTGTAATGCAGACCGACATTCTTTCTTCTTTTGATTGAAGATTCGATTATGAGTCCAGCACATATGATTAGATTTCGAAGCTCAACCAACTCTCTGGTTGGAAGACTCCCCCTCCATATGGTTTCCAACTCATTTTCGAGATGCGACACCCTTCTCCTAGCTCTCATAAGTCTCGAATCGCTCTTAACGAGTCCAACATCACGCGTCATCATATTCCTGAGAGCAAGTAAATCAGTTCCAAGAGGAGCATGTTCAATCAACTCAGACAGCCCTTCAGCCCTCCAATCTGGAACATCCTCTATCTTACCAGCCTCGAGGGTGAATTCAGACACATGCTCCGAGCATCTTTCAGCAAAAACCACCGCTTCAAGAAGGCTATTGGAAGCGAGACGATTGGCGCCATGAAGTCCTGTGCAGGCCGTCTCTCCAATGGCATATAGGCCTGGAATGACCTCTCCATCTTTCAGGCCTCTGCCAAATCGGTCGACAGATATCCCGCCAACAAGATAGTGTGCAGCAGGACGAACAGGTATTGGATCCGGTCCAAGACTCAATCCCTGTTCATCAAGACGCTTGCATATTGTCGGGAATGAGTCGCGTAAAGAATCCACATCGAGATGTTCGGTCACTAACAAAACATGCGATTCACCACTCATCTTTAACTCCGCGTCAGTCGCTCTTGCTACTACATCCCTGGTCCCCAGACTACCCATTGGTGAGTATTCCTTCATGTAGGACCAATCGGCGGCCAATCCGCCTTCCTCACGCCATCTGATGTGATCTTCTACAGTCATCAAGACTGCTCCATGCCCTCTCATTGCTTCAGTAATCAGGAAAGGCCGTTCTTGACCTTCTAATGCCGTGGGATGGAATTGTATGAATTCCATATCGCGAATATCAGCACCACATCTTGATGCCATTGCAACACCGTCTCCCGTTGCTATCGTGGGGTTTGTTGTCGAATTATACAGCATTCCGCAGCCCCCTGTGGCAAGTATTACCGCAGACCCGCGTATCGTTTCAACTAGCCCATTCGGCTTTAGACACCATATCCCGCAGACTCCCGATAATGGGTCCCCATGCCTTTTCTGAATTATATCGACTGCCATCCAATCTTCCTTTATGACTAGCCCAATCATGCCTTTCTCTGACGTTGCCGCCTCCAGAGCACCTTCAATTTCCGCACCTGTTCGGTCCTTAGCATGCAGAATCCTGGCCTCTGAGTGACCGCCTTCCCTTGCTTTGTGATACCCGTCAATTCCACTATCGAATCCCACACCAAAAGATACGAGATCGGATATTCTTTGAGCTGCTTCAGACACGACCGAGCGAACTACTTCCTCGTCACAGAGGCCCTTTCCAGAAGATATCGTATCCAGCACATGGGCTTCTATCGCCTCTTCATCGTCCACATCTAGAACCGCAGCGATGCCCCCCTGAGCCCAATTGGTCGAAGACGATGCAATCCTGCTCTTTGTAACCACTAGCACACTCAGACCCCTCTGGGTGCATCTCAGTGCAGTGAATAATCCGGCGATACCAGAACCGACAATCACGACATCGAAATCAATGTCACGCATGCTCTCCATCACTCGTCGCAAAAGACCCACTGAATTGAACCTTGGCAGAGAAAAAAACGGTGATTCCAATCAACCCTACTAATCGACATGCTGCGCCCTCGTTGATACTCAATGTTGATAATGCCGCCGAGAGCCGCTTCCCGTCTGAAGCGGTGAAAAAAACCGCTTTGAGGGGACTGGGAAATGCGATTGGTAAGGATAGACGTCCTCAACTTCAAGTCATTTGGAGGAGAAGTATCCATCCCATTCCAATCAGGATTCACTGCTATAACGGGCCCAAATGGTTCCGGTAAATCGAATTCTGGCGATGCCATACAATTCGTTTTAGGAACTAGATCAACGAAGGCACTCAGAGCCGAGAATCTCAAGCAACTCATATTCAATGGAGGAAATAGTGGAAGGGCAGCTAAGCGAATGTCCGCCACTCTGACATTCACCAATCCAAAATCATCTGACGGCACTAGACAATTGAGAGTTGATTCTGACGAGGTAGCCTTCACCAGGTCGGTTAGACTCACTGAAAGAGGTGATCCGAAATCCGAGTTTAGGATAAATAACGAAAAAACATCCTCTGGAGAATTCAGAAGAATCCTCAAAGAAGCAGGTCTCAGGGGTGACGGATACAATGTCGTGCTACAAAATGATGTGACAACTCTTGCCACGATGACCGCCCATCGTCGAAGAGCTATTTTGGAAGACGTCGCAGGAGTAACAGCCTATGATGAGGATATACGGAAGGCATCCACACAAAGAAAGCAAGTCGAAGGATCAATGGAGACAATAGATCTTTTCGAAGCCGATCAAAGGAAGCAACTCGAAAGCCTCGGCAAGGAGCGCGAGCAAGCGTTAAGATTCAAGCATCTCAAAGATGAACTCGAACTAAACCGTGCAGCCTTATCAAAATGCAGATATCTCGCCAAGATGCATGAATCCGATGCATTGAGGGCCGAGCAAGAAGGATATAGAACACGATCACACGCACTCCTCGAGGAAGCGCGCCAGAGGGAGAAAGACCTGCTTGCCCTAGAAGAGGAACTTGCTGAGGTAGGCCGGCAAATAGAGGAACTATCAACAGGTGAAAATCGCGAAATCATAGACAAGATGAGAACTCTTGAGGTAGAGATAGAGAGATCAAAGGACAGGATAAGCGATCTCGAAACATCTGTCGAAGAGGCCCAGATTGATCTTGAGACGGATATCGATGAGATCAACCGCGTTCAGACCTCTATCGACGAATATGAAGCGTCAAAGTCCGAAGCCTCTGATGATATTCAAGATGCAGATGCTGAAATTGAGCAATATGAGGCTTCCATAAAAGAGGCGAAGAGTACATTGGAAACAGGCAGCAAGATCCAGATGGATCTCAGTAGAGCACTTGGGAAGGCAAATGATGCAGTGACTGCCGCACAAGATTCCCATTCGAATGCCACTCTAACTTCCGATCGAGCCAATCAATCCATGGCCATTGCCATGGAGGCAGTAGTTTCTCTTGAGGAGGAGTATGAGCAGGCGACTCTTCTCAGAGATGATCTGGAGATACACGGCGAAGACATGCAGATCGAGGCAGAGAGGGACGATCCAGCTAAACTCGGCGAGGAATTGATGCGATTGAGAAGGATCGAGTCACAACTGCGCGAGGATAGGGACAGGGCCGACTCAAGATATAGGGAGGCTGAGATGAGGCTCGAGAAGGCAAGAGCCAGGTTAGATGCCCAGACACATGGTTCAGCAGCCGTCGCTGCAGCATTGACCAGACTTCGACAGGAGGGGTCTGTGAGAGGCATACTCGGCTCCATCGCAGAACTGGTATCCCCGAAAGATGACAATCATGCGGAGGGAATCGCACATGCATTGGGCGGAGGCATGCGAAGTATTGTGGTCGAAGACGATCAAGTTGCAGCAGACTGTATCTCGTGGCTCAAGAAAAATGGTGGTGGAAGAGCCACATTCCTGCCACTCAATAGACTTGGAAGACAACGCCCTCAGGGCAGATCCCTGATGGTTGCCAGAAATCCAGGGGTGATCGGTTTCGTGCACGAACTTTTGGACTATCCTCCTGAAATCGAAAATGCAATCCATCTTGTAAGTAGGAGCACGCTGCTTGTGGAGAGCCTTGACGTCGCTCGAAGAAATATGGGCGGAGTCAGATTAGTCACTCTCGACGGATCCATAGTAGAAGGCAGCGGCGCCATGACCGGGGGCTCCTCATCCCGAAACGCTCCTTCCTTCGGCTCTTCCGACCCTTCCCTTTCACTCAGACCGTTAGAGGGCGCTGTGAATGAAGCAAGTTTAGTCAGGGCTACAGTGGAAGCCGCTCTCAGGGAAACTAGGGATTCAGTCCAGGAACTCACTGATAAAATTGCAGAATTTTCAGGTTCAGAGTCAGAGTCTCGAGCCAGGGAATGGAGAGCCGATCTGGATAGGGCAGAGGCTGATGTGAAAAACATCTCAAAGCGATTGGAAAGCGCGAGATCCGAGTTAGAGCGATGTGAGGCGGCAAGAAGAGTGGCATCCTCCGATCTCATCGCGGCAAAGGAACACCTCGAGGAAGCAGTAGACGCGCGTAAGGCAGCAAGTGAAGACCTTCTGAAGCAATCTCCAGATCACCTCTCGAGAACTCTTTCTGAGGCTGAGACTGAGAAAGGTAAGGCATTGGTAAAAAGACAGCAGGCCATTGCAAAAGTGGAATCAGCAGATGTCAGCCTCGATGTTCTAAGAGGCAGAATCACTGAACTCGAGAAAAAGAAAGACCGTCTCAGTGAGCGATGTGAATCCCAAAGAAAGGAGATAGAAGAAATCAACACATCATCTGTAAATGCTGGGATCGAACTTTCTGAACTCCGATCCAGGGCAAAGCATGCAAGTGAGGAACTCGGTATCCTCTCATCTAGGAGAGATTCAATCATCGAAGAGCGTTCACAGGCTCGTACCGAGGCTCAGAACAAACGATCCGAGAGGGAACGAATACAGGTCACAATTGACGCACTCAATCATGGCATCATGTCGGCTAAAAGCGCTGCAATGGATTTGAAACAGGAACTTCTCGATCAGGAAATTGAAATCCCCGGTCTCGATGAAGAGATGCCAACCCTGGCCGAGGTTGAACGACTCATATCAAAGATTGAGAGGAAACTCGACAGTCTCGGCGATGTCAATATGCTAGCAATCGAACAGTATGATGAGACTGCGAATAGAATAGAGCAACTCATCGAAGATGGCTCCACACTTAGGAAGAGGCGCGACATGCTCGTTGATATCGTAGATAGACTCGAGGATGAAAGAAAGAGCAGACTCCTCGCTGTCTTTGAACACATCAGTGAGAACTTCTCGAGGGTATATGCTATTCTTCAACCAGGCGGCAATGGGAGATTGAGGCTCGAGAACCCAGAAAATCCCTTCGAGGGCGGATTGGAGATGGATTGTGTCCCTCCAGGCAAGAGTCAGAAAACACGAAGATCACAACTCTCCGGCGGAGAGAAGTCCATGGCCGCACTAGCACTTGTTTTCTCGATACAAGATTTCGAGCCAAGTACATTCTATTATTTCGACGAGGTAGACCAAAATCTCGATCCATTCAATTGTCAACGGATTGCAATGCTATGTAGACGGCGAAGCGAGGCCGCTCAATTCATCATGGTCACATTGAGGAAGGTCAGTCTTTCAATGGCCAATCATCACGTTGGAATCACTCATGCTGGAGATGGCGTTAGTAGGAGAATTACCGATTTCAACAGAGAGGCTGCATTGGCCCTCGGTGAAGCATTCGAGAAAGAAATGGAAGCCCAAGGACCTCCCTCAACTTCAGACATGCTATCGGAAGACCTCCCCCATCCTTCAAAGAGACCAATTGTACCAGAACCCATTGACTCGCTATCCTCTATCGGAGGAGTCATGGAACGCGCAGGGGTAGATCCTGAAAGCATCGAGCAAGGGGAGAACGATCCTTTGGGAGAATTACGAGACCGTGCTGAAGCAGCCGACGATGGAAGTGAGAGGAATCCCGCTGCATCGATTGATGCGACCGTACGAGAGGAAGATCTGGGACAGATGTTGGAGACGGAGTGAGGCTACATGGGCATCCTTGATGCGAAGGCCCTACGCGATGATATCGTAGCCCGATTACTCACTGACGAGGTAGATTTGGAGACTAGTGCCTATCTGGATAGGATACTAGAATTAGCTGAGATGGAAGAGGCTGAGCACCAATTTCTGAATGACCCTTTTGATAGGTCAGTAGCACTCGTATTACAGTTATTTCAGGATAAAGATCTAGATCCTTGGGCCGTTGATTTATCTGCTTTCCTCGAGATGTTTTCAACAAGAATCGAAGATACAGAAGACATCGACTTGCCTACGTGCGGCCGTCTTATTCGCATGGCATGGCAGGTGCTTAGAGGCCAAGCGGAATCCCTCATAGAAAGACAAAATCACGAGGATGAAGTCGATGAACCCTGGATTTATGATGGCGGTTGGGAGTCTGATTTCGATGATAATGATTACAATTTCTCTGTTGGAATAATAACCGGAACTCACAAGGAACGTCTTCCAGACATGTTTTCTGGAAGAATTCAGAGAGAAGAGGGACGTCCAGTTACTCTTGGAGAACTCTTGATGGGATTGAAAGCTGCCAGCAGGATATCCGAAGAGCAGAACTTACGGTTAAAGATCGCCGAGAAGCGGAGAGCTTCACTTGAAATGGCACGTGAGAGATTCAGCGGGAGCCTGCACGTCGAAGACTTGGAGGGAGACATACGGAGGACGTGGGAGGCCATGCGAATGCGCACAAATCCCGAAGATCAAACCTGCACACTCTCAGCCATATCCGAGGAGCTAGCAGATAGATCCATGGAAAGCGGCACAACACGCGAGGAAGCAAATGCTGAAGCACAGGTCGCGGCAATGGTTGCAACATTATTTCTGGTCAACAGGGGGTATGCCTCAATCGAGCAGAAAGACGCCATCGATGGATCGGTAATCCTGACCGATCTTCACCCAAGCGAATCCGATTTCGAGGAATTATCCTCGAGACTGCATCCACCCCCTGAAATCGAGGAGGTCATCTGATGGATCAGCCTGAACTATCCACG
>DATW01000048.1:3145-8885 GCA_002504845.1 Euryarchaeota archaeon UBA250 | reverse complement strand
CAGGAAGACGAAGGTGCAGTTGAGGTAGCGCTTTCGACTCTCAGGGCAACACTATCACGCCGACGATCCGGAGCGCTACAGGTATCTGAGGTATCGGGAAGATGGATAATGGAGGTGAAACCCAGTCTCTCAGACCGAATGCCTGGCGGGGTACGTCCAGATATACCCCAGAGGCTCATGCCCGCTGCTGCATTGATAGCATATCACCAGCCAATGTCGCAATCGACTTTGGTTGGCATGCTGGGTCAGAGGGCATACGATCACGTGCGTGAATTGTCTGCTATGGGCCTAATTAGCAGACGTAGGGATGGATTAACTAGGCGCTTGATGACAACGAGAAGATTTGCTGAATATTTTGGCGCCCCTGATGTCGAGTCTTCGAAAGTAAGAGCATGGTTTAGGAAGCAGGCTTCAGATGCAGGTATGACTGGTGCTGAACTTGCAGCCTCATTGAGTGGCGGTCAGGCCACCATTATGGAATACGAGCCATCAGGCGAAGAAGAGTGAGATTCAAGATCATTCTCTTATCGATTTCAATGCCTTCTCCACCGCAGCCATTGTTATCCTCTCCCCGCTTGATTTTACAAGCGCGGAAACTTCCTCTATTTCCCCGTCCTCTGCACCTGCGGCAACTATCATATTCTGAAGATGAAGTTTCATGTGTCCTGCTTGAATGCCAACAGTAGCCAATGCTCTGAGGGCCCCCAGATTCTGAGCAAGGCCAGCTGCAGCCATGACCTTTGCAAGGTCATTCGCAGATTCCACACCGAGTAGTGCAACATTCGCCTTTGCCCCGGGATGGATACGTATGGCCCCGCCTACCAGACCAACGGCCATTGGTAGTTCGATAGATCCTACGAGATTCCCATCTGAATCCGTGCTCCATTCAGTCATAGATCCATACGTTCGGCCATATGCGGCATAAGAGTGCGCTCCAGATTCAATCGCGCGCCAATCCTGTCCACAGGCTATGGCCACAGCAGAAATCGCGTTCATTATGCCTTTATTGTGCGTGGTGGCTCTGAATGGATCAGCTGCTGCGAAGTGATATGCCTGTATCACCCCATCAATTACTTCAGACCCCTGAGATGCATCATTTCCAGCATCTGACATTTCTTCTGGAGTAAATGTGGCTGAAACACGTGCTAAGCGATGAACTGCGAGATTGCTAATTATTCTAAGAATCACAGTACCGCCAGTTAACTCCTCTATTCTCGGCGCCACTGTTTCCGCCATTGTATTAACGGCGTTAGCACCCATCGCGTCTCTGCAATCAACCAGTAAATGAACAATTAACATAGGGCCGGAAGAAGTCTCAATTGGCCGTGCTTCAATATCTCTACACCCTCCCCCGAATCGAACAAGGATAGGGTCCACTTCATTGCACATATCGATTATCTCTGTTTTTGCAGAGAGTACCTTTTCCGCACTTGAAACAGCATCATCAAGGCCAACAACTTGTATCTGACCAATCATTATCGGGTCATCATTGTTTGATTTGAAGCCACCATTTGAGAGGCATCTTTTAGCCATGTTTGAGGCAGCTGCTACTACACTGGCCTCTTCCACCACGAAAGGGATGGCATAGTGCTCCCCGTCAATTACGAAATTAGTAGCAACGCCGATGGGTAGGGCGTAGGTGCCTACGACATTCTCAATCATCCTGTCTGCAGTATCGCTGTCCAGGGTTCCGGCTTCCCAGGCTTCTAGGTGATCACGATCAAGATTAGCGGCCTCAGCGAGCTTCTCTCTACGTTCTTTGGGCGATAGGCGATGGAAGCCCGGCATCCTGCTATCTTCGATTGGCATGTGGCTGGGTTCGGTTGACGGGTTGTAAGGAATGCGGAAAATTACGAAGTCAAGATCGTACACTGCCGAGACCGATTCTTATCGATAAAACCATATTTCGACAGAATATGGTCAAATAAAAAGCGTTAATTTCAATAAAAAGCGTTAACAAAGCGTTAACAAAGCGTTAACAAAGCGTTAGTAAATATGTTAAAATAAGCATAAAATGATGTTTTAAGGATAATTATTTTTTATTAATGCGTTAATATGTAATAAAATAGCGTAAGTATACGTTAATACTAAAGACAACCTCTTACGATCATGACATATGGAAGGGCCACCGTCTCTGTTGGATCTCCCCAGCCTGAGCGGCAATCCCTTTGAACTCAGACCCCTTTCTATTGGTCAAGCAGAAGATCTGATCGGTAGAGACGACATTGTAATTGAATGCAGGGAACACATGGTCTCCACTTCTCCGAGGATGTGCATAATTTCGGGAGCACGAGGATCGGGACGTACTTCTCTGTTGAATGCAATCGCTTCACAGACGCCGCACCCCTTCATCAGCCACTATTGGCCAATGGATGGAGATCCTGTGAAGAATATGGTCACTCAAACTGCAGCGCATTTTCTGAGCCATAATTTACCGTCCGTGGTATCTGAGACAATACTGCAACTATCTGAAGAGTTGGAACGGAAGGATGGGCCAATTCCGCTAATAGCCTTTGATTTGCCATACAATGTCGAAGTAAATCGGGTAATACCTAGGCTCGCTCAGATAATGCAGAAGATGAGGGCGCTTGTTGTATTCACCATGTTGCCAAGGCAATTGCAATCATTAGATGAAGAAACACTTGAGATATTCGACACACCATATATTCTCAAGAATCTCGAGCAGATTGAAATCCAATTATTGGCCGATAAGAGAATAGCACGTGTTGCACGACAGAGATGGATAATACGGCCACTTCTTCTGGAGAAGATTCACGAGTTGACTGAAGGTCTTCCAAGGGCTGTAATTCGAACCCTCAGAGGCCTTGTCGATGAGCGTAGGGGCATGAAGGGTAGCAAGGGCTCCTTGGAACGCTTGGTACGTTGGTCAGACGCCTCCACGACAGTTGAGCCCGAAACCCCTCCCGTGGCTGAGAAACCATCCGAGCAAATGCCAGCTGTAGCAGGCGCAATTTCTTCGATTTACGAATATGGTTTGCCACAGTTTAATTCTGTACCCGACGCAGAAATAGAGCCTGATATTAGAGATCCGATGGAATTACAAGAAAATCAGAACCTCTTGGATTTGCATTCCGAATCATCTGAAGATCAAGAGAAAGAACCACTAACGGATATTCCAGAAACAACTGAAATATTTGAGCAAGATGATACCCTCCAGCATCCGCAAGATGAGATTACGGAAATACCCGATGTGAAGTCAAAAAATGTCCCCGAACCTGCTGATGGAGGATTCATCTGGATGGAACCAGGAACAGAACCCCCTCCACTTCCAGAACCCCCTCTAGAAAAGTCACCAGGAGGCTCTTTCTCCGGCCTTCACAGGAGAACAAGCACTGCTACGTTTGAGATGCCATTGGGTGGAGATGGAAATCGTGTTATCGATGCAAGCCAACCCCCTCCTGAACTCCTGGAAGTGAAATCAAGGGTGAAGATAGAACCCTCGCTGTTTCGCTCTGAGGAAAATCTTCCAGACAACACACCAGTATTAGCAACTGAAGAGGCCGTATGGACTGTCGATGGCCAATTTGAGGCCAATCTCCCTCCCCCTGTCGAGGAACGCCAAGAAATACAATTCGACAATCACCCCAGCCCCCAGGTGAATTTATCCCAAGAAGACATACAACCAACCAGAATATCATTCTCATCAATCTCAGAACCTTCATGGGAAACCCCCGATACATTCGTCTTGTCTTACTCGAGAAGTCTTACACAAGCAGAGAAGATAGTGCTCTCGACCTCATCAGTGCGCGATATATCCCCTTCAGATCCAGAGATACAAGCAAGGCTCGAGGTCGGAAGACCGAGACTATCGCAGATATTCAACAAATTGAAGAGGAATGGTTACTTGATGGTAAGGAAGGAAGGTAGAACACGATATTTCAGAATAAGTAAGGAGGCTTCCGATGCCCTCAGATGATCACGAAAAGACGACTTTAAGCAAGGAACGAGTTTCCAGATATATCGCAATATCAAAAGAAGCACGTGCGAAAGCCACCCCAAAAGATCTGGATGACAAACAGGAGAAGAATCTCGAATCCATGATGAGGATGTTTGACGACTATCTCTCAGATGCTGAGCATTTCTTGTCTGAGGGAGATCTGATTCGAGCCTTTGGAGCAGTGAATTATGCGCATGCATGGATTGACTCAGCTGTGAGGATTGGATTGATGGATGGACATGACGATGATCGGCTATTCACCTTGCCATAGGATAGTCGAACCTTAGAAAATAAAACTAAGATTCCTATCTACATTGACTCATCCAACGAGTCTCAGAGAAGGCCCGCTTGTAACTTCGATATATGAGCCCCCGGCACCAACCAGCCTCTCCTTCAATCGCCTATCTACGGTGAGTACCGGCCAACCGCCATCCACTGAAAGCTTCACGAGCATATCATCAGTATGCTTCATGTCTTCGATGTCAGGCATTCTCTCTGAACGCTGCTCAAGCAAATCCAGTAACAGACCGCTCCTCTTCTTCGACAGATTCTCTAACTCCTTTGCCACGGAGTCGAGAACCAACAATTTCGGCGAACCGACAACAGAAGCCATGGCAACATCCAGATTCAATCTAGCATCGACTAATGCCACCCAACCACATGCATCTATGATTAGGCCGGACAGGCATATCACTCCTTGATGGCCGCATGTCCAATAAGTCGCCATCTCGAACCTATTCTCCGAGACAGCGTTATCCTGCTTCCAACTTCTGCACAGATGGGGAGCCTCAACTTAAGTTTGGCATTCTTTCCTTTGATCTGCGATACTGTACCCACACTAGTGGCAGTAGCCGAATTCAACATCAACATCTCCCCTGATTGAAGCGGCCTCACCACTTCCGGGGCCTCACCGGATGAGGACACCATGACATCTAGTAGAACCAGATCAATGTTAAGATCCACCCAAACAGGCGGCAATTCCCCTTCCTTTGCCATAACTTGGCCTGAAAGGTCATCCGCCTTTGTGACCATTGGGTCAAGAGGGGTAGATATTCCGCAGAGACCTCCAGCATGTACTGAATCAAGTGAAAGACCCCCTCCCTTGATCCCTTGAATGCGAGTCTTAATCGGCTCCCAATTTGTTTTGGAACCCTTTGTTATCCTTCTTCCGGGTGCAATGAGTATGTCGTCTCCCACAGAGAATGAACCTTTGACGACACTTCCACCAATCACACCGCCTCTCAGTTGATTAGGCCTTAGGCCCGGCCTGTTTATGTCGAAAGATCTAGCTACATACATCAGACCATGCTCCTCCTCAGTCCTCTCGGGAGTAGGTATGATTTCTTCAATAGCCCCAATCAAGGCATCCAGATTGACACCCTGTTGTGCCGATATCGGGATTATTGGCGCATCAGAAGCGATTGAATCTTTTAGGAAATCTTTGATTTCTTTATGCGATTCAATTGCTCTTTCCCTTGTCACCAAGTCAATCTTATTTTGAACGACCACTATGTTTTGTATTCCTGCAATTTCAAGAGCGGCCAGATGTTCTCTTGTCTGTGGTTGAGGACAAGTTTCCGTGGCAGATACCAACAGTAGCGCTCCATCCATGATAGAAGCTCCAGATATCATCACGGCCATCAGCGTCTCATGCCCAGGTGCATCAACGAAGGATACTACTCTTGCAAGCTCACTTGGATCATCTTTTCCTCCTCCTGGTTTCTTTCCAGTAGGATAGAATTCACCTTCAGGAGTCCGATAGAATGCAGTATCTGCATATCC
>DATW01000048.1:0-2759 GCA_002504845.1 Euryarchaeota archaeon UBA250 | reverse complement strand
GAAAGAGCCTTTGTCAACGTCGTCTTTCCATGATCGACATGGCCAACCATGCCAATGTTGACTTCAGGTTGAGATGGTAGCGATGTGGCCATTTATCTCCCGCCGATTCACTCCTCTTCGGAGGATCCAGCGGAGGCCTCGTCCTCTAGTCCGAAGATCACGCCGAGAGGCCGTTTGCCATAGTCGACTACTTTGAGATTGATTTGGCGGGTACTCTGGCTGATTACGTTGCCTCTGAGGTTTCTTCGCCTCCTTATGCCTTCGTACTTGTATCGGTATATCTTGCTATTTTTATTCACATACCTCTTTCCTTTGTACCCGACTCCAGGGCTAACTAGTACAGGTTTCACCCCTCCTCCATCTAGGTCTGGGCGCATTGCCCTCCCGGTCGTATCAGAACCTCCTGTGATTTCCAATGTGTACCCTGTGAGAGCTTGATCCCCCTCACCTACAAACATGCCATCAACAGTGTCGCCGATCTTCTTCCCGAGAAAGTGATTGTATCCTGTCCCAGTGATATCAATTGCGAATGAGCGGCCCTTTGCCTTCGGATCAGTATCGTTGAGTACTCCCTTGAAAGACTGATCCCCTGCCATTGCACACACCGAGACAGGCGATGCGACACTCGACCCCTATAAGAGCGGTTCGGAGCCCCAATGCGTGTTAGTTAGGCGATAGAACGCTGGAAAGTCGTGTTTCTAGTACTCCGGGCGACATGTTTGACATGGTGATATGTTGGGTTCGTCCCCGTCCCTTCGTTGCCGAGGCCGTTTGGCTTTCAATCATGCCAGACTGCTCCAGAGATTTCACATGCTTCCAGAATGTGGTGTACCCCCGCGGCTCAAATCCAAACTCTTCACAGACTACATGATACAGCTTCAGAGCATCCCCACTCGATACCATGTCTTCCTTCTTCAGCCGTCTACATATTGCAAGCAGTATCAATTTCTTGTGCTCAGTGAGATCATCAACCTGATTTGGCTCCACAGAAGCACTTCTGATCTTGCTTGGATGTATGTCTTCAATCCCGACCTCTCCCTTTCCTTCTTTTTCCGCCCGGATAATCGCTGCTTCCAAGAGTTCTATCGCCAATCGTGCGTCACCTGATTCTGCAGCATATCTGGCTATCTTTCCAAGCACATCTTCTCCAATTGAACCTTTTATGCAGGAGGCTTCCGCTCTCTGACGAGCTATCTGAAGCAGATCAGTCTTATTGTAAGGATGAAGATTCACTCTGCTACTAGCGCCTAGTCGAGAAATTATGGCAGGCTCAAAAAGCCTCAGAAGAGAAGAATCTTGGCTAACCAGAATAATCGACATAGTTCCTCTTTCATTCTGTCCCTCATCAATTCTCAACAGTCTGTATATCAGATCCGTACTATCTCTTCGAATCATCACATCTACTTCATCTAAGACCAGAAGCATATGCGCGCCGTGCGTTCGAAGATAACGTTTGATTGACTGGATCATTTCACCCGCACTGAAACCTCGTTCCGGATGCCGTTCATCGAGACTGATTGCTATCTGTTGCAATACTTGGGGGCCTGAGGGGTGATTCCTGCAGTTAACATGGACATGCACGATCTTCCTTCGCCCCTCCAAATGCCTTCTGAGATCATTTGCGAATACTTGTGTGAGCACCGTTTTCCCCGATCCAACTGGCCCGGTTATGACTGCCTTGCAGCTTGTATCTGGGTTCTCTATCTGCGAGAATATCGATGCAAGTTCGGATAGAGAATCATCTCGTCCAACCAGTGTACTCGGCGTCCAATCATATGAGAGTGGTGACCTATCGACAAGGATTTTTCCGGCCCCTATACGGTCGAGATAGTCAGCCATACGACAATATTCGTGCCATACCGCTCTTAGAGATATCCGGGAAGAGGACGCATTCAATGAATCTGGTCAAATCGATATCCATTCTCCCATTTCTTCTCTCCCAGGGCTACTTCAAGCTCATAGGGAGTTATCATCGGTTTTGCATACTTGACAGCATCATCTATGGCTATCCGAGGGCATGCGGTATTAACGAAAACATCGACAGGATAGAAATCAATTAATTCTGGGCCCACATGCTCCATTGCTAGAAGGAAACCTTTCTTGCCATGCTTCTCCAATTTTCTTTTCATCCTAAGAGCCAAATTCCGCCTCATCTGACCGGGTTTCGAACCGATCAATATGCCAAATCTATCTTTATCCATGGAGGACATGATCAATCCTGAACGCTGTCTGAGTATTCTCTCGATCCTCTCTTTGCCCATTTCCTTGGCCTCGCCAGTGTACGGATCAAGCATCGCGAGAGGCTTTCCGGTGTGCAATACCAATCCAATCGGATGGAAATCACCACTTCCCAAGAATATGTAATGCCCAACCGTCGGGTCATCGCCCGAATAGTTGCATCCCAAGACCTGGCCTGGGAATGATAATCGAGCACCTCCAATAGGAATTGTGACATCAAATCCTGCCTGTTCAAAGTGATCCTTGAAGGTTGGTAATAGATGCAAATGCTGTATGCTCCCCACTAAACCGAGTTTTGTATCTGTTAATGGAGCAACTCTACCAACCATGTCTTCAAACCGATCTAATCCCTCCAATTCAGACAAGACCGGCCCAGATGAGTCGTTCATCCGATTAATGGCAATCTCTCGATGAGCATGCAAATAGGGGAGAACCGGCGCAATTTCCGGATTCCCATCATATGTGACTGGAATGAAATGCGTAGGCATGCCAGAGTCGATATTCATCTGGGAATGGCCCAT
>DATW01000002.1:3361-16504 GCA_002504845.1 Euryarchaeota archaeon UBA250 | reverse complement strand
TTATCAAAGATATAGAAGACATGGAAGGCGATATTGATCGCAACACTATCCCGAGAAGTATCGGCGTGGACAATGCCCGATCGATCGCATGGATTTTCACCATGGCTGCCTTCGTTTCTCTGTTCTTACCGTTTATTCTGGAGGTTTTTCCAACAGAACATGCGATTCTAGTATCTCCTGGAGGCCTTCTTTTGATGTTGGTTAAATCGAAACTCTTCATTGGAGAGGATCGTGCTGCACAGAGGCTAATCAAGAGGTCTCTTCAGATTTCGATGATTGGGGTAATAGCCAGTGCCATAATCATCGGTTAGACTAGGTCCCTGTAAGTAGCCCATGCGGGCTCATTGCAGAGCAATGTCAGGATTGACATCTGAGCCCACATCCTATTCTCCGCTTGGTCAAAAACAGCGCTGTTGGGCGAATCGATAACTTCGTCAGTCACCTCGTCTCCCCTGTGTGCTGGGAGACAATGTAAGAACATGTAATCTGGTCTGGCATTTGAGACGAGGAATTCGTTCACCTGGAAACCTTGGAATGCATCAGATTTCTCATCAAGGTGCTCCTCACCCATCGATACAAACACGTCGGTGTAAATCACACCTGCATTGGTGACGGCTTCAAACGGATCATTTGTACCCAATATCTTGGAGCCGTTTTCGGCCGAAATACGACGGGCTCTGTCCAGTACTTCCGGATTTGGTTCGAATCCTTCCGGCGTTGCATAGAAAATATCGAACCCACACATCGCAGCAGCGAGCATTAGATCATGCAGAACATTATTGCCGTCCCCCACCCATGCTATGTGTCCTTGATCTGGTTTCCTTTTTTCCAATATAGTCATCATATCTGCTGCAGCCTGGCAGGGATGATGTAAGTCGCTCAGTGCATTGATCACTGGAACAGTTGCATGCTCCGCTAATTCAGAGACTGCATCATGTCCGAAACACCTGTATGTAATTCCATCCAAATATCTCGATAGGACCGCTGCAGTATCTGCAACAGATTCCGAAGAGCCAAGTTGGATATCGTTCTTTGAAAGTGTCAGAGGTTGTCCGCCGAGTCGCGTAATTCCAACTTCAAATGAGACTCTTGTTCTGGTTGAGGGCTTTTCATAGATCGACCCAATAGCCATCCCATCTAGAGGTTTGAAGTCACGTTGCGCTTCTTCATCCATTTTGTAGGATATTGCCCACTTAACTACGTCTGAGAAGCAATCATCAAAATCGTCAATTGAAAGTAGATTCCGGGGGTAATCAACCGATTTCATGTTCTATATCTCCTGCAAATCCATCTCTTGCATCTGACATGCCGCCAAATACATTCTGAGCGAAGGAAAGCACATCCGCTAGGCCCTCCTCGCTTTCACTGGAAAGAGGTACTAGACCCGGCACAATGGAAGCATGCTGCATCATCCTGAGCTGTCCTATGGCAAATTCAGAACGTTGTCCGGTAGTGGCAGCATCCATTCTCTGGGATGTCGATTCTTCATACAGAGCTGCCTCGAGAACATCGAGATTTTGACCCCATTCCATTATCCGCTCAAGTACTTCTGGTTCGAGTAAGTCTGATTTGGACAAGAAGTTAGCAGTGGGCAGTCCCAGCCTGAAATGGACGATCGAAGAAAGAAGCATCTGAGAAACAAATCCACTGGGTGTTTGTGAGAGCATGGGGTCAAAAAGAAATACGAGACAGGCCATACCTTGACCGAGAACTTGTACTAGATGGCTTGATGCTTCCCTGAATGCAAAAAGCTCAACCTGCCCAGGAGTATCTATTATCAGGATGTCTCCTGAAACGCCCTCTATTTCCTCAAACACATCTTCAGCCTGAGCTGCTACTAAGTCTGCAGCCAGTATCTGGGCGCCGTTCGGGCCTAAGTCATACTCGTGCATTACATCAGAGATGGTGACCAGGTCTCTCACATCAAACTCTGGATCGTACTTCATACTCTCAGCACCCGGATCCAGATTGATCGCAAGGACATCCACCTCCAGAAATCTTGCCCACCTCTGAAATGCTGTAACGAGAGAGCTTTTTCCGGCTCCAGCGGTTCCGACAACGAATACTACTGGGGGCATGGTTCCATCTTGGGTACTCACATGACGTCGACAACAGTCAAGCACTTCAACATCACTCGGAATCAATGCGTATAGTCCGAAGGTTCATCGCCGACCTGTCAGCAGTGAGGCACAGGTGGACGTTCTAATGGAGGACGATTCCGAGTTTGTAGTTCCCTCGAAAGAGGCTGTTAGATCGCCCCTATCAGACTCGTTACCAACGGATGGGGATGCTGTCATATGTCGAATTCGTGAAATAGAGCGTACAGTGATAGATTCGGAAGGCATGATTGAATCAAGAGATATAGATGGAAGCGTCGAAATACTGAATCCCAGTACAGTGGATCGTATATGGGGGGTGTCTCTACATCTCGATGGAACTAATCTCACGTCCATGGATGAAGATGTCATAAAGCTAAGAGAAATCCAACCCGATTCCTCGCACCTCACGCGTTATACGGCTAATCCTGAACCCTTACTTTCAATTCGAGAAATCATTGACAGCGAGCCTGTTCGTGATGATTTTCCATCTATCTCTCTCCCTTACACGAATGAACCTCATCCAGTTAAAGTTAGAATCGAAGTCGAGAATGTCGGATCTGAATCGCTTATAGACATCGAAATTGTCCGTTCCATACCCTTGGAATGGGAGTTTACCCCCGATCTAGGGTATTCAATATCTGAAGACGCCCTTATCTGGAAAATCCCTAGGCTCGAAGTCAATGAAGTGAAAAGTCTCGATTTGGAGCCTAAAATCAACATCAGTTCCACCCAGACAATTGGCTCTGGCGAGATATCTGCGACATACAGAAGTCCTGGTCTGCTATCCACGCTGGTGCCGACATCGCTCCGGGCATCAACTCGTCATGTCTCCTACGTGACAGCCACTGAAGGAGAGAGACCCGGAGAATGGGGTTGTGTATGCTCCTTTGAGAATGCATCTAGTTTCTCACTCACAATGGAGTCGGCTTCGATGGAGGTTGTAGGGAGGGAAGAGCCTCTTCTTTCAATAAGTGGCATGAGGGAAGTGGTCAGACCGATGGCGAAGTGGGAATCTCAATCTGTCCCATATGCCTCGAATGAGCGCCCTCGATTCACACAGAGAATTCAGTCATCTGTCGCTCCTGCAATAGACATTGGTTCGACCGGCTCTGTAATTCTTAGATCGAAATCCCTCCCCATAGTCGATGCCAGAGTTGAGAAGGGATATGCGAGATCTCGTATTCGATCATACACTGAAGACGTCGTACAAACGAAGATGAAGATCGAGAATGTGGGTAGTGCGACCATAAACCTGCTTCGGATGGTAGATGACCTCCCGCCGATTTTTGAGAAGGTCAAACTTTCAGATATCTCTGTCGAGATAGGTTCAAGGGCGGTAGATATGGAAAATATGAGGCTCGATATTGTCGATGGTCGAACCCTTACTGTCGAAGAGGTCGCTGGACACGGGCATACGATACAGCTCCTCATAGGGACAACCTCGCCTATCGCACTTCAACCGGGTGAAGTACTGACAATCAGATACCCCGCTACTGCTTCTGATCCGGCTGCAACAGGGGTGCCGATTGGGTCTCCTTGTCGGGCTGATCTTTCTTCGGAACGCCACGGACCGGTGATAACAAGAGAGTGTGTAAAAATTCCAGCAATCAGCGTAGTTACGCAACGAAGGGAGGTTCGGACTGGAAAGTCCATATTCCCGGGACCTGAGCTCGGACAACATGAGATTCGTCTTTTGTTCACTAATACATCCGATACGCCCCTAGAAGATGTGACGATCTTGGATTCGATTGCCCTAGAGTTCGAGATGTTATCGAGCGAGGTATCGGTTACAACAGGCAGAATCATCGAAGTGAATCATTCTTCTTCGAAAAATGACCGGTCGGAAATTCATCGATGGGGTGTTGGAAGAGTGGAATGTGGAGAAAGCATTGAAGTCGTGGCTCTAATCGAATCTGAGGACTTGTCTGCGGATCCAGAAGCAGAAGGTTCGTTGGGAGCGGAATTCGGAGAAGAAGCAGAGGTGGAGCCAAATCTCCCAAAATGGTTCGGAGAAGATGGGGAGTGGATTCATGGAATTGAAGAAAATCTAGAGGTGCCGGTACCTGTTTGCGCGGTTTGCGGCGGGGATATTCCCTCAGGAGGGCTGATTTGTGTCAATTGCGCAGAGACATCAGCACACGAATCAGTAGCCTCTGAAGAGGAGGAATGACCGAAGCGTTCATTCTAATGGTCGGAGGGAAAGAGACATGGCACAGTCTAGCGCGAGTGATGCGCAAGCACAGGCATTATCTGGAATGATGATGCCGATGCTGGTTTTACTTGGATTAATGGTAATTTTGAGCATTAATGAAGGGATCAGAGTTGGCTTAGCTGATGCGGCAGGGGCGGTCATTGAACCCGTATTGCCGTATGACGGCGAATACTTCGTTCTGACAGTATTTCTTGTAGGAACTACCATGATGGTCATCAATACAGCAATTAGAGGAGTTTTCATGGACCCGATTATTCAATTGCATTTATCTCACAGGAGTCGTGAAATACGTAAGCAGTTGATGGATGCGAGACAATCGAGAGATACTGCCAGAATAGAGAAAATGAACCGTCTCCAAATGGAAATGACTCCTGAAAGTGCCAAGATGACATCCATGACGATGCGCCCCATGATGTACACAATAGTATTCGTAATCGGCATATTCACGTGGATTGGATACTCTGTTGAGGGTTTCAGAGTCACATACGTCAGCCTCCCGTGGAATCCTACTTGGGGCCTTGAAGATAGAGTGATGTGGATTTTCCCTGCTTGGGTTGCTATCTACATAAGCCTCAGTGCGCCTTTCGGGCGTATCATAGATCGCCACATCAAAATCTTCAGACTGGCCAGACACAAACTTGTTCTTGGTGGCACCACGATACCTGAACCACTCTTGCACCTCCTGGAAGACAAGCGTCCGGCTGAAGGTAGATCTAGAGGGCAGCGTTCAACTTCTAAAGCACGCAGCACAAGAAGGGCGGGGGCCTCGAAATCGAGTAACAAGTCATCTTCCTCTCGGCCATCGGTGGATAGTTGTCCTTCCTGTGGCAATAAGGGGGCTCATAAGACCTCTAGGGGATCCTTGCGCTGCCGCGTTTGCCTAGAGGAGTGGAGATAGGTGCTCCAAGCAACGATAAGCGGCCCTCCAGGAAGTGGAACAAGTACCCTCGTCGAAGGTATATGTAAAAATCGTAATTGGTCGAGTCTTAATGGCGGAGAAGTATTCAGAGAACAGGCAAAAGAAAGAGGCCTGACTGTAGAAGAGTTTAGCGAGTTATGTCGAGAGGACCTTGATGTCGATAGGCTGCTTGATGAACAATTAAAATTGAAAATGGCCGATATGAGTGGGCCCGATATTATAGAGAGCAGATTAGCGGCGTGGTGGGCCATGGAGATCGCTCCTAATGTACCAAGAATACACATTTCCACATCCATAGAAGAGCGAGCTAAGAGATTGATGAAGAGGGATGGCGGCACATATGGCGAAAATTTTCAACGTGCAGCCAATAGACATCGAGACGATCAACACAGGTATCAATCGCTATATGGGATAGGCCTAGACGACATGACGCCCTACACCCACGTAATCGAAGCGGATGACTTGGGCGAGTCAGAAGTTCTGAGTATGGCGCTAAAAATATTGGAGGGATAGTTTGACTTCACGAATCGTAATAGACGGGTCTCCAGCCAAGAGTAGCCGACATGGAAAAATTCCCTCAGAAAGAGGCTTGGAGGCCTTGATGGAGGCAGGAGTAATCCTAGTTGACAAGCCACCTGGGCCAAGCAGTCACCAACTTGCATCATGGGCAAGGGACATTCTAGGGTTGAAGAGGCTCGGCCACGGCGGGACGCTCGATCCTTTCGCAACAGGAGCCCTGACGCTACTACTTGGAAAGGCAACCAGATTAACCGAAGTGGTACTATCTGGAAATAAGACGTATATTGCAGTTCTAAAAATTGATTCTTCTATTTCTTCCAAGCGGGTAAAAGAGGTGTTAGAAAGATTCGCAGGAGAGATATACAACGTTCCTCCGCTTGAATCTGCTGTAAAAATAAGAGTCAGGACTAGGGTCATAAGTGAAATCAAACTACTCGAAAGTGATCAAGAGAATGGATTCCACACAATTAGCGTTTCATGTCAGGCTGGGACCTACATACGTACTCTTGCTCGCGACATAGGGCTTATGCTTGGTTCTCCCTGCGTCTTATCCGAGCTTCATCGTCACTCCACGGGTAGTTTTGAACAATCTTCGCTGTGCACCATGCAACAACTTGCAGATGCTGCAATGCTAGCCGAAGAAGGCGATGAAGAGGCTCTTTGCAGATTGATAGCGCCAGTAGAGAGGATACTAGGGTCAATCCCGGGAGTGTGGATAAGAGACTCAGCTATAGCTTCAATTTGTCACGGGGCGCCACTCGCAGTTCCAGGCGTAGTTAGCCTAGATAGCGGCATGTCTGCAGGCGATAAAACAGTAATCTGGAGTTCAAAGGGCGAGGCTGTTGCAGTCGGCGAGATGATTGTCAATTCTTCAGATGTCCGAGACATGGATGAAGGAGAACTGGTCAAACCAAAAATAGTCCTGATGGACAAGGACGAGTATCCTGGCGCGTGGTCTGGGCGCTAGCGATTAATTGAGATCGTGCTCCTCATAGACCCACTCAAGAGTCTCGAGACGAATTAGCAGGGTGGATGAAGCCATTATCAAAACCTCGGAACCGTGACCCGATACCTGGCTCATATAAGCATTATCTGGTTTGAGAACATTATCGGCCCTACGTCAACGATATGGCCTTCTCACCTTATTTGGTCCCAGATAGAGTGCAGCCCCGCACAATATAGAAAATAGAATAATGAGCAATGCTATGGTTGCATTATTGCCTGAAAGGATGGACGTCAAAATTCCTGATTCTTCATCCTGTCCTTCGACGGTTGCTACAATACTGTACTCCAGTGAAGAAGATGGATCTATTACCTGATTCTTGGATTCAATCTCTACGAATATTGTGAATTCCCCCGACTCAGTGGGCGAAGGGATGGCACATGTCACCTGAGCAGGTGAGTTAGGCTCAATCAATGGAATTCTTATCGTCTGATAGAGGATACCCTCGACATGACAATAGACATCGATATCGAAGGCAGCACCCTCGCCTTGATTCCACACCGTTGTTGACAAATCAATCAGAGTACCCGGGGGTAATTCTTGATCCAAATCATCGTTGAAAGAAGATACGTCATCGATTATCAGTCGAGGAAGAGCTCGCACGATTACATCAATTTCAGTAGCAACGTAGACATTACCGTCGCCGACAGTGATTACGAGTAGACTGGAACCGGGCACGATGGGCGTGAGAACGAGATGGTTGTCGTCAATATCAGCCCATGAACGTGAGGTTGTTATCGTTAGTTCCTCCGTATCTGGATCGGTTATTGCTAAGGGTATTCTCAATGTTTCACCGAGTTCGACTGTAATTGTAGAAGGAAGTCCTTGAACAGAAGGCGGGTCAGCAACGGGCTGTATGTCAACCAAGAAAGAGCCAGACCAATGATTTTCTGATGAATCTGTAACTGTGATGTCCACCATTGTAGAGCCGCTAGAGTCCTGAAGAGGCTGGATCTGTAAATCTCCCCCGGAAGTCTTCAGATCCAATAGCCCATCGATTCGAGAAGTAGCAGTTATCTCGAGTTGCGAGTAGGGGTCCCTATCATCCGAACATGCGCTAAGAATTGGAATCGATATGCCGCCCTCATCTTCAACAAGATACTGGCTCGACGGTGTTAGGCAAACCGGGGAAGTGTCGACATCTATGGAATATCCTCCAGATATGGCCATCGATTGAATAGTCATGGTCACAGATTCTTCTTCGCCGTCTGAAGACCATTGGAACCTCGTACCTATTCCAAGCAAGAGTTCTTCCCCCACGGAAGGAAGAAGGTCGCCGATGGGTATCTCATAGGAAAATGGACCATTTTGAAAGGGGGCTTCAAGTGCAAGATTGCTCCCAATCGCAAAACGGATATGACTCGATTCAGATACTATTCCGGACAGATTACCGTCAACAGTGCCCGTTACATAGAGAGTTGGGTCGTTTATATCGACCCTTAATCCGCCCACGCATCCATCTCTTATGACGAGCATGATATCGAAAGACTGCGACTGCGGGAGCAACGCTCCTTCTGACCAAGTTGTCCATTCTCCCCCTGGAGTCCTAATGGCAAGAGTGGCATCCAATCCCTCTTCGGATATTATGTGGATGCGTCCAAAAGATTGCTCGAAAGGCGGGATAACGGACAAAATTGACCATTCCCCTGGGGCGCTGCCTGTTGGTTGTAATCCGCAAGGTGATATCTCAAGACCTGCGATGTTTCCGCTATTGACGTCGAAATCGATGACTGGGTAAGAAGATGGATCTATCGTTGCAACTGCCTTTGCATTCTCAAACCCGTACCACGGTTGGAAGAAAGAGGCTTCCAACGCTACTGCATCGACTTGAATCTCCGAATCATCAGGAGCACCGTCTGAAACATAGTCTATCTTGACGGATGTAGAAGATAGCATCGTCCAGTCCCATACGCTGCCGTTGCCAAGATCATAATTTAGTGGGATAGTGAAGCGGTCAATTGGACCTGTGGTTCTTGCAATTGTCGATACTAATGTGGCCGAGGACCCATCATCTACTACAATCATGACCTCGTCCGAGGGCATCGCATCAGGTATTGAAATATACAACCTCAGAGTTACCCCGATGATGTCTCGACTTTCGAGCCCTTGAAAATCAAAACCAGAAACAATGATGTCGGGGCCCTTCGACCACGAGTAGTCTCCATCGGGCACCCCTGTTGCAAGTGTAGCTCCTGTTTCGGAATTGGATGCGTACGATATGTGGGACTGGTAGTTTCTCGGTCTTTGATGGGTGAATTGTAACGTCCCTGAATTGATGCTTGCATCCGTGTAATGTGCTTCATCTCCCGCAAATCCCGAGGTTGCGCTCAATGTCCAGACGTTTTCGTCGAATGGATGTGTGAAAATATCTTGCTGGCTGGAGTCAATCGGTGTGTCGGCAACTACCATCGGAAAGAGCAGCAAGGTTACCAGAAACGCGGCTGCCCGTGTGCCCATCGTGACGAAATAACATACTTGTGCGTTTGAAACCGTTGGTGATACGTTAGCAGTATTTGCGGAAGAGATGAAATACGGCACTAGCAAGGAAAGTACACACGGCTGTGGTAGTGTAGCGGTTAGCACGGTGGGTTGTGGTCCCGCCGGCCCGGGTTCAAGTCCCGGCCACGGCCCCAAATCATGGGCTATCTAGATCATCATCTGATATCGTATGCCCCATCCTGCTTGCTTTGGTGCCAAGATACCCCTTATTCTCATCACTTACACCGACTATCAACGGCATCCTATTCACGACTTCCACCCCTAACGAAGTAAGTTGGTCGACCTTGTCCGGATTATTTGTCATCAGATTGATTCTGTTAGTCCCTACTGCATTAAGGATCGTAGCAGCTAGCGAATAATCCCTAGCATCAGCAGGATGCCCCAACAGCAAATTTGCATCGAGTGTATCTGCTCCTTTGTCCTGTAGATTGTATGCTTGT
The DNA here is from genome assembly GCA_002504845.1 of Euryarchaeota archaeon UBA250. Taxonomy (GTDB): domain Archaea; phylum Thermoplasmatota; class Poseidoniia; order Poseidoniales; family Thalassarchaeaceae; genus MGIIb-N1. The sequence goes on along the minus strand of DATW01000002.1, from coordinate 6,813 downwards.
ATCTTGGCTAGGAGTCCGATGCCTCTGCCTTCTTGTCTGAGATATACAAGACACCCATATCCTATTTTGTTGATTATTGATAATGCTGTATCGAGCTGTGGGCCACAATCGCATCGAAGACTGCCGAAAGCATCGCCTGTGAGACATTCGGAGTGTATTCTGACTGGCGTGGGGTCCGGACCATCCATATTTCCCAAAGTAAGAGCTACATGATCGAGATTAGTGGATGGCTCATTGAATATACGTATTCTAAAATCGCCGTGAACTGTGGGCAAGTTTGCTTCGGCGGGCACTGAATCGATTTCTTTTATTTGCGTGGACTCTTCTACCAAGTTACATTCCCCCATACTTCCCGTACATGGTTTTCCGTTCAATCTTTACTCTGCTCGTATCAGATATCGGGGACAACTATCCTGAATAGAATAACTCCATTGTCAAGTAACTCATGATTGCATTCAGCCTGTCTCCTCTCACAGAGTGCGGGTATATCATGAAGCGACTCTGGATCATCGCTGAATATCTCGATTACTGCGCCTGGTGAATGAGCATCTATTGCTCTTCTCGTCTCATGCACGGGTATGGGGCAAAGATGCCCGGTTAGATCGATTCTGAGGTCGACCACGCCTAGGCCAACATGGAAGCACGATTGAATGCGACGGCGGGACGATCTAGCAATTCTGGTTTGAGACTCGACCCCTCCCATTCACGTCGCTTCAATATCTCAAGAGTTGCGCCTGCCTTTTCGACATGTATCTCTATAATTGCTGAATGATCTTCCTGAAGAATATCCCCGATTGCGATATCTGGAAGTTTTGCCTCCGCCTTTAGCCAATCACTGAATTCTCGCTTTGATGCTTCTTTTCTACCAACTGAAACTCTGATTCTAACCATGCCGAAAGAATCTGAAACTTCATCCCAGTCTTCACGCTTTCGAACAGGATCTCGATCGACTCCTTTCGGCAGGTCTGGTGGCTGACTGGATGGTATATTCAGATTCCATGTAGAAGAAATACGATCAAGTTGAAGAACGTCATTTGCTGTCACAAGAGACCAAGCAACGCCTGATCTACCCATGCGCCCTGTGCGTCCTATCCTGTGGACATATGCCTCGGTTTCATCAGGTAAATCGTAGTTAACGACATGTGTTATCGTATCGATATCTATCCCCCTAGCGGCAACATCAGTTGCAATTAGGACTGTATGTTTTCCCTCTCGATAGTCAGAGAGTATCCTCTCACGTTTATTCTGAGGCATGTCGCCGTGTAAGGCCACCGATTCGAACTTGTGCCTATCAAGGCGATCGACGAGCATATCCGCCATCCTCTTGGTATTGGTGAATACGAGCATTTGATCTCCCTCTCCAAGAGTGAGCATGATTCTGCCGAGGACCCAGAGCTTGTTGGCACGCCCTACCCTGACATGTCTCTGTTCGATTTCGGGAACCTCGATCTCAGTTCCGCCAGTGAATACCTGCTCAGGATCATCCAGTAAATCTTCAGAGGCGTCTAGAACCTCTTGGGGAAATGTGGCACTGAACAGAAGGGTCTGACTACGATTAGGTGCTTGTTCTACGATCCAAATGACGTCTGGGAAGAATCCCATATCGAGCATCCTGTCTGCCTCATCAAGGCAGAATGTGCTGATTCCCGAGAGATCTAGATGCGATCTTTTGGTCATGTCGATTACACGGCCAGGCGTTCCCACTATGACATCGGTACCAGAAGCTAATTCCTTTGCCTGTCGCTCAATATCTGTCCCGCCATATACCGTTCGAATCTTTAGCCCTTTATTCCCCTGTAGCCAGTTCATCTCTTCTGCAACCTGTACAGCTAGCTCTCTTGTTGGGCAGAGCACTATTGCCTGAGGGTGCCCACTTGGCGTACATCTCTCTATAATTGGAATCCCGAAGGCGGCAGTTTTTCCCGATCCCGTACGGGCTTGGCCTATTATGTCGCGACCGGTGAGTGCAGCGGGGATGGTCTCACGCTGAATCTCAGTTGGTTCGACCCAACCCTTGTTGTCGAGTACCTTGGAGGTTTCTTTTGACAGATTGAATTTCGAAAATCCAGAATTGCTCATAACTAGGCCTCAGAAGCTCTCCGAGTCCTTGATCTGCTGCTGAAGCTCGCCCATCCAGTACTTTCTACAATTTTCCTTCGTCAGGAACATGTGCTTGCTTGTAAAACTGTGATTATAATGGCCCTTATCTGCACTAGCGAACTGTTCCTTGCGTCGCTTGTGGTATTTCTGAAGGACATGCTGTCGCATATACTGTCTGAACTTGAGTGCCTTAGTTCGGTTGACTCCCTTCGGTGTCTCTCCAGCCCAGAGGCGCTCAAAACGTGCCTCTTTTTCGCTGATGGCTTCACTCATTGTCATTCCTCGTCGGCCTGCCGACCTTCCACCTGTTTATGACCTTCACGCTGAGCCGGATTTCTCTTTTGGGGTGTTAATATGGCTTCTTTATCGTCTTCTATCACGTCTAAATCTGCTAAAAATCGATTCTTCTCCTCTTCAGTGCCCTCCATCTCGGGATCGAAGGCCAGAGCCTCAAGACGCCTTTTCAGCTCAGGGTCCTTCTCAGTTCTTGCCAACTCTCCAGCAGTTTCCCTGAGATCTGTTCCCGTCAAAACAACAGATAATTGGTCTATGCAAGCCTTCCTCAAGCGTATATCTTGATCACCGGCCCCATCTATGATCAACTTGGCTACTCTCGGATTCTGCATGTCGAGGGATTTTATGGCTCGTAGAATCTTCATTCTAACTGTTGAGTCTTTCTCGCCCAGGGATGCTTCAACAAGTATTGCTGCGATTCGAGGTTCGGCGGAAGCCAGCTTCGGGAGGCAATCCGCGCCGGATGAGCGCACATTAGAGTCAGTATCCTCCAATGCCCATGCTATCAAATCCCAGCCGACTGCTCCTCCGCGTTCCGTGACTATTCGCAGCAACTTTGCTGCTCTTCTACGAAGGTCGACCTCCTCTTCCTTCATCAAAGATTCAAGATGTTGACATCCGGCCTCAACCCATTCTCTCGAAATTGCCTTGAGGACTCTGAAAGCACGGGTTCTATCTGTCTGATTGGGCCTTCTCAGGATATCCTCGAGGCATAGTTCGGAAGACGATGGGAAGATTGGCGCTATACGTTCAAGTGTCTCCCATGCCAGCTCGGAAACATCTGCATCAGAATCGTCTAACCTGACGATCAATTGGTACATCAGATTCTCAGATTTCCTCAGCATCATCCTCGGAAGGCCCGTAATTGCAGATAGCCTGACTGCAGGGTCATCGTCATCAATCGCTTCTGATAGCGTTTCATGGGCTCTATTAAGACGCTCTTCCGAAACTCGGTGTAGTGCGACAATCGCGTCGTTGCGAGTCGCGAATCCGCCGCCGTCGCCAAGAGGTATCTCTGCAGCGGCCAAATCAGATTTTGCAAGGGGTATTATCTTGTC
>DATW01000002.1:0-2985 GCA_002504845.1 Euryarchaeota archaeon UBA250 | reverse complement strand
CCACTTCTACTAGACGCCTTACGAATCGGAAGACCGGTTCGTGGGTCACGTGCGATGTACTCTGGCACGACGGCGAGAGGGGGCAGGAGGATTCAAACCCAGCGGAAAGGGCATATCGATCTAAGCGCCTCTCGATTTTGCCTCTGAAAGGAGGAGTGCGGGGAGTACGAATAGGGCAAGAATGAGTGAAAGGGCCACAGAAGCTGCACTAACAAGTCCGAAGTCCTGTATAACAGGGACGGGGGAAAGCAGCAAAACCAGGAAGCCAGAAGCAGTCGTAAATGCAGACATCATAAGAGCCGTGCCAGTTACGGAGTACGTTGTAGCCATTGCTTCCACACGATTTGCGCCAGCCTCTAGTTCATCTTCGAATCTTCTCCACATGTGTATCGAGTAGTCTATTCCTAGGCCGATTGTCAACGCTGTGATCATGATGGTGAGGACATTCCAGTTTAGGCCAACTACGGCCATTGTTCCGACCACCCAGACTCCAGCAAGAGCGACCGGGAGGATAATGACTGCTGAGGTACTCAAACGTCTAGTCATGGCCATAAGCACAAGGAATGATGCGACTAGGCTCAAAGCGGTCGATTCAACTTGAGAGATGAATAGTCCATCGAGCACAGACTCGATCACGATAATTTCTCCAGAAAGGTATGCTGAACAACTGCACTGCCCATCGCCCTCTAGCCATTTGACATGATTCGCAAAGCCATCCGCGATTGCATCAGTATCTTCGCTGGAAGATGCTCTGACGGCCACGTCAATCATAAGATACTGGAAAACGCCACTTTCCTCATCAATCGATACTGTTCTTGCAATTCGATCCGCCCAAGTATTGCCTCTGAGGGGATCGCCCAGAGATTCATCCTGCATCAGGGCAGATACAGCGAGGAATAGATCGCCTTCCGAATGCTCAGAAGAAAGGCCGACTTCTCCGTCAAAAAGTTCGATGCCATACTCCTGGCCCCACTCGGAATCAACCTCCAAACGATCGCGAAGGACCGTGTAGAGGCCCTCATACTGAGGTCTGCTATCCTCTGTTCCATCGGGCCTTATCACCATCTCATCCAAGACCAATCGACTGTGCAAACCGCGTATTGTTTGCATGAGATCGTCATCTCCAAGAAGTTGATTTTCACCTGTTAGTTCGATTAAAATTATCGCGGTCTTTACGAATTCAACCTCATAATTCTCATAGATCTCATTTCTGGTTTCTATCGATTGCATGTCGTCATCTAAGAAATCTGTCAGTTCGAAACTAGTTTCCAACCTTCCCACTGAAACCGCTGCAGAGGCTAATGTGAGTATTGCGACTATGGAGACTACCTTGACAAGGCTCCTATCTTGGAGCCTTGAGGCGTTCCTCCATACTGAATGCTGGATTTTCTTTCTACCCCTGTGCCTGCCAGTAGAGCGTTCTGAGACTACATGAATTGCTCCGACAGTTATAGTGCTGGCCGTGAAGGCGCATACGACGCCTATTGCCAACGTTATCCCGAAGGCCCGAAGAGGTATTATCGGCGAGAACGCGTTTGACAGAAACGCTGCTACAGTGGTGATCACTGAAAGTGAAAGAGCCAGTCTAAGCAAATCAAAAGACTCTACCCACGCCCTAGCCGGCTTCATTCCTCTTGAAACATTGAGTTCATACCCTCTCTGAAGATGAATTCCATAATCGATTCCAAGCCCCAAAATGACCGGGGCGACAGCGATATCTAGAACGGTGAATTCGTATCCAAATAGGGCTACTAGGCCATATGTCCATGAAAGCGCTGCAGTGAGTGCTACAAGTGGCGCGGCCACCATTACCGTGGACTGGAAAGCGATGGCGAGTATGCCGACAATGACTACCAATGATGTCGCAAGAAGAATTGTGAAGTTGGAAAGGGTCTCTGAATTGATGTCCTCGCTAACTAGATCTTCCGAAACTACACTGTAGGATAGAATGGATTCGGTTTCAACTCCTTCCTTCGATAACTTTTCTCGGAGTTCTAGAGAGAAGCTTCTGACACGCTCCTGGTCTGAGGCTTCGGAGATCTCGATAACCCACATCGTTGATGTGGCGAATGGGGTCGGATCAGCACCATCTATACCCTCAAGATAATCACAAATCCCTTCAAAGACAAGGTCTTCACTCACCAATGTGGAGACTGCATACGAAGCTGTAGAAGTAACTGCTGTCTCACCTGCCAAACTTGTACAATCTTCACCATTTTGTATCGCGTCGACTATATCTCCCCAGTCGCCCATACTGGAAAGATCACTGGAGGGGGATTGTTCCATTATGAGGGTGTTCAAGGTTCTTGCAACATTGATATGGGATCCAATTATTACCTCGTGTTCTTGAGCCAGATTATCAACAAATTCAGATTCCTCATAAAGGACATTTAAAGCGTCGACAGAGAGTGGATTTTCAACTCCATCAGAAGATTTCACGTCGACGTATATCCTGGACATTTGAGAGGGGAATTCAGACTCTATAGCTTGAATTCTATCTTCAGATTCGTTTGGAGGGGCGAAATCAGAAACATCTGTCGAGAATTCTGGCAATGGTATTAGTTGAGACACCAGAAGTACAGTCAGCAGGAGAGAGCCGATCACGATGCCCATCGCATATTTCTCAAGAGCAGATGCGAGCCTACTTGTTGGCTCCTCGACCCTGCGCATGGTCTTCGCCAAGTGAACTGGGGTATAATCCCGGCTGCCGTAATTGGACTTCATCACGTTCTTCCACAAGAGAAGGTATCAAAACGGAGAGTAGTGACGCTCGGCCATGCCTGTTAGACTTCTAGCAAATGACGGTGTGGAACTCAAACTCAGGATTGTCGGAGAAGGAAGCTCTACGCTCCAACTTTTTAGATCGAGGTTGAATGATCACCCTGATGTGGAATATGCGAATTTCTTCACAGGTCACCCCGATCTCGATGATCCAGAATTGTACCTCAGAGTCAAGAAGGGCAAGAATGCCTCAAAAGTAATGTC
>DATW01000015.1:19197-22344 GCA_002504845.1 Euryarchaeota archaeon UBA250 | reverse complement strand
CTGCAGCAGATATCCCTCCCCAGCATTGCATCTGGTATGGCTTCACACTGTACCTCGAAAGGTTCCGTGAAACCCTCTTCCTCAAGAGCAACGACCAAACTGGGTTCGATCCCTAAATCTGAAAATCGAACCAAGATATGCCTCTGTCTCGCCCGAAACCCCCTCCTATTTAGTATAGGAGTAGGAAAAAACGGATGCCTGCTCATCAAAGCGAGTCAAGAGTCATGCCAGTCCTTCATAGATGTAGTAGAATCCACTGGCCATGATGCCTGCCATTACGCCCTTGTGAATTAAATCTGATTTGAGAGATTCAAGCCACTTTTTCCCCATTCGCGCACCCAACACTGCTGATATTACCAGAATGGAGCACATTTGCACATGAGGCATCAAATCATCGCTGCGAAATACCAGGTACACGGGTATCCTAGAAAGGTCCACGCAAAGCGCAAGGATGCTTGCAGTCGCTGCATATGCCATTTTATCTGGTAAACGACGAGTCAGGAACATCGCACGAAGTGCACCTTGATGACCTGATAGGCCCCCCATAAATCCAGAACCAAAGCCGCCCATCCTATCATTCGCTTCCGGTATCCTGTACCCAGTCCACCTTTCTGAGAGCGTGAGCAGGGGGAGAATCACCAGAAATACCCCTACGACGACCAGCAAGGGATTTTGGGAAACTTGATTCTGCAACCCTGCACCGGCTATCGCCCCAAAGATTAGCCAAACACCGTATCGCTTGAAGGCCGAGAAATCTATCCACTCCCACATACTCCAGCATTTTGCAGCGTTATGCGCGCCGTGTACCACTGCTACCACGGCTATTGCTTCATGAGGCGGCATGAACGCCAATACGAACGGAGTCAGCATGGTGGACAGTCCAAAACCAGCAGGAACAGTGAGAGCAGCTGCAATGAAAGCCCCTGCTGCTACAATGATTATTTCCATCAGTCATGCCTCGTCTATGCCTTCTACACCATCCCTGTAAGCATTCCTAAAGAGCCCCATATAGGGCTCCATATTCTACTGGCAGTAACGTCTCAACTCCGAAAAGAGGGTCGGGGTCACTCGAATCGTGATATGCCACTACAGCACCGCCATCCGGGAGAATGCCCATCGATGCGAAATCAAATCTTATGTCATTTCCTGCCCCACTTGTTGAGTCTAGATCGCCAAGGCCAATATTCGTTCTAAGGTCCGGCTCAAGTGATTGAGAATAATCTCGAACATGCCATGATACGTCGATATCTGGCCCACTAGATGATTGATACCTCACATTAAGAACGAATAGATCGTGGAAACCATTCGAATGAAATTCCCATTCCTCCAATTCAGATGCGACTCCTGAAAGATCGTATGTCTGATTTTCCCATGCTTCTCCCCCATTTGACGATATCATGTGTGTGAGGATTATGCCTTCTGCTCGGACACAATGAAGAATCCCGCTAGAATCGAATGAGCAATATTGGGACGGAAGAGATGACCCATTCATCGTCACTCCCGTCCACCAATTCAGGGAAGTGTCTAGATAGGCATCGTCCCCGTCAACAAAATAATCAGGAAAGTAAAGACCGCCAGAAGGGACTGGGAATGCACGCATTTCTTTGTGAGGTTTGGTGTAATCCCATTCCTTTCCAAGAGGCCCGGGCATTAGGTCAACTTCCATTGAGGGAAGGTCCGAATCCCTGTCAGGGAACCCGAAATAGTCGTAGTTCAGACCATCAGTGGAGATTTGTCCACCAACATTCTGAACTTGATGCCAGAAGTTTGAGATCACCAAGCTAGCATAAGGACCATTACCATACAATCCGCCATTGATCGGGCCTACCACTTCTACTTGCCAAGACCTGTCATAGAATGGCTCCGGAGTTCTATTGAAGCACCAACTCCACTCCTCATCATCCGCATCATAGAAGAAGGCATAGAACTGATCAGCACCTGATGTCGAGGGATAGGGGAACCACCCCATAGCAATCAGATCCCCGTTGGTGGCCTGTACTATGCTGCCTTCTCCAAGTCCTTCTTGACCAGGAACCGTCGGCTTAGGCTCCAGACATCCAATTTGTGAGAATACTGATGGAATATATTCCTGCCACGTTCTACCCCTATCTTCTGACCAGGTAGGGTACTCACCGCCAAAATTCAGTATCCAACCTTCCTTGGTAATGGCAAGATAATGCTCACAGCAGTTCCCTCCCTCTTCATTCCCAAATACGGCCCAGTTCGACTCGCCTATGGAATCATTATCGAAAGCATATGCAACTGAAAAGTTACGGATATCGTCGAGCCCCTCAAGTGAAAGTTGTGCAAGGCCCTCATCCCACATCGTAGTATTCTCTGATTCTCCAGAGTCCTCGCCTATACAACCTGAAAGCACCATTGCAGACAAGAGCAAGGCTGTTGTCCATTCCCTCATTATGTCAGACCCGTACATCGACACTAATGGAAATTTTGCTAATATGCGGGCTTCATGAGGTTATCGATCTTAAGATGATTTGATATCCCGCCTCATAGCCTAGAGAATGTGAACCGAGCAGCCGCATTCACCATGACCCTACTTCTCCTCCAACTAACGACTCCAGTAGTTGCACAGGATAACGATCCAAGAATAATCATCACGGAGGTCTACGTATCGCCCAACAGCGCTGATTATGGCGGTATCGATTGGAATGGAGATGGGGAGATTGGAAGGTACTCCAACCAGTTCATAGAGCTGCATAATCCGGGAAATGATCCTATTGATGTTGGAGGTTGGTGGCTTGATGATACGCCAGGTGAAGGCTCGCCAGCATGCTCCATCGGTTTCGGAACGGTAATCGAGTCAGGCGCATACGTGACTTTTTTCCGAGCACTAACTAGGATTGAATTAGATTTCTTTGAAGGAGACTCAGTCACGCTTTCGGATAGCTCAAAGACAGTCGTAGATAGCATGGGGTATTACGGGCCTCAGACGTGGGAGGGCTCTGCTTATGAGATTGGCAACTCCTCGTACGGTACTTCCTTTGGTGTAGATTCTAATGGCATATGGTCAGAAATAAGTTCGGGCCCGACTCCAGGTGGTCCAAATGACGAACCTTGGGTTGGAACCAACCACCTACAGGGCTCCTGCTACGGTGTCAGGGACGATGTCCACAGTGGTTCGTACAT
>DATW01000015.1:0-18786 GCA_002504845.1 Euryarchaeota archaeon UBA250 | reverse complement strand
GTCTGGGATGCATCCTCACCAGCTCCCGATGCAGCAGAGGGAGTAACTTCTATCCCTACTAGCGGGACAATATATCCCGGATTCATAGACCCTCACAACCATGCGAAATACAACTTGATACCTTTGTGGGACCATGGTACTGATGGCTGGGATAATCGTTACCAGTGGCAGTCTTATTCCGGATATTCGGATGCCAAGGATATCGGATGCTCACTGTACGATTCATCCGCGATGAGATTTGCTGAATTGAGGGCAATCGCAGGAGGAAATACCGCACTTCAGGGAAGTGCCAATTCAAATACAGATACTTTCGATTCCATACTTGCAAGAAATATCGAGCTTTACAATTTTGATAAGGATTCAATTCACACCAAGGTGACCGAGTTGGAGTCTGATTATATTGGAAATCACATCAAGACTGGAAATAACTCAGGAACTCTTGATGCATGGTTCATACACTTGGCGGAAGGAATCGACGAATCAAGTAGATCAGAGTTCGATGTCCTAGTTCAGAATAACTTGCTAGTGGGCGAGATCGTCATAGTGCATGGAACGGCGTTAACTCAGACAGAATTCAATGCTCTTGGCGACGTTGGCGGAAGCATCGCATGGTCCCCCACGTCCAATCTTCTCCTATATGGGGAGACAACTGACATAAAAACCGCTAAAGAAGAAGGCGTGAATATCATGATTGGTCCAGATTGGGGGCCATCTGGCTCCAAGAGCTCGATGCACGAGCTGAAAACTGCTGATTGGTGGGATCAGAATGTTCTTGGGAACATATTTTCAGATTTTGAATTGGTCCAGACAATATCGACGAATGTCGTCGATGCCATTGGATGGTCCGAATACACAGGGAGAATCGTACCCGGTCTTGCTGCAGACCTGGTCGTGCTCGATACGTTCCACGCCGACCCTTACAGGAATGTGATCCAGGCAGTTGACCCAGACGTGCGCCTCGTAGTCGTAGGGGGGCTTCCTGTTTATGGGGACGTGGATATAATGCAAGCTATGGATGATGATGCTGAAGTCATACATGGAGTTGGTTTTAGTAAGGCAATCGACATCACGTATGAGGGAGTCCCAGAGGCACAGCAAACATATGCGGATATGATGGAATATCTGGGCCAATGCAACCAAGGAAAAACAGTTCCAATAGAATATCTTTTCACCATGGGCGATGAGAGATATTTCGATGTACTGAACCGCTCATCAACGTTTCAAAATGGACGTTCGATAGATCTCTGGACGATGTATTATGACGTTGATTTGGATGAAAACGGGCACAGAGTCGGGGGAACCGTCGGCGGAGCGGACCCCATAGAGACCAGCATAAACAGTGATAATGGCGGCGGCTCTCAGACCGTCAACCCAATACAACTCCCGCAAATATTCGAGACATACGGCCCACTAGGCGCAACTGTTGCACATCCAGTAGAAATATCCCAGGGTATCCATCTCGAGGCCTGCGACACAGAATCGCCCATACTTCTTGCAGAGGGCGTCCCCTCTACACCTTCGGGACGACAACTCGTTTGCGGCTCAATATCCATCAGAACAGCCCCCGGAGAGGGATGCCTCGCGACTCCAGATGCTAATTTTTGCGGCATAGACGTTGGAGGGGCAATCGCTGTTCCCGGACAACTTTGCGCGGAACTCTCGATGCCCACTGGAGTCGAGTGCAGAGACGCATGGTCTTTCTTCGAGCCTGAAGATGAACCATCTGAACCAGGCCCTGCAATCCTTGAGGGCGAGGATTCAACAATCAGCGGACCTGTCTACTGGATTGCAGTGGTGGGATTATTGGGCCTAATAATAAGCTCGTTAACTGTTGCAGTAACTAACTGGAACCGCAGGAAGTGACTCAAAGGTCCTTCATCCTCCAGATAGCGCCAGAGTCTCTGTCCTCAATAACCACTCCAAGATCGGTGATTTCATCTCTGATTCTGTCTGCCTCTGCCCAATTACGTTGAGAGCGTGCTTCCTCTCTCATTGCGATGAGACTCTCAACCTTCTCTCTGATCCCCTCGCGTCGTTCAGATACGTGCCCTATCATTCTCTGGAACGACTCTTCATCGGGAAGGAGTCCAAGTACGTCGCCTGCATACGCTGAAAGCCAGCCCACACATGCAGAGGCCACCAAGAGGTCCTGGGCTGAATTGGCTTGCCTCAGCATCTTGACCACCGATTGCATCTCTGCAATTGCAACTCTTGTATTGAGATCGTCATCCATGCCCCGTATTAGTGAATTTTCAGCATTTTTCAGCGACTCAATATCTCCCCATTGCCTTGCTACGTCGAGCCCTCCTGCTGATATGATCGATTCAATCAGCCTGCCATGATTCTTCTCAGCATCATCAAGAAGAACTTGATTGAAATCAATCGGTTGACGATATGGGGCATTGACGAGTGCGTATCTGAGCACCATCGGACCGACCGCATCAATAGCTTCAGAAACAGTCCAAAAGTTACCAAGAGACTTCGACATTTTCTCCCCATCTACGTTTATCATGCCGTTGTGCATCCAATGTCTTGCAAAAGGCTCGGTATCGAAACAGCACTCTGATTGGAATATCTCTGCTTCATGATGTGGAAACATTAGGTCTGAACCGCCCCCGTGGATGTCAACCTGGTGCCCGAAGTGTTCGTGAACCATCGCTGAACACTCAATATGCCAACCAGGCCTTCCTTTTCCAAAGGGGCTATCCCAGCTTGGCTCACCCTGTTTTGCAATTTTCCAGAGGGCGAAGTCTCTGTGGTCTCTTTTACCTGCTCCAGTGGAAGCAACTCTCCCTCCGGCACCCGATCGAACCATCTCAAGCGTCTGTCCGGTTAACCGCCCATACTTCTCAGGCGCAGTATCAATTTCGAAGTATACTCCATCCTCGGCCGAATATGCATGTCCTTTTTCAATCAGGGTTTCAATCATTGAGATTATTCCTTCAATACTTTCTGTAACTCTTGGATAGGCATCAGCATCGAGTACATTGAGCTTATTCATCGAAATCCTGTAGTCCGATATGTGACGATTCGCCAACTCGAGAAAGTCGACACCTTCTTCGTTTGAAGCATCGATTATTGTATCTGATATGTCTGTGAAATTTGTAACATATCTAACACGAACATCTTGGAATCTGAGCCATCTCACCAGGGTGTCGAATGCTATGGCTTGACGGGCGTGGCCGATGTGACTGGGCGAATAGGGAGTGATTCCACAGGCATAGATCGTGACTTCTTCGCCTGAGACGTCAATCTCCTGCTTCGTACGCGATGATGTGTTGAAAAGCCTCAGAGGCACATGCAGGCATCCTATGCCAATGGTCATGAACTTCTCGCCGCATTAACCAATGCAGCGTACATCTGATACTGATTTATTCTCTCGGGATGCCATTGCAGCCCATGGAAGAATTTCAGATGCTCATACGCAACTGACTCAATGAGGCCATCATGATTCGCCCTTCCAGTCACTTTCAGACCCCCACTATCTCGAACCCCCTGGTGGTGTGTGGAATTAACCGATACACAATCTCCCAGCACGCTGTGTATCTCGGTACCCTGTTCGAAAGTGACTTCATGGTCAGAAAACGCACCATTCCATGAACCATGCGATTCGTACCCAGGGGTCTTTGGGAGATGCTGGTGCATGGAGCCACCTTCTGCAACACACATTATTTGCATACCTCGGCATATGCCCAATACAGGGAGGTCCGCCTCAATGGATGCCTTGATTAGCGCAATCTCCCGCATATCTTGCTTGGGATATGTATCGAGAGTATCAGGGTCCAGATCAGCACCATACATCGAGGGATCAATATCCGGCCCACCGGAGATGACCAGTCCGTCTATTGCCGATACTATGTCGATAGCACCATCTTCCGGTGGAAGTATGACTGGAATGCCGCCCCCATCTATCACAGCAAGAGCGTATGTTGCGGGTATCACTGTCGCATCCATGTCCCATGCCCCCCACTTCGTCATGCGAGTCGGCGCAGTGATTCCAATTATCGGCCTACTCATGGCAACTCCTCTGCGTCTGAGGGGATGAACCCATCCATTCAAATTGCAGCTCGTACAAGTGCGGATACGATTGACTTCTGGCCAAGAGCCTCCGGATGCCACTGCACCGACATCACGAATTTTCGCGACGGATCTTCTAAACCCTCAATCAGACCATCTTCAGATCTGGCATTTACTTCTAGACTCCCCGGATCAGATACGCCCTGATGGTGTGCTGAGTTCACATTAGAAGATAGCCCAAGAATCTCGGAGAGTTTCGATTCAGGCACTATGGATACCTCATGTTTAGACCATTTACCGCCCCATGCGCCATGTTTTTCGTAAGGGGGAGTGGTGGGGAGGTGCTGATGAAGAAAACCTCCGTACGAGACAGCCATGAGCTGGTGCCCTCTGCAGATGCCGAGAATCGGCAACCCCCTTTTCTTTGCAGAATCAATTAGTGCAAGCTCCCACATGTCCTGTGAGGGCCGTACATCATTTGTTTCAGGCACAGGGGCGCGTCCATATGTGGCCGGATCGATATCCCTGCCCCCGGCAATTATCAGCGCGTCTACCGCACCGACACACGCTTCAGGATCCCCGCCCTCGGATAATATCAGTGGTAGGCCGCCGCATTCCTCTACAATCGAGGGATAATTCCACGGGAGCATGACCACATCGCGACCATCAGATTCGTAATCCCTCTTGTTGACGGAAGAAGTGATGCCGATCCTTGGTTTCATCCAATCAGCTCTCTCGATTAAGACGAGCATGTCTGAATGATTTTACTCCTGCAAATATGAACGAGGCCCCAACAAGCACCAGTAACATGTGGGAAACCAATACAAGATTGGACATTTCAGAGAAGCCTGTCAACATTCTCGATGCTCCTGCCAGGAACATAATCAGAGCTACAGCCATTGAAGCATGCATGTAGTGATGCCTATTCGCCTCGTTGAATTTTGAAAGCACGCCCATCATAAGCAGCGGTAGACCCATGAAAGCTGGAATCATTGCGGTAATGGAAGGGTCCGCACCCTCCGCAGGAGTCTGGGTAAAGTAAGAGAATAGGCCCCAGAAGATCAGGATGCACCCATACATGTTCGCGAGCCCGGGAATTGTCATCCCCCATTGGGTAAATTCGTCACTCATGAGCACGCGTATCGGAAGCGATTTATGATAATCGCGATTGGATTTCACGACTAATGATCATTCTCTGAATCTGACTACTGCCTCCAAATATTTGGTATATTTTCGCTCCACGCATCCTTCGAGCCGCGGGATATTCTTCAGAATAACCGTACCCTCCAAAAATCTGCACTGCGTCTGTAGTGACTTCCATGCCTATGTCGGCCGCAAACCGTTTCGCATGGGCAGCCTTCAACGTGACCTCTTCACCATTATCTATCGCAGCAGCAGCTTGGTAAGTCAGCAATCGCGCGGCTTCTATTTTGGTCGACATATCAGCAAGCATGAATGATATCGATTGATGTTCGAAAATCGGTTTTCCAAAAGTCTCTCTTTCATTAGCATACTTCCATGCCTCTTCCATTGCGCCGCGCGCATTCCCAACTGCATGAGATGCGAGCATCGGCCTGGAGCGATCAAAGGCAACCATGGCATCCATCCAACCATTATTTTCCTTCAATCCGACTAAATTCTCTTTAGGGACTCTGACATCAGTGAAGGTTATGCCTCTTGTATCTGAGCATCTTTGCCCCATTTTATCTTCCTTTTTTCCTATCTCCACCCCGGGACTGTCGGCATCTACGATGAAACCACTTAGGGACTTGTACCCATTCTCGGATCCAGTTCTCGCCAAAACGAAGAACCAATCGGCATATTTCGCTCCCCCTATCCACATCTTGCTTCCATTGATGATGTACTCGTCACCATCCAATACTGCGCTAGTTCTGATACCTTGTACATCGGATCCAGCGGCGGGTTCTGTGACACAGTAAGATGCGTATTTCCCATCACAAACTCTTCTCAAATACTCATTTTTTTGCTCCTCGGTGCCACCATAAAGGACAGGGTGGCATGCTAGCATAGTAACTCCCGTGATGGTTGAAAAACCAGGATCCCCCCGTCCGAACTCCTCATTCACAATCACTTCATCCAGGAAACTCATCCCCGCTCCCCCATATTTTTCTGGAATAGTGCAATTTAGAAGTCCGAGATCATGTGCTTTTCTTATCGCGGCTTGAGGAAATTCGCCCTCTTTCTCCCACTGGGCAGCATAGGGCATTATTTCCTCGTCTGCAAAATCTCTGGCTAGATCCTTGAGCATTTGCTGCTCTTCTGACAGGCTACTCTCGAGCATGAACAAATGATTGAAATTCAGCACTTAATGTTAGACCAGTGTTCTAACTTCAATCCAAAACACGATTTCGATTCAGAGTCCCTCTTCGATTACCCGGCATATGAGGGTACGATGCAACGAGTCTAGATTCTGTTGTCGTGCCATCTTCCTCTTCTTCCATCTGGACCATTTTCTCCCACAGAATCTCAGCCAAATCTTTGACATCCATTTCACATCCGATCGAGTCCAAACCATCTTTCACCATCACGGAGCAAAATGGACACCCTATTGCAACTGTGTCTGCACCTGTTTCTGCCAACTCTTTGGCACGGATCACATTGACACGTTTATCGGCGTCCTCCTCCATCCACATCTGTGCGCCACCTGCTCCGCAACAAAAGGAGTCAGTTCCGTGCCGTTCCACTTCAACGTCTACTCCTCCGATGACTGCTCTTGGAGCTTCTACCTCGCCACCAATTCTTCCTAGATAGCACGGATCGTGGAATGTTACACTATCTTCATGATCGACGATTCTCGGTAAACGCCCCTCGTCCTGTAATTTGGCTAGAATTTGCGAATGATGCAACACCTCTAGCTTATCTGCGCCATAGTCGGGATACTCCTTGCCCAACGTATGGAAGCAGTGGGGGCAGGATGCCACGATCCTCTTCACGCCCAACTCTTGGAATGTGGACACATTGGCCTCTGCGAGCATCTGGAATAGATACTCATTCCCTGCTCTCCTTGCTGGGTCTCCGGAGCACCCTTCTTGCATGCCCAATATGCCCACGTCCAATCCCGCTTCCTTCAACAGGGATATCGTGGCCCTCGCAACTTTTTGATTACGCTCATCGAAACTTGCCGCACACCCTACGAAGTAAATGTATTCGGCAGGCTCTCCGATTTTTACATCAAGATCACTGGCCCAGTCGCCTCTCTCATGAGCCCCAAATCCGTACGGATTCGAGCCGGATTCCAAATTGCCCATGGCGACATTCAGTTGCTCGGGATATTCCATGGTCTCCATCATCGCATTACGTCGAAGATCTGTCAATTTCGGAACGTGTTCGATGTAAAGTGGACAGGCATCGACACAGGCGTGACAAGTAGTACAAGCCCACACTGCATCCGCGGAAAGACGTTCCATCATGGTCTCATCGGGAGTCTCTCCTGTGAGCAATATCGGAGCATGTTCATTGGCATATGATCGGACATCATGGACTATCTGCATCGGATTGAGCGACTTCCCTGATTCATATGCCGGGCACACGTCTTGACACCTTGCGCAGGAAGTACAGGCCCATCCGTCAATGAGCTGCCTCCAAGTGTATTGGTCGAATGTCGAGACTCCGAAAGTATCGATATCCAATTCCTCAAGAGAAACAGCCATGCCGCTATCGTCAACTGCCAATGGACGCATTTTTGCCATAGGGGTACGATCGAAGAATAAGACGTTGGGAAGCGCCATTACCAGATGCATGTGCTTGGAAAGAGGGATGAGGATGAGAAAGCAACATATGGCTGCCATGTGCATCCAATAAGATACGATCACAAAGGTGTCAGAAACTCCTGCCTGAGCCACTAAGTAGCCTAGAGGTTCCCAGAATGGAGATGGCCCCTCAGCAGACTCAACTACGAACGACGTCGTCGTAATTGTGAATATCAGGACAAGTATTGCATTTCCCTCTAACTGAGACTTGCCCTTCAACTTCTCAGGCGTAAAAACAACTCTTCTAGTCAAAGCTGCGACACATCCTATCAATGCAGACGTGTATCCCAGCTCGACCATCCCATTCCATGGTCCAACGAGTATTTCGGGGAGGAAAGATCCAGAGAACCAATTCGCCGTGGCAAGATCGAACATATCGCTTGACAGCATAAGGAATCCCCAGAACATCAGGACATGCAAACCCCCTGCTACCCGATCCTCAAGCACACGCTTCTGACCTAGCCATCCAGTTGCGACTTCCACCACTCTGCTGAACCAGGCATCGGTCCTAGGGTCTGAGCTGCCTCTTAGAACCAATCGAATCGCCTTCTGAACTTGGTAGACGAAGAATGCAATTGAGATGCCGCCCAATGCCAGGAGAAGCATCCAGCCAGGGATGCCATTGTAATCGATAAGCAATGGGTGCTCCATCCGGAATCTCTCCTGCGGGGGGTGCCCCGTGGAACCACGTTGATTGCAATGAGGCCTTGAACATCACGTAAGTACGCGAAGGGGCTATCCCCAATACCGGGTACGAGAGGTCATGGCAGAAGCGCGTGCACCCGGAAAGGCAATTCTGTTCGGAGAGCATGCAGTCGTCTACGGCCACCCTGCCGTTGCTGTTGCAATTGAAGCAGGCGTAAATGTCACGGTCTCAGATAACAAGGAATGGGCGGTTGAAGGTAGGCCCCTGGACCCAATACGACACCCGCATCTGAAATCGATAATATCTAGGATGCCACGGGGTTCCGGCCCCTACTCTTTTCAGATATCTAGCACGCTTTTCTCTGCAGCTGGACAAGGGTCCTCTGCAGCCTTATCTGTAGCCGCACATCTTGCTCTTAGCAATCAAATCGGCGAATCTTCTAACTTGATAGACGCTGCCAAATCTGCCCATCTGGCGGAGGCAGCTGCCCAATCCGGGCGTGCCAGTCCGACAGATACGGCCACCAGCGCTCTTGGCGGTTGCGTCGTCGTCTCCTCATCACTTCCACCCATGGTGAAGCACGTGTTCGAGGCAGAATTGGAAACGTCTGAAGGACTTCGTAAATGGGATGTAGGTACTATCGATCTTCCAGATGATTCCAACCCTCCATCGCTTGTCCTCGGTTTCACTGGGAACTCATCGAAAACAGGAAAAATGGTCGCCATGGTTGCAGATTTGATATCTTCGAACCCCGAACGAAAATCCGATTTAGATTCAATCGGGGACATTACTGCAATGGGGCTGGCCGCTCTTGCATCTGCTGAATGGGAAACAGTCGGTATGGCCATGAATGCATGTCAGAGTAGGCTTGAGGCACTTAACCTAAGCACGCCATTCTTAGAGAAGTTGATCGCATCCGTGCGCCCTCATTCTCTCGGAGCCAAACTTACTGGTGCGGGCGGTGGCGGGTGTATGATGGCTCTGACGAGAGACCCCACACGTGTCGCTCAGATGATGGAACTACATGGCGCTAAAGCCATGATAAGCTCATTTCATAACAAAGGTGCTCAGATTTTAGGCTGATTTCCCGCCACACCCCCTTATATACGGTATATAACTGCGAAACACCATGAAGAGTGATGAAGAACGCTTGACTGTAGTCAACGTAGTCGCATCTACGAGAGTTGCTGAAGAACTGGACCTGCCTGATATCGCAATCCAGCTGAATTGTGAATATGAGCCGGAGCAATTCCCCGGTGTCGTTTATCGGGTCGTGGACCCGAAACTTGCCATCTTGATGTTCCGATCAGGAAGAGCAGTGTGCACAGGCGGGAAGAATGAGGAGAATATCCACGAAGGAATCACCCGCATGATAGGGGATTTAAGAGCAGCAGGAATCGAGACGTGGGAGATAGAAGATGTCAAGATTGAGGTTCAGAACATGGTCGCCACATATGCATTGCACTATCCCGAAGATTACGATGGAACTGCACGCATGGACGACATCAACACTCGTGTAATAGACCTTGAGGGAGGAGAAATACGTCCTGCTGATGACGAAGAGATTGAAGTCTGGAATGCAATGACAAAGGAAGAACAAGAAAAGTTCGGTAAATTCCAGATCCGTGGAATAAAGCAGGGAGAACCACTGGCCACAATGCCTAGGAAACTCAATCTGAACAACCTTACGTTCCACCTACCTTTCGACAAGGTGGAATACGAGCCAGAGCAGTTCCCGGGTCTGATTTACAGGTTAGACTACCCGCGTGTTGTGTGTTTGATTTTCGGAAGCGGTAAGATGGTGATAACCGGCGCGAGAAGGAAAGATGAGATTTTAGAAGCCGTCCAATTCATCCAGGATGAGTTGGCCGACCTACTCTGAGAATACGACAAGTGATTATACCCTTGACTTCCGTCAGCGGGTCGTGTTGGACAGCCCACGCTTGCGAGATTTTGTATTTTGGACAGCGGTTGCAATCCTATTGATTCCTGCATCGCCATATGATTCCGTATCCGAAGAGATACGCGAAGAAAAACTCGATCAGAGATTCTCCCATTCATCCGGTTCTGTCGATACACCTTCCTGGAAAATCAATGACCGATGGGTCTATGACGGGGAGTTGGACGTTTACGACTTCATAGCTAGTAGCGGCGTTTCAACCAACGTAAATACGCTCACAGGAACTCTCGATGTCCAAGTTACAGACGTATTGCAGATCGACATAGGAGGGATTCAGACAATTGCATATGAGGCCACTGGACAGGGAGATTATCGTGCAGACAACATACAACTCGAAGGTCAGAACGGAGACGTAATTGTCGAGATGGAGACTGTATCGTTAATCCGAGCTAGCGATATGGCCGTTATCAGCCAGACAGCAACAATCGATATTGAATTCGACGGCCCGTGGTGGGTGTGCCTGCTCATAAATTGTAATATCGCATCAATAACTGCCGCTAACGAATATTGGCCTCCTCTTGAGAGACATGACTTCCCACTGTATGTGGGCGACTCATGGGTGAATAATTACACGGTGAATACGACTTATTCCGGCACGTCTGCGTATGTGGACATACCCCAGGACTCTTCTGAGCAGGTCGAGACAACATCCACCGTGGTGCAGGCTGGCTATCCCGGAGTTAGCCACTCCGGCTGTGCCGTGAGTTACAATGTAACTGCGACAGATGTCAATGGAAGCATAGTTGGTTACGGTTGGCACTGTGACTCAATAGGGAACGACGTCCTAACTCTGAATGAGGTCACACTCGGACTGATGGCGGAACATGAGATTCAATCTTCAAATCTTGCATTCAGGTCCACTGAGGTCCATGTGGACCTGGGATACCCCCTCTCACCATTCAATCTTGAATCCCCCATATGGGT
Organism: Euryarchaeota archaeon UBA250; assembly: GCA_002504845.1. Lineage (GTDB taxonomy): Archaea > Thermoplasmatota > Poseidoniia > Poseidoniales > Thalassarchaeaceae > MGIIb-N1. The sequence goes on along the minus strand of DATW01000015.1, from coordinate 7,469 downwards.
CAATGTTACAGATAGTTCTGGCACGCCCTTGCAAGATACTGATGTGGAAGTTAGTTATGATGCGACAGGTTTCGGGACAACTGTCACGACTGCTTCCAACGGATCAGCATTCCTTTCTCTCGATTATGGTGCGTATGGTGACGACTCGTATGTTGTCGGGGAGTACGGTTCACACGGTATTTTGGCTAGAGTTGGAATAGATGACATAGGAGTCTCAACAGTTACACTCGACCCCGACATACACGAGGTAGATCTCAAACTAGAATCTGTTTCAATTTCGGTTGAGCGCAACAGATCCGATACAATCGAAACCATCCCTTCGCCCTACGATGCTGTGCCGGGAGACATAGTTACCATCTCGGTACCGATTGTAAATGACGGCCTAATGCATGCACCCCCTGGCTTTGTGGAGGCATTTGGGAGCAATACAGGAACCATAGGTTTGGAATCATTCCCCTCTTTGCCTTCCCTCGGAACTTCTGTTGCCAACTTCGAGTGGACAGTCCCTGAAATAATGGGCAATGAATTGATCTCATTCTCGATAGATACAGGAGAATCCGACGGCAATCCTTCGAATGATGCTGCTGACATATTCGTCTACGTAGGCAGGCTTCCCTATGCTGATGTATCCATCCCCTCTGACCCCCTCACACTTACAGACGTCATCATCGACGCCACAGCATCGAATGATCCGGATGGCGGCGAAGTAACCTGTAAAATCGAATCTCAGATGCCCGATGGAACGGTTCAGAGTGCCATTGGTTGTACACATTCTCAGGCATGGTCGGATGATGGTCAATACAACGTAACAGTCACAATTACTGATGACGAGGGTGACATCAGCCAGGTAAGCACCACTGTGAACATCCTCAATCGCCCACCAGAAGCAACACTACTGCCATATGATTCCTCGATTGTAATAGGTGATCAGATTACACTTCAATTGGAGAACGTAAGGGACCTTGATACGAATACACCCACTTCGCCGGTTGCTATCAGCTGGAATGAGTCCTGTATCGAGGGCACATTGGGCGTTTCATGCACATTCACCCCAAGTCAAGAGGGTGATGTGGTCGCATCAGTTACTATCGTGGATGATGACGGTGCTCAGACCACAATCAATGCAAATATACTGGTATTGAATGCGCCGCCAGTACTGGAATCCATCCAAGTCTGGTTCGGCCCAAACCGCCTATCTCAGGACTCAAGGGGCCTTTACACAGTAAATGAGGGCGATTTACTGAGATTTACGGCAGTGGCATCAGATAGTCCAGGCGACATGTCCACTTTGTCTGCAATATGGAGGCCAGATGCAGACTCATCGTCCGGACCGATCGTGGAAGACTACTCTCCCGACTTCGTCACAGAGTACGTGTACACCACATCAGGATTCCATCTTCTGGCTATAGAGATATTCGATGATGACGGGGCATCAACTGGAATCACAACTGTGCCTATAGAGGTCATCAACACTCCTCCAACAATTGATCCAGTGTCTCCACCATTGCCGGTTTTCGAAGACTCCCCTCTTACGATTTCCGTCTCGGTAAGGGATACTCCCGGCGACTTGGAGAATATTGAGATATGCTGGGATCTCGATTTGACTATGGATACATCAGCATCAGGTTCAGTAGACGACGACTGCGACTACACGGGTTCTAATTTTGATTATACGTGGGGAGATTCTAATGCCGCTCCTACATCGATAATTTTACACATATCTGATGACGACGGCGCGACTGCCTCAGTCGAGATTCCTATAACTGTAAGGAACAAGGCCCCAATTGCTCTCGGAGCAATCTCTGAAGAATCGCCCATGGAAGGCGATACGGTCATTCTTTCAGCCCAAGGATCATCAGATACGCCATACGATTTACCAAATCTGGATTACGCCTGGGACTTGGATATCATGTCTGATTCGGATGGAGATGGGGATTCTGGAAATGATAGAGATCTCATAGGATATTCCACTCAAACCACGTTTAACAAGGAAGGAACCAGGGTAGTTCGACTCATCGTAAGCGACGGGACTGAATCATCCTACTGGGATGTCGAGATATCCGTTAATCCAGCTCCGCAGCCATTCGGTATGATTGCAGTCTCAGCAGGCGTACTTGTCGTGGTAGCTTTCGCTGTGACTATGATTCTCCGGGGACGTGGAAAGGGGCCAAATGATCCAGCCTTGAAAAAGCGTGACGCCAGTAGAGAAACCAGAAGACCGATTAAGCCGAGTAAACCAATCCCCATTGAAAAAGAGATAGTCAATGAAGATCCAATACGCGAATCTATGGAGGATCTTGCAGAGAAACTCTACGGCTCCAAAACCGCTGTTCCGACTTCGCGACCTGATGACGATATTAGCGACATTTCGTCATCTTTGAGGGAAGCACTGATGGAAGACGACTCTTCCTGAGGGTCGTGAAGTGGCTACAAAGAGCCCTCGGCCTCCCCGTCGCGCCCGACTCCGAAGATTGGAACAGAAATGGCGGTGATGTACGTGGAGTGGGCGACGACCATCCATTCCATCAGTTGGACAGAGCAGTATGGTCAGAGCGGACCAGTAGAATAAATCCAAGGCCTTCCAGAGTCGTTAGATACCTCAAACCAAACGATAGATTGGGGATAGATGCGACTATTCTCGATGATGCCCTCAGATCTGGTGAGACAGTGATAGTCGACCTCTCAGACTTGAGGCACGTGGAAACACAACGCGGGGCATTGAGAAAGAGAATAGGGGACTCAGCATCAAGAATTGGAAGGCCTGCATTCAGAATAGATTCAGAGGGATGCCTCCTCGTTGTGCCTGGTAGAGGCGTGCGAGTTGATCAGAAGCACCATGTGCTCGGAACAGCTATCTGGCAGGATTCCGATTCAGAAAAAGAGCCTCTACCAATCTAAGGCATATGCCCATCCAGATGGCCCGATATCATTCGATAAGGCCCCATCTGAAATCTGAATAAGACGCGGACGACGTTCTTCACCGTCTTCTGATGCAAGTGTGACTGAGTCGATTTCCATTATTATCAGACTGGCTTTACAGTCTCTTGGAAGATTTCTAATTTCTACGACTTCAGCATGTACAGTAGCAATCGCGGTGGAAAGAAGATCTCCAGATTCACATTCAACCAATCTTCCAGAGACAAGATCCCATTCACTCACATCGCTGGGATGGGGCTGAGCAGATATTTCCACATCCATTGCACTGCGTCTATCTCCGAGAAGTGCGTGAATGGATACTTTCGAGCCCACTCCTCCATTCTCTATGTTGTGGAACGTATCTCGAATACGACCTCCTTTGTCCGAAGACAGACTCATTGCAATCAATGGGGGCGTATTTGAAAGAATACTCACTGAGGACATGGGTGCCAGATTGCGGACGCCGCTTGAATCACGTGTTCCCACTAAGAATACAGGACGCGGGCCGATTACTCTTGCAATGAGTCCTCTACGTTCGACATGGCTCAATTTTCTAATATCTGTTGACAGTATCTCTGATCCAAGTGGTTCCGGAGCGCTTGGGAGGGCGCTATCCGAACTCCCGTCTAACCATTCATCAAGAGCACCTGATATGACCTCTGAAGCAGAGTATGCAGTGAAATCTCGATAGGCTTTCCACCTGCTAATTTCAATATCATTACCTCCTCTTTCGACCTTCCTTTCCAAGGACAAATCAGCATATTTGACACATCTGCCCAAAAAGGAGGAAATGAATTCTCGCTTATCCTCAATTTTCAAAGATCAAGGCCCCCTGAAATCACTCTTCTACAACTATCCCCATCTCAGTTGCAATTCTTTCAACATGGCCCGTAGCCCTTACATTGTATTTCGCGATTGAAATAATGCCCTTGGAGTCAATTACAAATGTGGAACGAACAGTTCCCATGTACGTCTTTCCATAGTTTGTTTTCTCTTTCCAAACTCCGTATGCCTCTTGGACTTTCAAATCCTCATCAACAATCAGATCAAATTGTAATTGGTTGTTCTCTGAGAATCGTACATGTGATTTCGCGGAATCCTTCGAGACCCCCATCACCCTGTATCCTTCAGAGCGAAATACCTCATACGCGTCTCTGAAGTCACAAGCTTCCTTGGTACAGCCTGGAGTACTGTCTTTAGGATAGAAAAAGAGCACTAAACCATTTCCATCAGAAAGGATGCTTTCGAGAGACACCTCCGTGCCATCTTGTATACGAGCTTTGAACGAGGGCGCCTTCTGGCCTGCTTCTAACATGGTTGCACGACACACTACAGCCAAATGAAGCCTCGTACCGCCCCGTCGCAACCCTATGTTCATCTCCTCTCTGCCTCATTGGGGTGCATGGAGGTACCCGGTGAGCTCGCTGCCATGCTTGCCGGAGAGCACGGCCCGACACGTCAAAAGGCAGCACGGTTAGTGACAGATCTTGCCCTTGCCGCTGGAGCAAATCAATTCACCAAGGCTTCCAATGCGCATGTTTCTGGCGTCTCTGTGATTACTGGTGGAGTAGGTCTTAGACGGTTTCTTGCAGATTTGGCTTCAGATGGCGATGCCAAGGTCGCTATACCCACTACTTTGAATTCGGCTGGATGTGATTCTTCTAAGATCGATCAGATGGGAATTGACTATCCCGATTTCATGATCTTACAGGCCGAGATAGTGACCTCTTATTGGGAGATGGGCATCCAAACAACTCTGTCATGTACGCCTTACGATCATGATTCAGAATCAAGTAGCGGGATAGGTAGCTGGGCAGAATCGAACGCTGTGTGCTTTGCCAATACGTACACAGATTTAGCCACAAACAGGGAATCCGGTCTTTCAGCACTTTCCACTGCGTTAACCGGATGGGCTCCACTTTGGGGACTCCATCTTCAGTCCAATCGAAAGCCGAATATTCTGGTGAAAGTTGAATGCAATCTCGCTGACCCAACAGACTTCTCAGTCCTTGGAGATTGGATAGGCCGTCAAATCGAGCCAGAATGGTCACTTCCATTCGGACCAATGCCCAGGATACAGGGCCTGCCCGCGAGCGCTACATTTGAGATGAAGAAGGCACTCACTGCAGCAGCAGCAAATTTTGGTTGTCCGATGCTGTGGGCAGACGGCCTAACACGGGACGCTCCAGATTCTGAATATCAGGGGTCAGTCTCTTTCACGCAAGAAGATCTCGACGCATGTTATGGGCGTCTTGCCCCGGTCGGCCGAGTAGATCTGGTGGTGATTGGATGCCCACAGGCAAGTATTGGAGAAGCACGTGCAGTAGCAGCAGAAGTGCGAGCAAGAATGGAGTTGGGTGAAAAGATACCTGACCATCGTCTATGGCTATTCACATCAGGCATGGTGCATGACCAACTTCTCGAAGATGGCACATCAGATATTCTCGAAGAAGGGGGCGTGCTGCTTCTAAGGGATACTTGCCCCGAAGTGACTCCGTACAACAGGAGTCGGTACAACTACCTGCTCACCAATTCAATGAAGGCCGAACATTACCTCACTAGCGGTTTGAATTCAATGCCTACGAGCGTTGCACGAATAGACGAGTGCGTAGCACATGCATTCGATCCAGATTTATCCGCCGGCCCCCTTCCCTTGCTTGAAAAATCTCATGCAAAAGAAATGATATCCGCTAAAACATGGAAGGGCGGAGACACTTCCATGAGGGGATCTGGCCTACCAAGTCAGCATTCATTCGATGTGACTGCTAGGGCGCTTGTCACCGACATACCAATCACGTATCTCGGATATGTGGACCCAGAAACAGGCATTGTAACTGAACCCGGGCACCCTCTTCACGGACAGGCCGTAGGTGGGAAGATACTCGTCTACCCGCGAGGCTCAGGATCCACTGTAGCTCCCTATGTGCTGATGGGCCTCTCCTACGGGGGAAAGGCGCCTGCAGCAATCTTGAACAGGGACGTTTGCCCACTTACTCTCCCTGCCGCTTCTATACAGGCAATACCCTATGGCCATGGCTTTGATGCCGATCCAACCATTGAGATAAATTCAGGAGACCTCGTGAAAATGACTCTCAAGGAGGGCGTTGTCACAGTCACTATCTTGGACCGCTCACCATCTCGTGATAAGGCGGAATCAGCATGATCAAGGAAAGCCCCCCTTGCAGGCCGCAAGATTTTGGAAAGTTCGAGATTGTGGATAGAGATGGGGCTGCTAGGATAGGGAAAATCCATACCAATCACGGGATATTGACCACACCCGCTCTTTTGCCAGTTGTAAATCCGAACATACTTACCGTTGAACCAAGAGAAATGTGGGATAAATTCGGATTCAGGGCACTTATAACGAACTCGTATGTGATATGGAAGCACGAAAAACTTCGTGAACAGGCGCTGGAACATGGGGTACACGAACTCCTGAATTTCCCGGGAGTGATAATGACTGATTCAGGTACCTTCCAGTCATATGTCTACGGGGATGTCGAGGTTGGAATCGAGGAGATTGTTGAATTTCAGCGAGATATCGGAGTGGACATCGGGACCATGCTGGACGTCTTCGGGCGCCCTGACATGACTAGGGAAGAGATAGAGGATGCTGTCGATATAACTGCAAAGCGCGCCAATGCGTCACTTGAAGCCGCAGGAGAAAAATTACTTCTAAACGGGCCTATTCAAGGAGGAACACATCAAGATTTGAGAGTGGAATCATCATCCAGAATGGCTACCTCAGAGGCAGGAGGAAAGCGGTTCTCAGTCCATCCAATAGGGGGAATCGTCCCACTTATGGAAACACAGAGGTATTCCGATCTATTTTCTGTGATTCTTTCTTCCATGTCAGCACTACCTTCGGATCGCCCAGTCCATATCTTTGGCTGCGGACACCCCATGTTGTTCCCACTTTGCATAGCACTCGGTGCAGATCTTTTCGATTCAGCAGCTTACGCCCTCTTTGCCAAAGATGGAAGGATACTCTCCGAGGATGGAACCCATAGAATCGAATCTGCCGTGGAGTGGCCTGTTTCATCAAGATATCTCGAAGATTATACTCCGATGGAGGTCAGGGAGATGGATAAGAAGTCCAGGACAGCACTTCTTGCGAGACATAATCTTGAGGTCACACAGAGGGAATTATCCCGATGCAGGGAAGCCATAAGGAATGGATCAATATGGAATCTTGCTGAACGTAGAAGTCACGCATCCCCCTATCTTAGAAAGGCGTTTAAGGAGATACTGCAAACCATCAAAGAAGACTCAAAATTACCGGTAGGACGCCGGTTGGCCTCACTTATTTCTTCAACCGATCCAGTTCGACCTTCCTCTGAACCATTTGGCGAAGACTTCTCTGCAAGACCGCACATCATTCACGCAGGCACGTTATTGGAAAAGAGATGGAGGCTACCGGGATCGTGGTGGGACGGATCGACAGGACCACCATCGAATGTTGTAATCCTGCACGGAAGCCAACCTCCGTGGAGAACTGCATACGGAAGTGCAGTAGCCGAGATTCTTCAAGATGAACCCAAGACTGCATTGTT
>DATW01000087.1:4708-6318 GCA_002504845.1 Euryarchaeota archaeon UBA250 | reverse complement strand
ATTCCTTTCTACATATTCTACTCGATGTTTGGTTTCCAGAGGGTCGCTGATCAGGTCTGGGCCGCTGCGGATGCTCGGGCAAGAGGATTTCTGATGGGGGCGACCGCGGGTCGGACTACATTGAATGGAGAGGGTTTGCAGCATCAAGACGGGCATAGCCTTCTCCTGGCATCAACTGTTCCTTCAGTCCGTGCATGGGATCCTGCATATGCGTATGAGCTTGCCACGATAATACAGTATGGAATCCAAGAAATGGTTGTAGATGAGAAGGATATGATCCACTATGTTATGCTCTACAACGATAATGAGAGCCAGCCTCAGAAGCCCGAGGGCTGTGAGGACGGGATTGTACGGGGGGCATATATGATCAAGGAGTCTGTAGAAGGAGGCGGGCCGTTAGTTAGGTTGCTAGGTTCAGGGCCGATCCTCAAGAATGTGATTGCGGCCTCAGAGAAGCTTGGTGAATATGGGGTTAGAACGGAAATATGGTCGGTTACATCGTATGGTGAATTGCGTCGTGAAGGAATTGAAGCCGAACGGATGAAAAGGCTCGATCCGTCAGATGCTGCGGAGCCTTACGTCGTTTCGTGTTTCGGCGACGATGTCCCCACAGTCGCTGCCTCAGACTACATATCTGCAGTACCAGAAATGATTCAGAGATGGGTGGGGGGATCGTTTTGTGTGCTCGGAACAGACGGGTATGGAAGAAGCGATACGCGAGACGCGCTCAGAAAATTCTTCGAAATTGATTCGGATAGCATAGTAGTTGGGGCGCTTTCACTACTCGAGAAGGACGGTGTCCTAGAAAGCGGCACGGTTGCCTCGACGATTGAAACGATGGGAATTGATACGGAACGATTCGATGTGACTGTTTGATCTCAGTCCTCTACGAATCCATCCCACCGGCACATGTAATCTATGAAGACGGGGCTCAGATCTGCTTCTGAAAGTTGTTTTCTGGTGAAGGGGGGGCGCGTATTATCGTCGGTGTGTACTCTTGAGGGCCAATCGGGATGAGCGATGCCGGCTCTTCCGACGCCCAACATGTCCGCACCTTGGAAAAATGCCTCTGAAACGTCATCCTCATCCCATATTCCCCCAGTGGTAAGAATGGGTATCTCCCCGCCGATCTTTCTAGAGAATTCAGCAGTTATCGGTAATGCGTCTGGTCCGTCATGGGCCTTTTTTGTTATGTCCCAACAAGATAGATGAAGAATGTCGATTCCTTCATCGATTAGATATCTCGACAAATCTAGACTGTCTTCAATTGTTATGCCGCAAGACGGGTATATCGGAGATATCCTTACAGCGATTATGAAATTGGGCGGGACTGTTTTCTTGATTCTTCGTAATATCTCAATTAAGAATCTAAATCTGGCCTTTTTCGAACCGCCCCAGCCATCTTCTCTTCGATTGGTTTTGGTGCCTAGAAATTGAGAGATCAGATATCCATGCGCGCCGTGTATCTCAATACCATCGAAGCCTGCGGATGAGCATCTTTGTGCGGCGTTCACGAACCATTGTATTGCTTCTTCAATCTCCTGCTCTCCCATAGAACGGGAATAACCTGTTGAGGACTGCTCGGTCTCATTCACGCTACTAGACATGGG
>DATW01000087.1:0-4322 GCA_002504845.1 Euryarchaeota archaeon UBA250 | reverse complement strand
GCTCCATGGCGCCTTATTCTCTCGGATAGTTCCTCCAAACCAGGAAGCATGTCGTCACTGTGTACGCCCAACTCACCAATCCAGGATTTGCCGCTGGGATGGACGAATGCAGCAGCGGTAGTCACGATGCCAAAACCATCCTTTGCGCGTCTTTCAAGCCACCTTATCTCATCTTGAGTGAGTGTGCCGTCTTCTCGGCTTTGCTTGTTTGTGAGTGCTGCTAAGACGCTCCTGTTCCGAAGGACGATCTTTGATCTTGGAAGAATGATTGGCTGATCGAGAGATTTAGATGTCATATGACCACTAGTGAAGGAAGAGTCTCTTGTGTGTAAAAATCATTGAGATGCCGTGTTCATTTGCAGCAGCGATGGAATCGGAGTCTCTCATGGATCCACCGGGTTGAATTATGGAAGAGACGCCAATTTCGCTTGCTGCGTCGACACCGTCTCGGAATGGGAAAAACGCATCAGACACCATCATGGAGTCCTTTGCTCTGTCTCCTGCTCTCCTAGCGGCGATCCTGACTGCCTCTACTCGACTCGTTTGTCCGGGGCCCACACCTACAGTTGCAAAGCCAGATGTCGTGCTGGACACGAGCAGTATTGCGTTTGATTTGACCTCGGAAATGACGGTTGTTCCAAATTTTGCGAGATTGACCTCTGTTTCGGTGAACTGCTTTTCTGTTACGCACTGTACTGAATCCCATTGTATAGACGGTGGGCCTTGGACCTGCGCCAACCAGCCTCCATCCAGTTGCCGTAATGTCACGACATCTTGACGGGGCGTCATAGATGAGAGTGTGAGCATCCTCCTATTCTTTTTCTGGGAGAGTATCTCAAGAACACCGGCTTCGTATCCCGGTGCTATCATACACTCGAAAAAGTGGTTACCAATCGATTCGGCTGTTTTCTTTTCAACTGGCTTTGTGAATGCTATCACGCATCCGAATGCGCTCTCTGGATCGCTTGCCAGAGCGTTTTTCCAAGCTCCTTCCTGTGTCCTATCGACTGCTGCTCCGCATGGATTAGTGTGTTTGATGACCACGCACCCATGATCATTTTCAAAACCGGATGCCACGAGTGATCTGGCAAGCCTCAATGCACCGTCTAAATCCAGATAGTTGTTGTACGACAGGGGTTTCCCACCGTGCTGTAATGCTCCGGAAAGACCTGATTTTTCTCCTGAATTAGGATAAAATGCAGCAGGTTGATGTGGATTCTCGCCATATCGTAAACTCGTGCCTTGGGCAGTGGAGATATGCAGTCTTGTGGGCACCTGTTCGCCTATGATTCGGTTGTCGAGTTCCGAAGAAACGGCTGCGTCATAAGCAGCTGTTCTTTGAAAGGCCTGAAGAGCCAGTCTGCTTCGTAGTGAGGGGGTTATCTTTGTGGGGTCCCCACCAGTTTCAGAAAGTGATTGTATGACCTCCGGATATTGCCCTGAGGATGTGACCACTAGGACATCTTGATGGTTTTTGGCTGCTGATCTAATCATGGTGGGGCCGCCGATGTCAATCATTTCTATCAATTCTGAATCGGTTACAGGGGGTTTGCGTGATGCGGTCTCTTCGAATGGATACAAATTGACGCAGACGAGGTCGATTGGAGCGTATCCAAGACTTTCAAGAGTGGTCACGTCATCAGGATTGTTTCTCCTGGCGAGTAATCCAGAATGCACTGCTGGGTGGAGAGTCTTGACTCGTCCATCGAAACATTCTGGGTGTCCTGTTACCTCTGAAACATCCTGTACTTCTAGACCCGATTCCCTCATCAAACGGGCTGTTCCTCCAGTGGAAAGAATCTTCCAGCCCATATCTACTAAATTCTGAGCGAATTCGACTATCCCTTCTTTATGGTAGACGCTGATGAGGGCGCTGCGACTCGTCATGTTGATTCCCGGACGAACAGGTCAATGACCATTAGGGAAGACTCAATCGCCTCGAGCGCTCACAACTTGGTCTATTCTAAGCATCCCCACAGCAGTCTCGAGAGCGGCCTCTATGCTAGAAACAATCGCTGAAGAGGGGTGCAGGACATCGTCTATTTCCATCACCTCTCCCTGTTCGGTTACCCCGTATTCCCGCTCGACCTCATCTCTTGACTTCGTCCTGATCTCGAGAACGGTGTCAAGGCCCTCCGCGCCTGCATTGGATGCTAGGGCAAAGGGGATGCATTCCATCGCACGGGCAAAGGCATCCATAGCAAGGCGTTCTCTCCCCGGTTCATTCAAACTGGCAGATCTGACCCCATGCGCAATTCTTGCATGTATTGAGCCCGCGCCGACCACGACACTGGGGTTCTTCTCACAGGCCGAGAGCGAGCGTATGGCATCATGCAAGCAGCGAATGGTTTCCTCTGATGCGGTATCCGAGGTTCCACTAACAGATATCGTGACAAGTTTTGCAAGTGGACACGCATCAATTGTGATGATGTCTTCCACCTGGTCAGATGCCGGTTTACGAATCCATTCGACTGAGCCGCAGTGGCCGAGGTTTTCCGAATCGATATCCATTACTCCATCGATTACCCCGGCATTAGTAGCAAGGGCTGCCTGCTCTATTTCGGATGAGTCAAGTTCGGATACCACTAAAATCCCAGAATTGGTAAGGTTGTGAAGAATGTCTCTATCGACTTCTCCTCCGCATAAAACGAGCTTTGCGCCGCTTTGAGATACGGACTGAACGATCTTCTCTTTTCTATTCTGCTCTGCAGCGATAAAGGAGTCAAGTTGGTCGGCATCGGTGATTTTTATCTCTGCTACGCGTGTCATTTTCCGGATTTTCAAATCGCCTCTAATCACTGCCACTTGTACGTCTTTCAGGTTGTTTGGAGCGTTGTCCGAGGGTACTCTTCGCCTGAGAACGAGTCCTCGGACTAATCTTGAGTCTCGTTGGCTTCCTTGTCCTGTTTTGTGCATCCCGAAATTCTCTGTGGATACTTCAGAGACATTTGGCCGTAGAATGCGAAAGGCTTCAGACAGGATTGGCGCAAAATGTGCTGTATCTACACTTTTCCCAGTCATGGATGTGGTTGCTATCTTGGAGAGGTCTCCATCGTCGATAATACGTGATCTTGCATTTACAACAGAGGAGGATATCGCAAGCGATTTTCGATATCCATCTACTACCGTGAGTGGATGCAGGCCTCTTGATAGTAGCCGTGCCGCCTCTTCGAGAAGCGCCCCGCAGATGAGCATCGTTGCCGTTACGCCGTCGCCGCTCATTTCTTCCTGCGTCTTGCCCATTGAAACCATCATTCTCGCTGCTGGGTGCTTGACCAAAAGCTCTGCAACGATTCTAGCCCCATCGTTTGTAACGGCCATGCTCCCATCTGTTTTGTACAGCATCTTGTCGAGGCCCCGTGGGCCAAAAGTGGGGCGGAGGATATCGGAAAATACCCTCGCTGCCGCTATCATTTTCTCTTGTACCTCTGTGCCATTCGTAATCTTCGTCTGGTCTTTGACGATGCGTACTGGGGCTGCTGGGCCTGACTCGGTCACGATACCTGCACAGATTCCTGCACCAATAACCCTGCGAGAGTCTAACGACGGCCTCCCCGGCCTTTTCTTCGCTTGCCTCTGCGGCTTCCGCCCTGATCGCCGCCTTGCCACTCTCGTCCTGAACGAGTCTTCCACTCGCTCATATCTTGGATGTCGTCTTGTTTTGAGTTGAGTCTCTTTCTTTGGTTTCTGGGGAGTTCGCGGACTGACTTGACATCTAATTTGACTCCGAGTTGCTGCTCAAGCCGTCTGATGTTTTGACCGCCCGGGCCGACGACTGCTCCGACGGCTGACTCATCGACGTAGATTTCTGCGGATGCGTCGGTCGTGAATTTCGCAAAGGCGACTGATATCCCGGTTTGACGTATGACCTGCCGTTTGAGTTCATCTCCAGCCATTATCATGGCCGGGCTGCCTCTCCCATCTTCCCCGCCGACTGGTACGACTGCGATTTCGCTCCCAAACGCAAACATCTCATGAGTGAGTTCTCCGCTTGGGAATCGCCGTATCTCAATAACAGGACGCGATAGATCCGACTCCATCCCCGTGGGGGCCCTGACGACCATTTTCAGCTCCAATATCTCATGCACCTTTCCCTTCTCGATGTGTATGACAGTGTCGAGGACTTGGGATATGAGTCCAAGCTCCACTTTACCCACGAGCCTTTGTATCGCTTCAAGCGCACTATTTGCATGTGTCACCCCCAGGAGACCCACACCAGCCAGTCTGACATCTCCGAATATCTCAAAGTCTCTGGCTCGTCTAACTTCGTCGAATATCACGAAATCAGGACGAACAAGGAATATCACTTCTGCAGTTTTCTC
>DATW01000029.1 GCA_002504845.1 Euryarchaeota archaeon UBA250 | reverse complement strand
TACATATCTCTGGGAATGCCTGCCAATGCTCCAGACGTAGTCATCGTCATGAAGGAGAAACCCATCCAGATATTGACGAATATGACGGAAAATTTAGCCCAGCTATCAAGCCCCAGATAGTCAATATCAGAAGTGAGGATCCCATTGACCCAACCGAACCTGTTGAGCATTCCTCTCCACATTATCACCGAGATATATCCTGGCACAGCCCATGGAATCAGGAGTATCGTACGCCAAGCGACCTTCCCAATTATGCCGCTTTCAAGAAGCATGGCGAAAAGAACGCCCAGCAGCATATGCATAATCACGCAGCCGAAGGTCCAAATGAGGGTGAACGTGAATGTACGCCAGAAACCAGGGTCGCCATCGCCGTCGTAATCCCTCTCATCCGAGAATAGGAGCTCATAGTTGTCTAGGCCGACGAATTCCCCTTCACCGTAATTTTCAGCAGATTCGTCCGTGAATGAGAGATAGATGCCATAGCCAACTGGGTAGAATGTGAGTGTGGCCAAGAGCAGAATTGCAGGCAATATGAATAGGTAGCCACTTCTCTCTCGTCGACTTGGGGAAAGGAAGTAGAGCACTAGAGCCGTGAGGCAAAGACCCCCTACGATGACTCCGATAGCGATGTAGACTGGAGTCATATCTGGATCAGGCGGCCTTTCAGACTCAGCGGTGGTTATCGCTGATAGGACTGCGAGGCCTTCTTCTGCCGATGAGCCGTCTTCGCCGATTGCCACTGTCGCCACATATACCTCCTGGCCCCGGACTATCCCTGGAAGATCGCAGACAACAGATATCGCACCGGGAGGTATCACCGGCATGCCTGTTGAAAAGGTCGGTTCGAACCAATCCTCCTCGATCTGGAAATCTGTGGCGAGATCCTCGGGGATAGTCGTCAAGGACCACCAGCATCGGAAGAACTTGAGAGTCTCTTGTATCGAGGGGTCGTCGGCCGGATCTTCAGAGACGAATATCCATGCATCAGGGAAACCGACAACTGAGGAAGCCGTAGGGACTATCTCTGTCAGATTGTTGAACGACTCATCGCTGTAGTAGATATCGTACTTCGCAGACTCAGGCACTGTCTGGAAGGCGTATCTGACCCTATTGTTCAGATCCACATCGCCATCTATGGATACCTCAGAGACAGGGAGTGGAGTAGCCTGAGCTGTAGTAGAAGATAGTAGAAGGAGAGCGAGAAGGGTAGCGGCGGTTATTCCCGCCGTCCGACCCCTCATCGCCCTCACTCCTTGTTGCGTTTTACCTCAGTTTTATCTGATTGCTTAACCGACTTACATTGCTGCCATGTAGTGGAGCTTTGTCTGCCCTGTTACCGTGCCATCAGCTGCCACGGTGAACTCGCAGTTGCTTCCATCATCAGAAGTGGTCCCATCTACATCCTCGCAGTGGGTGCCGAGCCAGTTGGCTCCCTGATCTTCTGCACCCCAATCGTAGGTACCTGGGTTCGTGGTTATCTCCAGAGTCCACATCATGCCGTCCTGAGTGCCTGACTCTAGAGCCCAGCCGCCGTATGCTCCCTTGAAGCTCACAGCAGTGACAGAGCTGTCATCCGTGTGAACCATCAGAGTCACGGTGACTGAAACATCGACACCATCGATGCCGTCACAGTTCTGGTCAATGCCATCGCCCTCTGGGTCGTCGGCACCAGGGTAGACAGTGGCGTCATTGTCGTTGCAATCTGCATCAGCGCCGTCGATGGAGAACCCATCGTCATCGGCGTCGTCATCGACCGTCAATGGTATTCCGAGTGCCTTCTCTATGGCGGCCTGCGCCTTTCGAGCTGCATCAGCTGGAGCCATCCCGTTGTCGAAGACATCTGCGAGCATTGAGTCCACAGGGCCCCATACGGATCCCATGGCTGCGTATGCAGGAGCGCCGAAGCCTCTGGCCATCTGAGCGCCGAAGCCCGCGACTACGGAGTCGCTGGCCACATCTGGGTGATCTAGCACGGAGGACATGACCGGGAGGAGTTTCGCGGTCTTCGCGAATTCGACCTGGCTGTCATATCCTGAGAGGTACTTCGTCAGAGTCACTGCAGCGGCCTTGGAGTCCGAGCCGGACGATACAGACCATCCCTTCATGCCCACGAATGGACTGAATGGAATCTCAAGTACAGAGAGTGGCATCACTGTGTGGCCGAAGTTAACGTTGGAAGCCTCGATGCCGCCATACGCCCATGGTCCTTGGATGATGAAAGCTACTTCGTTATCCTTGAACATGTCTTCCATGTTACCCCAGTCGCAGCCGGCCTTGAGAACGGCTGGTGAGCTGCCATCGGGCAGGACCCCTGTGCCGCCTGCTGGCTGTCCGTAGAGAGCCAACTGGATCGTCTGGATCGCCGAGACGGTGCTAGCGCTGTTTATTGTGGGGTTACCGGAGTCATCGAAGATCGATCCACCGTAGCCGGTAAGCCATGGCCAGAACTGGTATGCAGCCTTGTAAGGGAAGCAAAGGCCCCAGTGATTCTCAGAGGCCATGCTGACAGTGACAGCAGCGGTGTAGAACTCGGTGAAAGTCCAGTTGCTGATGTTACCGTAATCAACACCAACGGTGTCGAGTACGTCCTTGTTGTAGTACAGTGCTAGGGAGTCCCCGGACTGTGGTAGCCCGAGTATCTCTCCGTTAACTGTGACACCTGACATCGACGTTCCATATGCTGCCAGCTCTGCTGGAGTCATGTAAGGAGCAAGGTCCTCGATTATGGAAACGCCGCCGACGTTGTTGGCAGCGACTTCTCCCAATGCATCGTTCTGAAGTCGGAATACGTCTGGCGCCTCGCCGGCCTGTGCTGCAGTGACGTACTGCGGCTTCAGATCGTCGAATGGCACGTATTGCACGTCGAGGTCGTAATTGGCATGTGAAGCCTCGAACGCCGCTATGACGTTGTTGAATGCCTCCTCCTCAGTCGAGTCTAGCGCGTATGAGTGCCATACAGTCAGACTGTATGTGCATGAGCCGTCTTCTTCGACTGCTGCTGCGTCATAGTTGCTGGCCTCTGAGTCCATGCATCCTGCTACTGGCGGGAATGCGCATGTACCGTCGTCCACCGTCGCATCGGGGTTGTAATTCGTAGCGGTGCTATCCGTGCAGCCGTCTACGTCGGTCGTTGTCGTGTCATCATCATCTCCGCCGAGACATCCTGCAGCGGCCATAGAGACCATCAGCATGCTTAGCAAGAGGGACAGAATTTTGTTGTCCATGCGTTTGGGGCAACTTGGTACAATATTAACTCAATTGGTAACATTATGTTAGTGTGATTTTTGCCATTTAAACAGGACTTATTCCCAGTACGCCATTTTTGGAGTCATGGTGCCAGCATGCTGCCCCTATGAGCCCAGCATGGTTGGAATCCGGTGCCAATTTTACAATCTGCCCTACATCGACCATACCGAACCAAGAGTCTGGTTCCTCGGTGATTCCTCCGCCGAGAAGTATGATTTCAGGGGATACGCATGAGGCTATTCTCTTGATGGCTGATGAGAGGTTTTTCGCCCAACTACTCATATCCATGCCATTCTCCCTTAGAGCCCTTACACTCGCCGTCTGATCTATGTGGGTGCCATTCTCATTCAACAGTCTGCCAAGCTCGATATTCCTGAGTAGGCGTCCTCCTTGCGATACGGCTGTACCGAGGGAAGTCCCTATTGTTACGAGGAGGATTGTTTCCGTTCCCGAGTATTTCTTGTGATTCCGGATTGCATGGTAGAGGGCTGAGTCGGCGTCATTCAGCAATGTGGATGACAGCCCGTTTCCGGATAATGAGTCGACGAGGGATCCGTGCCTGATGTCATCGCCCATGTTAGGGCCATTGATCACCTCGTAATCGGATACCACCCCAGGGAAACCCACTCCTATCTCTGTGCCCTCGTATTGAGCCTCATGGATGATGGTCCTTATGGACTCAGTTATTCTTGCAAGTCGTGGCAGAGGTTGATGCTCAATGGTGCATCTTTGGCCAATTACACGCCCAGCATTGACATCGACAATTCCCCCTTTTACGGAAGAGCCGCCGATATCAATGCCCATGACTAGATTCTCGGCCATCGTACCATGGCAGACGGCCAGAGGATTTCACCGATTCGGAAAGCCATGCCCATGAACGGTGGGATTCCCAATGCTCGGGAGCCATCCACGACCAATTTCTCTTGCTGACTAGCCCCGGGGTGTTGATCCTTGCAGAGCTGCCGAGCCCCAAAACGTCCTGCAGGGGTATGACTACAATATCCGCTTTAGATGAAATGAGCCTCTTCACCGCCTCCATTGGTACGTCCGCAGAATTGCAGCCGAGGGACGCCCTGACCCTTCTTCTGTCATCTGGGCCGATCTTCGAATACCATCCTGCAAAAGTATCGTTATCGTGCGTACCCGTGTATGCAACCACCCTCTCAGGGATGTGATCGAGATGATGCGGCGGAGCGTCGTGACCCCATCCGAACTGAAGTATTGACATCCCATGCAAGTTGTAGGCATCTCTCAGCCTGATTGCGGCATCACCAGCCATCCCCAGGTCCTCAGCAATTAGAAAATCCGAGGAGTCGATTATCGCATCCATTAGTGACGCTCCTGGGCCCTCCGCCCATCTGCCTCCGCGTGCATCCTCAGCCTCAGGCGGTATTGCCCAGTATTCGGCAAGTCCGATGAAATGGTCTATACGAATCCCTGGTGTCCTGCGTGAAGCTGTCTCGACTCTTTTCTTCCACCACGCGTAGCCGGATTTCTGATGTGCCGACCACGCATATGTGGGGTTACCCCAGAGTTGGCCAAGAGGATTGAATGAATCAGGAGGGGCGCCTGAACGCTCAAGTGGCTCTCCATTCGGTCCTATGTTGAATAGTTCCTTGCTGTGCCAGATGTCTGCAGAGTCATGCGCCACGTAGAGCGGGATATCGCCAAGCATCAGTATGCCATTCTCACGTGCATGGTTCTCGATTGATCTCATAGCATACTCAAGTTTCCACTGTATGGTAATTTCACGCCAGTAGTGCTCTTCATTGTCTGATCTGAGACGGTCGAGGTCTCGACCCGTGGGGTTTGACCATGAGCCCCATTTCACCCAGCTCCTTGGATCGATTGACTTCAGTATCCTGAATAATGCCCATGAGTCTGCCCACCCTGAGTTTTCGAGCCATGCATCCAAATCATATCTGGATGGGTCCCTAACATCTCCTGCGAGGTCATGCAATAATTCCGGGTCCATGGCAAATGCAGAAGGGCTTGCATATGGGGACCCTACGAAATCTGGGGGGTTCAGAGGAAGTATTTGCCATACACCGATACCGAAAGAGGCGAATGCATCTATCGCGCGGATGCTGGCCTCCCTGAGGCTGCCTGGCGCGTCGCCCCTTGGGATGGACTGGATTGGAAGCAGGATTCCAGCGGCTCTCACTCTACTTTCGTAGTGAAGCCAGCAGATAAATGGGATGTTTGCCCTTTGGAGGCACTAACAATTCTATAGTGCGAGATTGAAACCTATATGCTCTTACTAGCATCCTATGGTACAGGCGTGATGGAGATGTATGGGTCAGTCGGGGATTATCGAGAAAGAAGATTCGTGGGCTTTGCTCTTGTGGCAATTATGGTGTCTGTACCCCTTGGAGGGGTGATTCCAGCGTCTGCTGATACGGCTGATACGGAAGATCACGGTGCTATCAATCTAGCAATAATACTACACATGCATCAACCATATTACAAGAATATAGAATCAGGATTTTATGAATTACCATGGGTCAGAGTGCATGGCAGTCATGAGTACATAGACAGCCCGGGCATCCTGGGAATGTACCCTGGCACGAACGTGACCTACAACATCGTCCCCTCGTTGATAGAGCAGCTTGAGGATTACAGCGACCCCAGCACCATGGATTTGCATCTGGCTCTTGCAAAATCAAATTGGGTTACAGACGGAGAAGGGTATGCGACAGGCTATCCGACTGATCTGAGTGAATGGGAACTCGCGCAAATGATGTTCGAATACTTCAGGATTCAACCATGGGTGTATGACGTCGATGGAGAGCACCCGGAATTGGGGTGGATGGAGCCAGCTAGCAGTTCATTCGGGGCCCTCAAAGATGGGAGAGACAACAGCGATCCTTCATTCGTTAGGGCGTATCAAGCCGCTCCTGGTGATTCGCGTGGGCCTAAATCGTCAGTCATATTCCACCCTCAGCACCTCCTTGACGCCACAGTCCTATTCCATCTCTTCCAGAACTCTGGTCCATTGGTAATGGGCGATTATGATTACCTGCTAGCAGAAACTGCTGCAAGTGCCGAAATGCAATCGATATTTGAGAAACAAGCGCCATACACCATGAATGACCTTGAGACAGTTCTTTCATATCAGAGCGAACAGATGCTCAATGTTATGCCATTGTACTCAAATCTAGCTAATACATCACAAGTAGAGCTGACAACGACTCCGAAATACCATCCGATTATGCCACTCCTAGCCATGCCAGGCTGGACTATGGAAGACGGGATACCAGTTGAGAAGAATGCGTGGATATCTGATGTGGAGAGTCAAGTCTCGGAAGGACTGGATCTTTTCGAGGCCAGCACGGGAATCAGACCTAGCGGCATGTGGCCCTCCGAACAAGCGGTCTCACAGGCGGTAATCGCACCGATGGCAGATAACGGCATACAGTGGGCTGTTAGCGACAAGCAAGTTCTGTCCCAGTCTGTCAAGTTGGGCGGAGGGAATCCATCTGACGCCTCTACCATGGACATCACGTCCCCCTGGATGGTTGAATCAGGAGGGCAAGAGATGATGATGGTGTTTAGGGAGACGGGGATATCTGACAGGATTGCATTCACGTATGGAGACATGGATGTGGAAGATGCTGTGGCCGATTTCATCTCGCAGGTGGAGAGCAGGAGAAGTGACATCATAAATGCTGGAGGGAATCCAGAGGACCACTTACTAACAGTAGCCGCTGATGGCGAGAATTGGCTTTTCATGAGCGGTTTCGGTTCTAGTGACAATGGCAGGGAATTCCTTCACGAATGGTTCGATGCACTGCAGGATCATCCGACAATCAGAACCATGACCCCGGGACAGTATCTCGAAGAGAAAGGAACGGCTCAACTTCCGAGATTGGAAGAGCTTGCTACGGGCTCATGGATTCAAGGGGACTTGTCCACTTGGGCGGGCGAGGAAGAGGAGTCGATTGGATGGCATCGCTTGGTGGCTGCAAGAGATGCATACATGCAGGTCCTGAATGATCAGCCGGACAATCCTGGTCTTCCAGCCGCTAAGCATGCTCTAATGGCTGCTCAGGGGAGTGATTGGTTCTGGTGGTACGGTGCAGACCAAGACTCTGGAGATGATTCGCAGTTCGATGCACTCTTCAGGACCCATCTCAGAACCATATATGAGAGTCTGGGCGTGGAGCTACCCCCGGATCTTCTAGACCTCTCCGGAAACGTAGCCACGCCAACAAGGCCATCAGGTGGCTTGATGGAGCCATTCTACGATGGCCTATCATTCCCGGGAGAATGGAACTCTGCTGCCGAATACGATGTAGGCAGCGGTGGTGATGCGACTGACATAACAAGCATAGAGATAGGCCATGATACGGGCAGCATACACCTGAAGATAGGCGTGGGAGATATCGATTCATACTTGGATCCAGATTCATACGAAGGCGGAACACCCCACATCCAAATTTATCTCATGGCGCCCAATGCAGTTGACAACAATGTCGCTCAGGCAAACTTCCACACGTACTACGGGATGGAACCTTTGAACATGCCAACTACGAAGATGCTGTGGTTTGATTTCAATCAGCTCCGAAACGATGGGCGTATGACGTACAACACATTCCAATCACAGGGTAACGAAGAATGGTCAATTGAGTCACAGGGGGCGTTGGGGCTGATTGTAGCTGATGAGGTCTTCGAGGTAGAGATACCATGGTCTACTGCTGATTTGGAGCCGAATGGTTTCACCAGACTTCGCATCGTTAGCAGCGTATACCAAAGTAGAGCCGCTGGAGGAGGGGCGGATATCGAATTGGCACCATCGCCACCGATGCAGATTTCTATGCCTAATCTAGAGTCGTGGGTCAAAATTCTCGACATGCAAGACCCGGCTGGCGATGAGACGGGGGATGGCGACTACACGTACCCGCTGGCAGGGGATTTTGCACCTGGAGCGGGTCTGTTCGATCTTGAGCATGCGATGATCGAACAGAGTGCATGGAATGTGAGATTCACATTCACGATGGCTGAGATTACCAATAACTGGAATATGATGTGGGGGTGGTCCCATGCAAATATCCAGATCTATGTGGATTCGGCGCCAGGTGGCAATCAGGACTTGTTGCCAGGCACATACGCAAAGACATCCCCGGAATGGGGTTGGGAGTCTGCAGTCATGCTTGTGGGCGAGGCGGGGCCGGTCTATGGCATGACTCACGAATCATCGACACGGATAACCACGGGCATAGAGGCTCAGGCGAATCCAGAAACAAATACGATTGTCGCGACGATCTCGAAATCGATAATCGGAGGGGATCTTGCCACATCTAGATTCATCATAGTAGTGGGCAGCCAAGACGGGTATGGCGAGGGGAAGCTCCGTGCTGTCGATGAAACGGCCTCTACGTGGGTTGCTGGAGGAGGCGCGCCTGCGAATCCGACTAACTTGCAGAAATACCACTCAACCATCTGGGACGTGCTCCTACCCGAAAGTGTAGACCAAGCGGCCATGCTAAACTCGTATGACGTCAACACGATGACCTATGCCGAACTCCATGGCCTTGAACTGCCTCCCATCGAACAGCAGGTATACGGATTGACCGTAAGCGAAGTAACTGGTAACTCTGCATTGTTGACATGGTCCTCTGCAAAATCCGGTCAGATGGATGTTCGTGTAACCGGTGACGGCGGCGAGGTTATGGGCGAGTCGTGGGCATCATCCAGCTCGGACCACGTATACGTCATTTCAGGCATGAGCCCGGGGGAAGAATACACCGTAACAATCAGTGCGGACGATGTGAGTGTTAGCGCATCATTCACTACCTCTGAAGAGATTGATGCCGAAGCCCCTGAGATACTGGGCGCTGAGTACGAAGTCGATGATGGTGCTTACCACTTGACCTTCTTCACAACTGAGCCATCTTCTATACTCGTCGAGGTATGTACGAGCGTATCTTGTTCGTCTGCCGATATTGGCGATGAGTCGGATTATCCAACAGAACAAGTCCATCGCTACTCTCTGGCTGTACCGGCGAGCAATCACACAGTGACACTACATGCCACGGATGTAGCTGGAAATGTCGCTTCCATGCTTCTAATCGAATCTGGCACCATATCAGACACGCAAGTAAACAATGGCACACAGAATGGGAATGGCACGGATACGGGCGAAGACGATCAGGATTCAGAAACAAATTCATTGATCACCCCCTTAATTTTGGTAGTCATCGTCCTAGCCGCGGCGATCCTTGTCTTACAAGGCACGAGAAGGCCATCCTCCGACGATATGGAAGATGGGCATTCGGACGCTGAGATAGAAGATTAGACGGAGGGTTGTTTTTGATTGCCTATCTAAGTGCCGAAATAGGCCTGTACAGCGAGTTGCACACATACTCCGGTGGCTTGGGAGTTCTAGCAGGCGATCATCTGAAGTCTGCTGCAGACGAAGGCATGGACATCGCAGCAGTGACGCTGCTATATCGAGAGGG